>CAZAMM010000129.1:0-1593 GCA_964486435.1 uncultured Methanosarcinales archaeon | reverse complement strand
GAAGAGCTGGCAGAAGCAAGTCACAGCAGTGTGGAACTTATACAGCAGCTTGAGAATGGTGCCCTTATACCCTCATTGACACCCCTGTTACAAATAGCCCGTGCACTTGGAGTGCGTCTGGGAACTTTCCTTGATGATGCAACACAGAATACGCCTGTTGTTGTAAAGGCCGGAAGGTCCGAACAGATAGTAAGGTTCTCGGGTAACTGCAAAATCCCAAGGGAAAGCATACTGGAGTTTTCATCCCTGGCATCTAACAAGGTAGACAGGCACATGGAACCATTCCTAATAGATGTTCACCCCCTCGGATGTGCGGAGATCAATCTTTCAGCCCACGAAGGAGAGGAATTCATCTACGTGCTAAAAGGCCAGATCGAGGTCATGTACGGAAAGGAGCAGTATAAGCTCAATGCTGGCGACAGTATCTATTATGATTCTGTGATACCACATCATGTACATGCAGCAGGAGATCATGAGGCACAGATCCTTGCAGTGGTCTATACTCCCCTCTAAAGGAGGTAATACAGATGTTCACAACAACAGTCACTCCCAGGTTTGGAGATGCCGATGGGCTGAAGCATATAAATAATATCGCTATTTCCGAATGGCTAGAACAAGCTCGTAATCCCGTCTTCCGTCTCTTTACACCCGACCTTAGTCTAAGCTATGAGAAATGGAAGCTTATCCTTGCAAGGACCGAATTCGATTACCTTGGAGAAATGTACTATGGTGAGGACGTGGAGATCCGTACATTTATTGTAAGGATAGGTAATTCTTCTTTCACGATAGGTCAGGAAGCCTGGCAAAATGGAGGACTGAAAGCAAAAGGCCAGGCTGTGACAGTTCATTATGATTTTTTGAACAAGCGATCTGTCCCGATACCGGATGACATAAGAAAAAAACTTCAGGAACATATTATTACTGAAGATCAGAAGTGAACAATCATATCAAGATTTAAGGGGATATGAAATGCCATTTATTGAAGATACGTTGGGTGCAGTTTTAGAGAATGTGGTGGCTAATGATCCTGACAGGGAATTCATGGTATATCCAGATAGGGATCTGAGATTCACCTACAGGGAATTCGATGAGCGTGTGAATACATTTGCCAAAGGCTTAATGGCTATGGGTATTGGAAAAGGCGATCACGTGGGTATATGGGCTAAAAACGTCCCTGACTGGCTGACCTTCATGTTCGCAACTGCCAAGATAGGCGCTGTGCTTGTAACTGTTAATACAGCATACAAAAGCCACGAGGTGGAATATGTCATAAAGCAGTCCGACATGAAAGCTATAGCAATCATTGACGGGTTCAGAGATGTGAATTATATAGACATCATGTACGAACTGGTACCTGAACTTAAAACGCAGCAGCGTGGAAAACTGCGCAGTGAGAGGTTCCCTTTCCTGAAGAGCGTTATATTCATTGGCCAGGAGAAGCACCGAGGCATGTATAACAGTGCTGAGATCATGTTGCTTGGAAAACATGGAGATGAGGAGCAATTCCAAAGGATCAAACAGTCACTTGACTGCAACGATGTAGTGAATATGCAGTACACATCAGGTACAACAGGTTTTCCAAAAGGTGTCATG
>CAZAMM010000128.1:0-1810 GCA_964486435.1 uncultured Methanosarcinales archaeon | reverse complement strand
TAAATAGCAAGAGCATGGCAAAGAGTATGTAAGGTATGCTTTTTCCAAGCACTATGTCCCTGCTTTTAAGCGGTGCCACAAGCAACAGCTCACATCTGCGTTTCGTTCTCTCTTCCATTATACTGGAAGAATAGAACTGGGACACAAAATAGATGGGAAAGATGAACAGAAAAGAATAAAGTATTGCTGTGAAAGGTATGGGTGGTGTGAAATTTGAAGGTGTGGCAATGGCCTGCCTCTCAAATAGTGTTTCAGAATTGCTGTTTTCCAGTTCATACAGTTCTTCAGGTGAAATAATTGTTGAAGTGTGTTTTCCAGCCGTTGAGGTTCTTTTATTTTCTTCGCTACCTTCCAATTTTTCATTCTCAATATCTGATAACTGATCATCTTTCTTTGTAGCGCTTTCAAATACCTGGAAACTCTCTGGTCTTTCAAGGTCATGGATAGCAATCCATACCGGATGGCTGTTGTTGATATCGTTGTATGATGAAAGCATAGTTTCTCTGTAATTGATGAATACCTTTTCCAATGCATCTGCAGCAGCAATTGATTTCTTTGTGCCCGAAATGTATGCACGGTCCTCAACGATAGTTATGTCAGCATCCATGCTATCCGCAGGCAATACATCGAATCTGTCATCACTGTCGATAATACTGTTCAGCTCTGAGGAAGAAGTGACCACACTGTATATCTTCTGGTCCAGATTCATGCCTGTAAGAGATACTGCATAAGATACACCCGAGAGTAGCAGTAGCGTGAACAGGACTACAATTATAGACCTGCGGCTGAACTTCATTCCCGATCGGATCAATTCCCATTTGGCAACAGTATACCAGCCTGGCATTAAAATATATAATGAATTTATTATATTAATAGGTATGGACACATCTGAGCAGCTCTTTCATTGGCATATAAGTATCTGAAGACAATGTCAAGTAATTATATATAATTTAAAGTATTATTTTATCTTATACATGATCGAAGTGAATGGGTTAAGAAAGGAATACGGTGAATTTGTTGCCGTAGACCGGTTAAGTTTCAATGTGGAAAAGGGCGAGATATTCGGTATCGTAGGTCCTAATGGTGCAGGTAAGACCACTACTCTGAAAATGTTAAGCTGCCTGGTACATCCTACAGCGGGAAGCCTACAAATAAACGGTATCGATATATCAGTGGATCCTGTACGGGTTAAATCTATACTTGGATTCTTGCCGGAAGAATCTCCCCTCTATGAAGGCATGTATGTGGATGATTACTTACTCTTCTTCAGTGAACTATATGATGTAGATAGGCACATTGCCAGAAAAAGGATAGATTCTTTGATAAAAGATCTCTCGCTCAATGCAGCAGGCAAGCGAATTGGAGATCTTTCCAAAGGTATGCGCCGTAAGGTTGCTATTGCAAGGTCCCTGATCAATGATCCGGAACTTCTCATATATGATGAACCGGGTTCAGGCCTTGATCCTATGACTTCCAGATTCATAACAGAGTATATAAGATCACTCAAGAAAAACGGAAAGACCATTATTTTCAGTGCTCACAACCTATATCAAATGGAGAAGTTATGTGATCGTATTCTGATAATCAAGGATGGAAAGCAGGTTACACTGGGATCTGTCGCTGAGATACGTAAAGAACATTCTAAGGTGTTTTACAGACTGGAGTTCATGTTAGATGATCTTGCTGATCTTTGTATTGAGGGTGTGAAACGCCTGCAGGACAGGTTCATACTTGTGACAGCAGATATGGGCACTGTTAATGAGATCACAGGACGTGTCGTGACAAACGGTGGCAGAATAATAGAAATGCG
>CAZAMM010000127.1:0-1811 GCA_964486435.1 uncultured Methanosarcinales archaeon | reverse complement strand
ATGGTGTTGCTATTCCTGAACTTCGGAGAATAGCGAAGAGTATCGGAAAAGACCACGGGCTTGCAGCCATTTTGTGGGCCTATGGCTACCGGGAAACCCGGATACTTGCAAGCATGGTGGATGATGTGCGATATGTCACTGAGGAGCAGATAGAACAATGGGTAAGCGAATTCGATTATTGGGAGATCTGCGACCAGTATTGTATGAACCTTTTCGAGGATATGCCATGTGTCTATGACAAAGCGGCAGAGTGGAGCCACAGGGAAGAAGAATTCGTAAAAAGAGCAGGTTTTGTGCTGATGGCACGTCTTGCCGTGAGCGATAAGAAAGCCTCAGATGATCATTTTATTGCTTTTTTCCCAATGATCCAAGAAGGCGCATTGGATAAACGGAACTTCGTGAAAAAGGCTGTCAACTGGGCCCTGCGCCAGATAGGCAAGCGTAACCTCTCACTGAACACCCTGGCTATAGAACTGGCAGAGGAATTGCAACAAACAAATAGTATCAGTGCTAGGTGGGTGGCAGCTGATGCTATCCGGGAGCTTAGAGGCGAAAAAGTGCATCAGAAGCTGCTATCTAAAAAGGCAAAGTGAGTTTTGTATTTACTCATGCCTCAATGCATCCAGTGGTCTCATCTGGGCAGCTTTCCAGGCAGGATATACGCCGCCTGCAACACCTGTAAATATACCGAATCCTATTCCCACTAGTATATAAGCGATGCTTGATGGTGCGAACAGGTAGGATGCCTCCTTCATGATAAGCACAGTTATCAAAAATCCGCCTCCGAAACTCAATATTCCTCCAATGAGGCTTGCAGCCGTTCCCAGAAACAGTGCCTCCAGCAGGAACATCTTGAGCACATCTTTTCTTGAAGCCCCTACTGCTTTCATTATGCCTATTTCGCGGGTACGCTCCATGGTGGACATTAGCATTACATTGAGGATGCTCACCCCTGCCACAAGCAGGGAAATGGAGCTTATTCCCATCAGGAACAGTGAAATGTATCTTGAAATATCCTCTATGCTGGACAGAATGGTATTCGTTGCCAACACGAACACTTCTTCATCTTTCTTGTTGAGCCTGTCCTCAAGGTCAGCTTTGACAATATCTATTTCATTGATATCCTTTACCTGGACGATCACATTATTATAACCATCATCTGTTTCCTTGTAGACCTTGGTGAACGTCTGTGTATCCATAAAGACCGCACTATCAGCACTGATGTCAAAGCCCATGCCCCGCTCCTTCAGGATACCTATTACCCTGAACTTAGTATCTTCTACAGTTATTTTGCCACCGATGTTGACTTCAAGGTCTTCTGCAAGCTGTGAACCTATCACACAATCTGAAGAGCCACGCTTATACATGCGGCCTTTTTCTATCTCCACAAGAGTTGGCAGCTCATCACTTTCAAAACCATATACATTTCCATAAGTTTTCTTATTTTTGTATTCAGCTATTGAACCGCCGGAATATATGGGTATAATGTTCTCTGTACCTGCAACTTTCTGCATTTTCTCCACTTGCTTTTCAGTGATCGCTGTTTCTCCGAATCCAGGATAAACTATAAGTTGATTTCCTACATCTCCCAAAGAATCAGACACTGACATCTTCAGGCTGTTGCCCAGTATTCCCATGGATGAAATGGCAATCACTCCTATGATGATCCCTACAGCTGCAAGGACTGTACGTGCCATGTGCCTTCTAAGATTCCTTTTTGCAAGTTCAGCATACATGTTACGTTTGAAATACTCATTCTGAAGTTTCAATGATCTCACCGTCCCTCAGAACTATGTTTGTGTTAGCGTATT
>CAZAMM010000126.1:0-1833 GCA_964486435.1 uncultured Methanosarcinales archaeon | reverse complement strand
ATCACATCTTTCTTGGCCACAATACTCATATCACCCTTGTTTTCTGCAGCCTTGGATTTGAACTCAACAGGTGCTACATCCATAGTACTTGTAGTGCTTAGCATACTAGGATCTTTTTTGTTGCTACCCGGGTATTCTTTATTGTTCTGGAATTTCGATCTGTCTGCTGTGACCATATCTGTTATTTTTTTTGTCAATTTAACCACCGGCACAATAACTGTTCTTCTCTATAATGCTTTCAGGGACCAAAAAGAAAAGGTCCTCATCTTTATATTATAGCTTCACCAGTTTCAGAAACCGGTACCTACAAGACAGGCGGATAATAATGCAGACCTGCTTACGATACCCAATAGCTTCTCATTGCTGGCTACGGCTATCCTGCCAATGTCATATTGCAGGATCTTATCAATGGCCTCTTTAAGGGAAGCCTCCGGGGGTAAAGTGTACATAGGAGTGGACATGACCTTCTCCACTTTCGGTGCTTCACCGGTTTTTGCGCCCCGTCCGTCAACTTCTGCCACTCTTGCATAACCTGCTTTTATGATATCTCTTCTGGTAACCATTCCAATAGTTTCATTGGAATGTGATACTACAGGTATTCCGGTATAGTCGTGTTCAAGCATTTGATGCCACATTTTGGTTATACTGTCATCCGGATAGCAGGTTATCATATCTGTCATCATGATCTCTTTTACAAATAGAGGAGACTTTTTTGTTGGTTTGACAGCTGCCAGTATATCTACATCGCTTATGATACCCACTAACTGCCTGTCAATACCTGATACAACAGGAACTCTGTGCTGGGCTGCATCCAGCATTAAGCGGGCAGCTTTCAATATTTCCATTTCAGGTATGATCATCGGAACTGCCCTTGCATACCCTTTCACTGTAATATTGGACTTAGTGTCTCTTATTTCAAGTATATCTCCATCTGTAAGCATTCCAATGACTTTCATGGAATCGTTAACTACAGGTACCCCTCTCAAAAAATGATCACGCATCACTTGACGTGCGTGGGTCATGTGGTCAGTCTCTTTAACATATAAGGGATTCTTTGACATTATCCTCTCTACGGTCATAGATATCCTCCATTTAGAATGGACGGGCTAATAATACACGGTTAGTCGTAATAGCCTTCTTCCTCTTTGCAGTCTTCGCAGAGCATAAGTCCGTTCATCAGGGTAAGGTCTGTATACGCACCACATCTCTGGCATATTCCCCTTTCTATCCCTGACTCTTCGGCAAAATTATCCTCGTCCCGATGCAGTTCTATCAGGCTTTCAAGAATAGTGTTGAGGCCAGGCGATACTATAAGGATATCCCTGTCTGTGATGATACCTACTATCCTGTCACCATCTATCACTGCCAGCCTGCGAATGTTGCATCTGGTCATCTGTTCTGCAGCTTCTATGACATTAGTTGATGGTTTTGTTGCTATGATGGGAGAAGACATAATATTACCTGCCACAATTGTAGCTGGCATCATGTTATTGATCACCACTTTGCTGATGATGTCAGTCTCTGTAATTATTCCTACGGGATCTCCACCATCAGTGATGATCACACTACCTACTTTCTGGCTGATCATCTCCCGGGCAATTTCAAGAACACTAGAATTTATATTTGCAACGACCACATTACTGGTCATTACTTCACGAACTGACATCTCCTTACGGATCTCATTAATAGATGTGTCAGTCTTAAGGTCCCATTGTGCACCCAAAACCATTGCATAACACGCTCCAGTTATTTTTAAGGAAAGTGATTGCCCACAATTAAATGTTATTATTTATTGTATATATAGGTGTTCGTAGAATATATATTATAAGAATG
>CAZAMM010000125.1:0-1891 GCA_964486435.1 uncultured Methanosarcinales archaeon | reverse complement strand
TCTAAAAAAGGAGGATTAGTACTGCAATAGAGAGGGAATCTCAGAGGACCCTATACTTTATAGACTGAATTACAACATCCGTATTCAAACCATCACATAAAATAACAGTGGTTTCAAATGTAAATCTGAATATTCAAACATAGATACCATAATGGAATTAGGTTGTCAGATGTTATCTCGTAAGATTAGGATTTGTATATTAAGAACATAACTCTAATATTCACACTCCAAACAAGCTATGAGTAAATTTTAAAAGAACCCGGAGCCTAAAAAAGCATAACTATGGAAATAAAAGAGCTGGTACATAAGATACACTCCTCTGTATATGAACTGGTGCTTTCGATAACAGGTGGAGGAACTGAGGCTATCGGAGAATTATTGCGATATGGAGGAGGTTCTGCCACTTTACTGGAAGCGATAGTGCCATATAGCCAGCGGGCACTTGATGCTTTCACTTGCAGGAAGCCGGAAAAATATGCTTCTACAAGGACTGCACGGGCAATGGCCATGGCCGCCTTTCAAAAAGCAGTACTGCTGCAAAGTTCTGAACAAAAAGGATTAGAACATCTCCTTGGTATTGGGGTGACCTGTACTCTGGCAAGAACTGGTGAACGGAAAGAAAGGCAGCATGAATTGCATGTGGCAGTACAGTCATTTCAAAAAACAATTTCCTATAGCATTCTTTTCTTAGAAAAAAGGGAGAGAGAACATGAAGAGGCTATCGTTACCAGGTTGATCATTAACATGATAGCTACATCCTGTGACCTGGATGTCGTAATAACAGACGGGACAGGATTATCTTCTCAGGAAATGCCACAGATAAAGCAGGCACAAGCTATAAAGTCAATATCAGATATGCTGTTGCATAAGGTAAATTCATCTGATACCATCCCAAAAGTTGTAAGAATATGTGGGCAAGATATGAATACACAGGGCTCACACAAAATAATATTCTCTGGTTCCTTTGACCCTTGCCATAAGAACCACATGGAAATGGCAAGGATAGCATCCAGGAAGTACGGTTTACCAGTAAATTTCGAACTTTCAATCCTCAATGTAGACAAACCACCAATAGACTATATCTCGCTTGAGGAGAGAATATCTTCAATAAAATCCCTATATGATCCTTACTTTATGGGAGATATATTTGTGACAAATGCACCTCTTTTTGCAGAAAAGGCTATCGTTTTTCCGGATTCTACTTTTATAATAGGTGCTGATACTATGAAGAGGCTCTTTGACCCAAAATATTATCGCTTTGAAGACAACCTCTATTCTCTTCTTGAACATTTCAGGGAGAAAAAGATCGATTTTCTTGTTTTCAGCCGAAAAGGGACACAAATAGAAATACCGGCAGAAGTTGAATCTCTAATAACTATAGTTGCCGAAGATGAGTATAGCGACGATGGCATTTCATCCACTCGCATAAGAAAGTTACAACAGAACATGTAATGGTGATAAAAAGATCTCTGTTTAGGAGATTATCTTTCTGTTCCAGAGTATAACTGGGGGTGTCCTCGTTCTTTGTGCACCTTGATAATATCATTGCTGAGTCCACTGGAAAGCTTTTGCAATATTATCTGAGCCTGAAGGATCTTAGCAGAGTTGAGTAGATCCCATTGCTGTGATGCTATTCGGTCCATTACAGACTTAAATTCATCAAGCTCTTCTTTTTGAACACAGGAATGTACGTTCATGCAGGAACAATGCTGGTTTTGTAAAATATCAAGCATTTCTTCAAGCTTACTGCCAGTTAACACATGGCAGAACTCGTGACATACAGGAGACACCTGTGCATCTATAAAATGCACTTCTGCCAGGAAAAGACAAAGTTCACACTCATACATCCAGTCGCGTATCTCATATAGATGAAGCATATTCGTATATAGTT
>CAZAMM010000124.1:0-1978 GCA_964486435.1 uncultured Methanosarcinales archaeon | reverse complement strand
AAATGTTGTCTAATTAGAATAGGGAGTATTTGGACCTAATTAGATGGTCTCAGTTGGATATGCAGAGAGGAAAGAAAGTTATAAATACTATAAGTAGTCACACGTTTATGATTAATATGAGCGCAGAAGTACAACTGAGGGATCGTTTTTTATAACACTGAATCGCTGTTGAACAAGAAGATAACTATTTTCGATACAACACTGCGCGATGGTGAACAGACACCCGGAGTCTCCCTGACAAATGACCAGAAACTGAAGATCGCAAGGCAACTGGACAAGTTGGGGATAGATGTTCTCGAAGCCGGATTTCCTATTTCTTCAGAAGGAGATAAACAGTCTGTAAAAGCTATCGCCAACGAAGGCCTTAGACTGGATGTATGTGGCCTTGCAAGAGTGCTAACGAAAGATCTGGATACATGCCTTGATACTGACGTGGATATGATACATACATTCGTATCTACATCTGACATACAAAGGATCCACACAATAAAGAAAAGCAAAGAAGAAGTGCTCACAATGGCTGTGGATGCGGTCCACTACATCAAGGAGCACGGTGTAAAATGCATGTTTTCAGCCATGGATGCCACCCGTACAGACCTTGACTATCTCACACAGATATACAAGGCAGTGGAAGAAGCAGGGTGTGACATAATCAACGTGCCTGACACCGTGGGAATAATGTCCCCTTCCCGCATGTACCAGTTGGTAGGAGCAGTCAGCAAGGAAGTAAATATTCCCATAGACGTACATTGCCATAATGACTTTGGAATTGCGGTGGCAAACAGTCTTATGGCAGTCGAAGCTGGAGCAAGCCAGATACAGGTGACTGTTAATGGCATTGGAGAAAGAGCTGGTAATGCTAATCTTGCTGAAGTGGTCATGTGTCTTCAATCGATCTATGGTGCAAAGACGAACATCAATACAGAATATTTGCTTGAAACATCTAAGATGGTTGAGAAATATACAGGCATACACATACCACCGAACATGCCTGTTGTTGGTGAAAATGCCTTTGCCCACGAGTCTGGCATCCACACCCACGGAGTGCTCACCAAGGCAGATACATTTGAGCCCGGCATCATGACACCAGAGATGGTAGGCCACAAGAGACGAATTGTACTGGGCAAGCATGCTGGTAAGCACGCTGTTCAGAAATCGCTGGAAGATGCAGGCATCGATACCACAGAAGAACAATTGGACGAGATAGTCAGGAGAATCAAGGCTATCGCCGACAAAGGAAAAAGGATATGTGATGCGGACCTGCATGCTGTTGCATCAGATGTACTGGGAAGGAACCTTGGCAGCGAGATTATAAAGCTCAAGGAACTTTCAGTAATGACTAGCAACCTCACAACACCCACTGCAGTGGTCAGAGCAATCGTTGGTGATGAGGAGGCAGTTGCATCCAACATAGGCACCGGACCAGTGGATGCAGCCGTTAAGGCAGTACAGCAAATGATTGCCGGATATACAAAGGTTAAGATACGAGACTTCCGCATTGAAGCCATTACCGGAGGCGCCGATGCTCTTGCCGAGGTCACTATAGGCGTAGAGGACGAAGATGGACGTGTAGTAACAGCCCATGCTGCAAGCACCGACATCGTGACAGCATCTGTGGACGCGCTTATAACAGCCATAAACATCCTGCTCGACAAGAAGAAATTGTGGAATATGCAGTGAATTTATAAGCTGCTGCCAGGCAGCAATGCCTGGAAATTTTTTTATTAAAATCTACCAGCTGTGTTCATTAAGAAATTTTGAATCGTTCACTTTATGATTATAGCAAACAATTAATGATCTACTATGGATTACCAGTTAATAGATTCGCACTGCCACCTTGATTTCCCTAAATTCAACAAGGATAGGGATGAAACTATACAACGTGCCCGTAAAGCCGGAGTAGATCAAATGATCAATTCCGGGGTTGATCCAAAGACCAATATCTCAAGTCTTGAGCTTTCCCAGAGATATGAATATA
>CAZAMM010000123.1:0-2182 GCA_964486435.1 uncultured Methanosarcinales archaeon | reverse complement strand
CCAGCTTTTCATCTATAACCTTACTTAGATAGGACATGTAATCTGTTTTATTGTCGATCTTATACCAGACATCCATGTTCTGCTCTGCAGAAAACCCCGCTTCATTATATGTGCCTATCCACAGAGAAGAATATGCAGCTCCATATCTTTGAACCAGTTCCTTGTTCTCGGGTAGATCATAGTTCACATGCTTGAACGCAATTTTTCCAGATCTGAGCTCATCTGCAAAGTATGTATTCACTGTTTCCTCAGCATAAGCTCCCACGGTTTGACAACTGTAACATTGATTATTTCCATGGAAATGTATGACTTCTATATGAGGAGCTGCTTGCAGACTTCCATTCATCACTTTTGTTTTCCCCTCATCGTTATTCCCCACACATCCTGCTGAAAATAAAGTCAGGACGAGTAACACAAAAAGTAACTTATTCATCTGAACACCATATTAAATATATTTTGATTTACTTTTTTAATTAAAAAGGAAAAGGTTAGTATCAACTTGCAAACCAACCTTTTGTTCTCAAGCAGAACTTTACCAGCATCAACATCACAGGTACCTCAATGAGTACACCTACTACAGTTGCCAGTGCCGCACCTGATGACAGACCGAACAGGATTGTAGCAGTCGCAATTGCAACCTCAAAATGATTTGATGCACCGATCATAGCAGAAGGAGCAGCATCCTTATAACTAAGTCCCAGAACTTTGGAGAGCACATACCCCAGCAGGAAGATGAATGTAGTCTGAATGAACAGGGGGATAGCTATCCATAGGATCGTCAGAGGCTGTGAAAGGATGGCTTCTCCCTTGAAACTAAACAGCAGGATGAGTGTTATCAGCAGGGCTATAATGGTCACCGGAGTTAGAAAGTGTACAAAACTTGTGTTGAACCACGCTTCGCCTTTGCTCTTAATGATGAGCTTCCTAGAGATATATCCGGCAGCGAGTGGAAGTGCTACATATATCCCAATGGAGAGAGCCAATGCCTGCCATGGAACCGGAAGCTTGCCCACTCCAAGCAGGAACCCTCCCAGGGGACCGTAAAGGAACAGCATTGTCAGCGAATTAATGGCGACCATCACAAGAGTGTGAGCATCATTGCCCTTTGCAAGAAAACCCCATACAAGCACCATGGCTGTACATGGTGCAATGCCCAAAAGGATACAACCGGCCAGATAACTGCGCCACAAAGGAATCTCAAGCATTTTTACACCATCTACCAGCACTACAGTGCCTTCACCATACGTTGTACCTACTGGCAGATCAAGACCAAATGGCATTTTAACAAGGTCCATAGCCTCCGGCCCTATAAAACCCAAGAAAAGCGTACCCAGGAAAAAGACTGAAATAGCATACATGGTAAAAGGCTTTATTGCCCAGTTGATGAACAGTGTAAGGCCCACCGGTTTAAGAGCCTTCCCTGCTTTAAGTACCTCTCCAAAATCGATTTTTACCATAATGGGATACATCATGAAGAATAGACAGATGGCTATAGGTATCGAAACCACAGGAGCTTCACCAACATAAATGGATAGGCTATCCAGATACAAAGCTACGCTCGGAGCAAATCTTCCCAGCAATATACCTGCAATGATACACAGAATGACCCAAATCGTAAGGTATCTTTCAAAAAAACCTAGACCTTTTGGTTCTTTAGTAATACAAGCTTCTGTTACCATATCTCTAAGTCTCCTTATTCTGATGAATCATATTTCATTATCCCAGTAGTCAACTTCTTAATTCTGCTTTTCTTTCTTAACCACAAGAACAGAGATCTTTGAATGCCTAGCTACCTTGTCAGCTACACTCCCAAGCAGAAATCTTTCCAACCCCCTATACCCAGGGTTCCCATCACGATCATATCTACGTTATTGCGCTCTGTAAACTCCAGGATCTCGTGAGCAGCATCACCTCCTACTAGCACGCCTTCACAATTTATTCCCCTATCCTCTGGAATATTTTTGGAATACCGGATAGCATCATTTCCTTCCTTGCGGATCATGTCCTCAATGACATCCCATATTGAACCCAGATGAGCCGATCCATTCAACAGGGAAGGCACGTATGCACATTTGTCCAAGACATAAAAAACATAGACCTTAGCATCCATTGATTTTGCAAGTTCCATCCCTTTAAGTACTGCATTTTGACTGCATTTAGATCCGTCTGTTGCAATAAGGAC
>CAZAMM010000122.1:0-2241 GCA_964486435.1 uncultured Methanosarcinales archaeon | reverse complement strand
TACAGGTTTGTACGAAAATTACCAAAAATAAAAGAACATCTGCGGAAAGACGGATATACGTCCTATTGAACGAAATCCTAATCCCTCCAGATAGAGTTGCAAAGCCTGCCGTTTAACAAAAGCAGAGCTAGCTGTTGATTTGAGCTCTACTGAATAGTTATATCCACAATCATGACATTGGTATCGTTGGCGTTCACTTATTTTTCCGTTCTTTTTATGATTAGGGCTTTTGCACCTGGGACAGTTCATGCAGAACTATAAGTCCTAATAACATATAACCATGTTTACTTACCAATGCCAACTAACGATTTCAGAATAAGGACCTATAGAAAAATAACATTTTTAAGGAGCATATGAAAAAGAAAAAAGCGAATGATCCCTGGACTGGATCACTCTTCTGTCTTACCGCCACCAAGTATATCTTCGATGGATTTTTCTCCGTATTCTACAACCTTGGTGTTGATCTGGACGATATCAGGTGATATCTCTCTACCATGCATGGTCTTTCTGCGGCGCATGCCATCGGCCTTAGGTACATAACCCACACCTGTGGAGACAAGTACCCTTTTTCTTTTGGGGCCTGGGAGATCTGGTCTCATGACCATGCCACTCTTATCGCTTCCTCCGGTAATCAACAATTTGTAACCGGAGAGACCCACTATAGACCCGTCGATATCCTGGCCTATTGTCTTTCCTATGAACTTGTTTGCATCAGGTCCTTTCACATCGAACTGATAACTCTTTGTCTTTGGATCTGAAACAACTACTTTAAAATCTGCCACTTTATTCCTCCATATAGTTTTAAACTCTTGTAATTCGCTTAATATGATATAGACTGTATTCACTTTGCCCAGAATGGATTATCCTTTCTTTTAATGTCCAGGAATGCATCCAAAGCTTCCACTTCATCTGCAGAGAGGGAGTCCGAGATCTCATGCTCAAGGATCTTCGCATGCCTTTCGGGCACATTTACATAAAGAATGTCTTCCTCTTTTATCTGCCGCCCGACCGTTGGCCCTTCAATGGCCATGGCCACTTCCATCCCTGTCCTTGCAGTACCGATGTTCTCACTTCGCAATTGCAGGCCTTTGATCTTGCCTACAACCACGCCATCTGAATTTGTGATCTCTACGTTGGTCCTTACAATACCCGATCTTACTCTCACTCCTACAACAGCAGGCTTGCTCTGTCTGAAAATACAATCACGCATGATCTCAAAGACCGCAGGCTTCACAATAGTTTCGGAGATGTTCTTTTCAGAGAGTTCTTTCTGTTCTTCGATCCACTCCTTATAGTCGTCAATGAGCCTGTAGATCACATCATTCACGAATAGTTTGATGCTGGACAACTGAGCTTTTTCTTTGGCATCGGGTAATATCTTTACGTTGAACCCTACCAATACAGAGTATTGAGCATCTTCAATCGCAGAGACTTCAACGATATCACGATGAGTAATATCGCCGACATCAGCCTTCCTGATGGGTATATCCTCTTTTTTGAGCTCATTGACAAGAGCTTCAAGGGAACCTATAGTATCGGCTTTGATAGTGATACCCATTGTATCAGTATCAATGTGTACTGCATCCACTTCCTGCCTGATCTCTTTGACTATCTTATTTATAGTTTCAGGATCAGCTACTCTCAAAGGAGTTCCCGCAAGGGCTCCGTCGAGGTTGGGAGCGGATATCTTTATACCTGCAGCTGCAATGACTTTCTCTACCTGCTGGAACTTTTCTTCGGATTTGATCTCTGCCAAAGGTCTGGGCTTCAGAATGGCCCTTACTTTGGTCTGGATGGGATCACCAAGGCTTCCGAGAACGATCGTATCGCCTTTCTGTAACATGCCATCATAAAGGATCAGATCTACAGTGGTACCAAGTCCACGCTCATCCTTCACTTCAAGCACTGTACCTACTCCCGGACCAGTGGCATCATATTGCAGATTGGCTTCCAGGAATTTCTGGGCCAGTCCGAGCAATACCATCAGCACATCCGGTATCCCTTCCCCCGTATGTCCGCTTATGGGAATTACACCGATAGTGTGCTGGAAATCCTTTATCCTATCATAACGATCTGCATTGAACCCAATATTGAACAACTCACCTATGACCTCATAGAACTTATTATCCAGATACTGTTTCACATGTTCAGCCTGCTTATTGTAGCTTACAAGGAAAGAAGCATTGGGTACAGGGTTCCATCCGTGTATCCTGTCGATCTTGTTCGCCACCACCACGAAGG
>CAZAMM010000121.1:0-2280 GCA_964486435.1 uncultured Methanosarcinales archaeon | reverse complement strand
TAATGAAATATAGAAATAAAGAGTTAGCGATGTTTAATTAACAAGACCTTAAATTTTTATGTTTTTTGTTTACTTAACTATATTAGCTAATCCGAAATTGCTATATATCTAAAACCATGTTTAGTGCTAAAAAACAGCAGCTTTGTAAAACAGGGGAATATAATGGTGGAAAGTACACTTAATGATCTGCGACCTGGGGAAAAAGCGAGAATCGTCAAAGTTCTTGCCAAAGGTACGGTAAGGAGGAAGCTTATGGACATGGGATTGGTTCCGGGTTCAGAAATTCAGGTGGTGAGAACTGCACCTCTGGGTGACCCTATTGAGTTTCGTATCAAGGGTTACAGTCTTTCCATGAGAAGGCAAGAAGCTGTGAACATTGTTGTAGAGACCCTTGCATAATCTCATGCAGCAGGATGTTTTATAATGTGGCTGAATAACGCATTTTTGTATGTTTCTAGAGCTTTGCGATGGGGAGACGATGACAGGTAACAGGATAAGAGTAGCCCTTACAGGTAATCCTAATGTGGGGAAGACCACTCTTTTTAATGTGATAACTGGTTCCAGGCAGCATGTGGGGAACTGGCCGGGCGTCACAGTTGAAAAGAAAAGCGGTTTTAAGATTTACAAAGGATATGAAATAGAGGTCATTGACCTTCCCGGAACTTATAGTCTTACTGCTTACTCTCTGGATGAGGTTGTAGCCAGGGACTTTATCGTTGATGAAAAGCCCGATGTGGTGGTACAGATAGTGGATGCCACCAATATCGAGAGAAATCTGTATCTGACCACGCAGCTCATGGAACTTGGCTCAAAAATGATCATTGCTCTCAATATGTATGATCTGGCGGAAGAAAGGGGAGACAAGCTGCATGTAGAGAAAATGGAAAAGATCCTTGCCATGCCTGTCGTTCTGACCATAGCAAGTGATAATGTCGGTATATCTGAACTTCTGGACACCGTGATAGCTGAGAAGCAAAAGGAAAACCATCATGGCCGGGAAATAGGTTATGGTGATGAGATCGAGTCCAGGATAATAGAACTAGAAAAGGTACTTTCCCAGGACAAGGAACTTGCCTCAAGGTACCCTCTAAGGTGGCTGGCTGTAAGGCTCTTGGATGGAGATGAGAACATCCTTCGTAAGATCGCCGGAAGCAGTGTAACCCTGGAGATAAAAAGCATTCTTGCCAGCGTAGATATTGAAGAATATGAAGCTTTGATGGCAGACAAAAGATATGAGGTCATAAGTGCCGTGTTCCCTCAGATGTGCGAACGCTGTATGACGCGTATGACTACTTCAGATATGATAGACCGTGTCATGACCAATAAGTATCTGGGTATTCCGATATTCCTTGCTCTTATGTGGGGTGCCTTTGAGCTGACTTTCAGTTTTGCAAATCCCTTTATGGCCATTATTGAAATGACCTTTGCATGGTTTGGGAAAATGGCTGCAATTCATATTCGTCCTGAATGGCTTGCTTCGCTGATAGGAGAGGGTATTATTGGTGGCGTGGGCTCAGTGTTTGCTTTCATACCCAATATCTTCATTCTTTTCTTCCTGCTTTCTATGCTTGAGGACAGCGGCTATCTGGCAAGAGCTGCTTTTATCGTAGACCGGATCATGTACAAGATCGGATTGCAGGGCAAGTCATTTATTCCTATGCTTCTTGGTTTCGGATGCAATGTGCCTGCTATTATGGCTACTCGCAGCATAGAGGATCGCATGGACCGTATGGCCACTATTATGGTGGTACCTTTCATTTCCTGCGGGGCAAGACTGCCTATTTACATACTGTTTGCAGGTACTTTCTTCAGTAACAATGCTGGAACCGTTATCTTTTACATATACTTGCTGGGTATACTTGTAGCTGTGGCCTCTGCAAAACTGTTGCGCACCACCACTCTCAAAGGACATCCAGCTCCGTTCATTCTGGAACTTCCACCATACAGGGTCCCAACTTTAAAGAACAGTATACGTCATATGTGGGATAATGGTTCTATGTACATTAGAAAAGCCGGGACTATAATTATGGGTGGTTCTGTTGTTATATGGTTGCTGGCTGCCTTGCCATGGGGGGTTGAATATGGCAGCGAGAACAGCTTTATAGGCATCATAGGACATGCCATTCAACCTTTATTGGGTCCTCTCGGATTTGACTGGAAAATCTCTGTATCTTTGCTATTTGGATTCGTGGCCAAGGAGATAGTTGTGGCATCTCTGGGAGTTTTGTATGGGGTTGGTGATGATGAGCTTGCCCTTACAGACAGCTTGCTTGCTGATCC
>CAZAMM010000120.1:0-2464 GCA_964486435.1 uncultured Methanosarcinales archaeon | reverse complement strand
TGTATGGGGTTGGTGATGATGAGCTTGCCCTTACAGACAGCTTGCTTGCTGATCCCAATATGTATGCTGTCACAGCAATGAGCCTTATGGTTTTCAGTCTGCTGTATATGCCCTGTGTAGCAGTGGTTGGGATCATCAAAAAAGAGACTGGATCATGGAAATGGACTGCTTTTTCCGTAGTTTATGGATTAGCTGTTGCCTGGTTATTGGCATTTGTAGTGTTCCAGGGAGGAAAGCTGCTTAGTTGAGGGATATCTATGGAACAATGTTCAGGCATGTCAAAAGAAAAGATGCTGTTTGCATCCCTTAATGGCTTCCTGTATGTACTTTCAGGAAGCATCCAGTTAGTTTTTAGTTTACTTACTATGTTTGATGTATACTCGGTCAATTCCTTTGAAAACGGTCTTATTGGGGTACTGTTTGTACCATCGGATCTGGTGGGTAGTTTGATACTCTTGCTCATTGGAAGTATTTTCCTTTACGGTCTGATAGAACTGAGGAACGGATTAGGTGAAGGCATTGCTTATGTATATGTGGGTATATTGATCTCACTGCTTTTTGCAATGGTCTATGTCCTTGTGACAGCTGGCAACTGGATGGATATGTATCTGTTAAATGATCCACAAATCAGCGGCTGGGATATTTTATATGATCTTAGGCCAGCAATCTATCTTGGAATATTGCCCTTATGCGGATACCTTTTATGGAAAAAAGAATTCAGGAACATGAACAAGTAACGCGGGGAATTTACACGATCTCGGAGATATTGAGGCATATATTTGTTGAGTGGATGTCACTGAGTGAAACTGCCGGCATAATGGGTATGTCAGGACAACAGTTAAATGACAGAATCAGGACACTGGAGCAGATGGGGTATATCAGAAAAGCAGATACAAACCTTTCTTACAAATGTGGTTCATGTTCTTCATGCAATGCATGTAATACTGATTTCGGTACTGTGCAATATGTACTTACTGATAAGGGTTCCAAGCTGATTGAAAAAAAGTAGATTTTTTATTTTTCCTAACAAACCCGGCTGAAATTCATACTATATTAATGTATGTAGTTACTGGCGAAATTTGGCAGTATACTTAATGCCAGATTTGGCAGTATCGTAATATATTTCCTTTTTTTTGGCAGAGAAAAAAAACCCGTTTCTTTTTTCTAGGATGTAATGTAAAAGGATATATAGTTCTCTAAGAGAAAATACATTATTTATAAGAACACATATTCAGAGGAATAAAAATGAGACTAGGTGTTGCAGTAGATATAGGAACCAGTGGTATCCGTGCACAGAAGGTCGATCTTGATTCAGGGGAAATAAAAAAGACAGTTATTACGCTGAGAAATCCTCTGCCAGGTGCAAACATCATGGACCATCTGGATTTTGCCATTACTTATGGCCAGGATCTTGCACACGGGCTGCATGTGAATGCAGTAAGGAAGGTTATCGAACAGCTTGGGATCAAACCAGAGGAACTTGAAAGGTTGGCTATTTGTGGTAACCCTATTCAGTTATCGATCTTCCAGGGCATACCCATTGATGATCTTGCATATGCTGGTGAAAGGAAAAAGGAGAAACTGAACATAAAAGAACAAAAAAGGGATGCAGCTATCTTAAATTGTAGTGATATACCTGGCCTTGAGGTCTATCCGAATGCAACTCTGCGAGTTCCTCCGGCCATAAAGCATGAAATAGGTGCGGATGCTCTTGCCCTGATCATTAAATCCGGGTTTCTGGACACCACTGATATTGCCATAGCTACCGACTATGGAACTAATGCCGAGATGGCTCTTATCGTTAATGGTACTATATATACAGGTTCTGCGGCAGCAGGTCCTGCGCTTGAAGGTCAGCAGATAGCGCATGGCAAGCTTGCTTCTCCCTTTGTGATATCTGATGTGGAGTTCGAGAATGGTAATCTAAGGAACTATGTGCTTGATGAGGAAATGAACACTACAAAAGCAAAACTCGTAGACCCAAAGACTGGCGAGGTTGTTGAAGATCATCCGCTTAAAGCCAAGGGTATAACAGGAACTGGTGTTATAGCGGTCGTTGATGCTGGTATGAAGAACGGGGTAATACAACTGCCCAAGATCAATACTCCTGACCACATCCTGCATTTGCAGGACAAGGTAAAGTTCTTTGAACAGGATGTGAGCGAGGCAGGACTTGCCATGGGTGCTCTCCGTGCTGGCCATCTTGCTCTCTGTAAGGCTGCAGGTATCGAAGTTAGTGATATATGCAAAGCATATATGTCCGGTGCCGCAGGAACTTATATGGATGCGGTCAAGGCTCATCACGTAGGCATGGTACCCTTCAATGTGGATGAGGTGATACAAATTGGTAACACTTCACTCTCTGTTGCAAGAGATATACTGCTTTCAGAGGACAGGCTCTGGGAACTCCAGGACATTGCAAGGAAGATCCTGAGCAATCATGTGATGTTCGCAACAGATCCGG
>CAZAMM010000119.1:0-2983 GCA_964486435.1 uncultured Methanosarcinales archaeon | reverse complement strand
AATGTTGTCTAATTAGAATAGGGAGTATTTGGACCTAATTAGATGGTCTCATTCTATACAGGTCAAAACATCTTTATAGTTTAGGTTCAATCAAAACTGATTGGCTACTATATGGATCTGACACTGTTTACTGATATTGAAATAATTTTTGGTTTGTCGATATTTATTTTGTTGATTTTCCATAAGGCTAAATTATCCCCTGTCCTTGGTTTTCTTGTTACTGGAATTATAGCAGGGCCACATGTTCTCGGTATTATCCGTGAAGTGGAACAGGTAGAGGTGCTTTCAGAGATAGGGATAATTCTGCTACTGTTCACTATAGGTGTTGAGATGTCCATCAAAGAGCTTTGGGATATCAAACGATTCGTGCTGGTGGGCGGTGGTTTGCAGGTGGTGATAACTACAGCACTGGTCTATTATATTTCCCTTTACATGGGTTACAGTCCCAATACTGCTCTTTTCCTTGGGTTTCTGGTATCCCTCAGCAGTACTGCTATCGTGCTCAAACTGTTTCAGGAAAAAGGTGAAACATATACCACCTACGGCAGGATATCCCTTGGTGTACTCATATTCCAGGATATAGTCATTGTTCCCATGATACTCCTCACGCCTATACTTGCAGGCGTGCCCTCCACTTCAGGTGACAGTGGTGTTACCTTCCTGCTGAAAGGGCTTGGTATCATGCTTTTTGTAATTGCCAGTGCAAGATGGATAATGCCTGCACTGCTCTTCAGGATTGCTAAGACCAGGAACAGGGAACTTTTTCTTTTGGCAATCATATTCACGGTGTTCGGTACTGCGTGGCTGACTTCCAAAGCAGGATTATCGCTGGCTCTCGGAGCTTTCCTGGCGGGTCTGATCATTTCGGAATCAGAGTACAGTCATCAGGCTGTTGGCAACATGATGCCGTTTAAAGATGTTTTTATAAGCTTCTTTTTTATATCCATAGGAATGCTGATGGATGTCGGTTTTTTCCTGGAGAATGTATTCATCCTTCTGGCATTGGCTGTAGGGGTAATACTTGTAAAATCTATGGCATCCGGGCTTGTTACCTTTCTTTTAGGTTATCCTCTGAGAACCACTATCATAACCGGGTTGACACTGGCCCAGGTAGGAGAGTTCTCGTTTGTTCTTTCAAGTTCCGGGCGGTCTTACGGTCTCCTGGATGAAAACCTCTATCAGGCTTTTCTCGCTGTTTCTATAGTGACTATGGCAGCTACACCCTTTGTGATGACGTTCTCGCATAGCTTCTCGAGTAGAGTATTGAACAAAACGAAGAATCCTATATTGATCAATGGCCTATATGCAAAGAGCATGGGTATACACTCCACTGTGCTGCCTGCAGACAAAGAAGAAGAAGAATTGCATGATCATCTTATTATCGTAGGCTATGGATTCAATGGAAAAACAGTTTCTAATGCTGCAAAGACAGCAGGCATACCTTATGTGATCATAGAAACAAACCCGGAAACCGTGCGCAATGAACGAAAAAAGGGGGAGAGAATTTACTATGGGGATGCAACCCATGAAGTTGTTCTTGATTCTGCTAACATAATGTCTGCCAGGGTACTTGTAGTAGGCATATCTGATTTCATAGGTACAAGGGCAATAACCGATGTTGCAAGAAGGATGAATCCGAAGATCTATATTATCGCAAGGACGCGATATATGAGCGAGATCAAAACCCTTAGTCAGCTGGGTGCCGATGAGGTAATTCCTGAAGAGTATGAAACATCAGTGGAAATATTCAGTCGTCTTCTTAAAAAGTACCTGGTACCCGAAGAGGATATTTATTCATTTACAAGGGAAATACGCGCAAACGGTTATTCCATGTTGAGAAAGCATTCCATTGGAACTAAAAAGGATGCCTTCAGTCTGAAAGATGATCTTCCGGGGCTGGATGTAACGTCTTTTAAGATCAATGAAGGTAGTCTCATTCACGGAAGCACACTCAAAGATGCGGATATGAGGAATATTCATGGTGCAACAGTACTGGCCATTCGCAGAGGTGAACAAATTATTGAGAACCCGGCGGGAGATACACAACTCTTTTCAGGTGATATGCTAATTGTACTAGGGAAGCCTGAAAGGCTATGCCAGCTAAGAAGTTTCCTGGGAGGAGATGCTGAAGCAGGTTCTTCCCAAGTTTGTCCCTATGAAGGTTCATAAGATAGTCTCTCTGAAAACAGGATTTGTATATATCTAAATTTAAACGGCAGTTGGATATTAAGCACACCTATCCACACTATACTATTATTTTTTATATGTGATTGTATATATAGCTGCCTGTCAGCTTATCGCCTATTTCTACAGATGCGGATTCAACCAATAGATATATTATATATTAATCCCAATTCTATATTGGGGGTAGCATTATGAGTTTAAATGTAAGATCGATACTGATAGCCACCGATGGATCAGACAATGTAAAAAATGCAGTGAGCTGGAGTATAGGGTTGGCAAAAGCCAATGATGCCAAGGTCAAAGCTGTTTATGTTGTGCCTCCTGCAGGTGTAGGGGTTGCAATGCGTGGCGAGATGTGGGCAAAGGCGCTGGAGAGCCATCTGAAGGAAGAAGGCGAGAAGGCTACTGCATATGTGGTGGATATAGGCAACAAGGAAGGGGTTGAAGTAGAATGTGTGATAATTGATGGTAAAACTCCTGCCGATGGAATAGTCGATTACGCCACCGAGAACGATATAGACCTCATAGTGATGGGAACATTGGGACTCACAGGACTCACTCATATTCTTCTTGGAAGCGTTGCAGAGAACGTGGTGCGGCATGCAAAAAAGCCGGTATTGGTTATTCCATAATTTATTAAGGAATATATTTTGTTGTTGAGCTTTCTTTACAGCAGGTTAATACCTTCAAGTGCAG
The DNA here is from genome assembly GCA_964486435.1 of uncultured Methanosarcinales archaeon. GTDB lineage: Archaea > Halobacteriota > Methanosarcinia > Methanosarcinales > Methanosarcinaceae > Methanomethylovorans. Next base: position 103 of record CAZAMM010000119.1, on the reverse strand, counting down.
AAAGCTCAATTAACACGCTTATTTTATTTTCTACTTTTCATTTATTACTTACTTACTTACTTACTTACTTACTTACTTACTTACTTACTTACTTACTTACTTA
>CAZAMM010000118.1:0-3088 GCA_964486435.1 uncultured Methanosarcinales archaeon | reverse complement strand
TAAAAAAGGAGGATTAGTACTGCAATAGAGAGGGAATCTCAGAGGACCCTAATTTAATAGGTACATTGTCTATTTCAGTTTCAATTACCTAAAACAGCCTCTGCTTTGGATACTACCGCATTTACCTCAGGTTCTTCCAAGTCAAGCTTAATCTCCTTTTTCATACCAAGTTCAGCCATTACTATGCTTTTATCGACTGTGAATCCTGCACGTTCAAGTGTCTTTTTTGCACATAGAAGAGCACAGCCATCAATAGCAATGATCTGATCAGTTCCCTCCGTGCTTTTTAAAATTCCAGAGACGTTACCTCCAATGCCGACAGTGCACATGATCTTCCCTTTTCCTTTTTTAGTGAGCTCAACAGCTACTTTATTTGTCATCTGACCAACATTAGAGCCACCAGCGCATGCATACAGCCCAACGATCCAGCTTCACATGCACATTTTACCCCTTCTGCTAATTTCCCCGGCCATGATCTTTTCTCCTTTATTTAGAGATCCATTCCTTAACTTTCTCAACTGTCGGAACCTTCCCTGCGATCTTTACGTCACCATCGACCACAACGGCAGGAGTGATCATAACACCATAATCAAGTGCAGCGTTCATGTCCTCAACTTTCACTACCTCGGCAACGATGCCAAGTTCAGCAACCGCCTGTTCAACGATCTCTTTTGTTTTCTTGCATTTCGCACAACCTGAACCAAGTATTTCTATCTTCATGTTATCACCTTTCTAAACATTATATATATACACAAATTTATGTACTATATTTCAGTAACCTCTTCTCAGTATTGCTATTAATTCGTCTGCATCGGGCATGTTTGTCCTTATCTTCCCGAAAACGCTTTTCATATCATATTCAACTCTGATGATCTCAGCCTTGAATGTATCTGTATCAAATATTGCACAGCTTGCACGAGTATCTCCATCTCTGGGCTGGCCCACTGAACCCGGACTTACAAGTGTTACTGCTCCTACCTTCCTGACAAAAGGAAGATGGGAATGACCTATGAATAAGAAATCTGCTTCAACTTCCTTCATATAATCTTTTATTGTCTCGTCCAGAGTATCCGGTTTGATGTAATCATAGAAGGATAAGGGACTGCCATGAGTAAAATACAACTTTTTCCCATTTTCCTCCCTTTTAATATTTATCTTCAGCTTGCGAAGGAACTCTATCTGATTATCGTTTAAAACATCCCATGTGTACTCTCTCGTTGATCGTGAGAGGTGCTTATAGGCATAGCCACAACCACAATCAATCCCGAAAGCCACTGCACTGTCATGATTTCCCATGATCGTAGGTATCTTTTGTTCCATCAGCACATCGATGCATTCGCCCGGAGAGGGACCATAGTCCACGAGATCCCCCAGGCAGATAACTTCATCATGCTGTACAGCCATGACCGCGTCCAGAGCTTCTTTGTTGCTGTGGATATCCGAAATGATCAATAGCCTCATGTATGAACCTCTTCAGCATCATCCAAGAATATAAAGATCGAATACGAATCCGGAGATCATCGCCATTATTATTACCAGTCCGATATATGAAAGTCCTTTTTTAACACCCATGACCCTGCTGATCACTATCATACTGGGAAGGCTCAATGCAGGACCTGCCAAGAGCATTGAAAGAGCAGGACCTTTAGCCATGCCCAGCAATGTCAGAGCGCTGATGATCGGAACTTCTGTAAGTGTGGAGAAATACATTAGCGCTGCAGCAACAGAAGCAATGAAGTAAGAGAGCAGGTTGCCACAACCCACGTATTTGACCACAATCCCGGAAGGAAGCAGTTCCACGATGATGCCTGCAAAGAACACTCCCACCAGCAACAGAGGAGCTATCATCTTTACAAGGAACCATGTTTCCTGCATCCAGCTCCCTCTTTCCTCTTTAGAATACCACTTGAAGGACAGGTACACCGTAATTGCTATAAGCGGGACCTCCACCAGAGCAAGATATGTCCAGGATTTGATGATCTCAGGGATCACAAGTATTGCCAGCAGTAACAAGAAAAGCTGAACAGTATGAGAATGCTCTTCTGAGTTAAAGGTCTTGATACCGTCGTGTTTACCCTTTTTCCTCTCGTAAATTGCGGCCATTATCAATCCTATGGCCACAGATAGCAGAATTGCTGCCATTGCCCTGGCTGCCCCGATATCATAACCCAGGATCTTTGCAGTATAGACTATAGCCAGGATATTGATAGCAGGTGCAGAAAAAAGAAAAGTTGTGGCTGGACCGATACCAGCCCCTCTTTTATAGATGCCCGCAAACAATGGGAGTACAGTACAGCTGCATACCGCAAGGAGACAGCCGGATATTGCTGCTACTGAGTAGGAAATATACTTTGGCGTACTGGCACCAAAATATTTCAACACCGATTCCTTTGAGAAAAGCGATGCAATAGCACCGGCCAGAAAAAAGGCAGGAATCAAACATAATAGTACATGCAATGCCAGGTATTCCTGAACAGATTGCAGACCAACATTAAATAAATGCATTAGATAATCTTGTGTCATGCATTTCAAACATATTTGAAGCTTTGTATTTATAGTTTGTTATTTCAAAAACTATTGAAATACATATATATATGAGAACTAACATGGATTTGAGTAATCATCAAAATAACAGAAAATTGGGATAAATATGGCAGATGTAACTGTAAATTCAACCATATGTGGTTTTGTACATAAGGTCCATGGAGAAAAAGTTGGAAAAAATATAATCATAGACATCGAAACTGATTGTGAGAAGATAAAAAAGATGTCGCATATGGAAATACCCATGGACCAGACGCTTGATATAAAGGACAATTATGTTATGACAAAAGCCCAGGAAGCGCAATGCTCTTCAAACTGCCTTGTGCCCTGTGGGATATTGCATGTATGCAGAATAGAAATGGGACTTCTGTCTTCATCATTAGCTAAAAAGTCAGGGGATATCAGCATTGCGTTTGAATAGACCAATACTTTTGAAAAAGAATGATGAGATGAGATTTTATCTGAGGAAAAGATCATAGGAAAACTGCCTTGTTGTTATATGCACCCCCTGATCGCCATCATTGGATCTCCAACTCCCACTACT
>CAZAMM010000117.1:0-3180 GCA_964486435.1 uncultured Methanosarcinales archaeon | reverse complement strand
TTAATGAAATATAGAAATAAAGAGTTAGCGATGTTTAATTAACAAGACCAAAAATTATACCAGTTATGCCCTAAAAAATCTGTTCGAACAATCGCAGGAAGGGTTCTTTGTTACAAATAAGCAGTTTAAAGAAGCGATGGTCAGATGTGGTTTCGTACCTGTAAATAAAAATAAACTGAACTGGGAATTCCGGATATCTCTAAAAGATGCGGGGCTGAAATAAGCTATATTTTTTCTTACCGGTATCTACCTCCGTATATAACTGCAAATCCAGTTGAAGTTTAGACAATTATTTAATATGTGCAGCTCCTTATATAACATGCAATAACCGGCCATGACAAGACAGACTCACCGGTTAATAATGCATCTAACAAGGAGAGTGTGAAAATGTCACAGGAAAATAAAAACGACAGGTCATATTTAGCTATCATTGCACTATCTGTTGTTCTGGTGGTGATGGCATTGACAATATACGCCATTTCGCAGAATGGATCGAACACTGCCGACACAATAACCATGAGCGGGTATGCAGAAGAGAAGGTCGTGCCTGACACAGCCACTTTAAGTATAGGTGTCGTAGTTCAGGCTGACACTGCAAAAGCTGCATCTGATCAGAACGCAGCTCTTATGAGCGCAGTTGTGGCAGAGCTAAAGGCCCTGGGTCTGGAGGACAAAGAACTGCAGACATCCTATGTGTCCGTGTATCCGGTCTACAACTATGAAAAGGAACAGAACATCACAGGATACTCTGCATCCAACAGTGTGCAGCTCAAAACCACAAAGCTTGGAAATCTGAGCGAGATCATTGACAGGTCAACAGCCGCAGGAGCCAATCAGATCGGAAGCATTTCCTTCTCAGTATCTGATGACAGGCAGGAACAGCTTCGTGAAAACCTCATGAACGAAGCCATAGCCGATGCCTCATCAAAGGCCAATACTCTTGCCAGCAGCTTGAATCTTAAGGTCACAGGTGTGCAGACAGCATCCATATCCGAGAACGGAAACTCCAAGATCTATTATGCTGTGCCAGAAGCGGCAGCAGATGCAGCATCAGGACCTGCTGCTACACCAATTGAGCCGGGAGAATCTACAGTCTCAATGTCAGTACAGGTCACATACTACATTGGATAAGAGATCGATATCCCAACCGCCATGCAAACCCGGAACATGGGCTGCAGGCGGTGGTCTTTTTTTTGATATGGAATTATGCTTTGTGACTAAAATCGTAGTTCTCCGGCTAAGCGAATTCAAAATACAGCTCATGCCATCTTTGAAATATTTTATAGAAATTCTATAGTGAAGACTTCTACCTTCGACCCATAAACTCAACTTCATGTTTCCTTGACCCTATCCTTCTCTGTCGCGTTCCTGAAGGCCGTTAAAGGTCGGTGCACAGTCAAGGTTACAGTCCGTTCGGTCTTGCTTTTTAAGGCACCTGTTCATGTTTCTTATACATTTTATCAACAAAGCTAATATTATTCCTATGCCGGGCAGTCACTAATGATCAAACTCTACAAACAGAAATTCATTACATGTATCTGATATATTTATCTCCGTTCGAGAATAGTGGATCATAGCATATGGTTAGTTGATATTGGTCTTTGGGGAAGTTTGGATCATCTTGCATTTTGAAGAACAAAAACCAATTATGCCTATGGTTTCTGTAAAGTTGATGCATTTTTTACTACGTTTGCTATTACTACCGATTTCCAAAACCATATTACTTTGATGTAATATCCCTAAAGTTTTAACAAACAACTCTCACTTTAGAAGTACAGATTATAGTTAAACACTCATTGTTTGTAACTTATGAATGCAAAAATCGCATTCAACAGATTGTGATGTATATACCATAAGTTTCAAACGGACGGTTAATAACTATAATGGATCTCCACAATATTGAATGGGTAAATTCGTATGGGATTTGGAATAAAAGAGTATTCTGATTTACTGACCATATCTTGGCTGCCAGGATCAGTATTTTCACATGATTTTGATTCTAAACGTCAACAGGCATTTGGCATACAGAGAATTGTTCTCCTAAAAAATATTATTGATATATTAGTATTGAAATCACCCACAAGATGGTGAAGAGAACCACCTTTTTTAATGTAGACTGGATACAGTATAATTCAACAACAACTTTATAATATCTTGATCTAATTAAAAGTCGATGCAAGTAACTGTTTTCACGGAAGAATCAGGAATAAAATTACCAGAGATTAAAAAGTGGAAGAATTCACTTGGCAGAGGAAAAGATATTGGTAAAGATAAAGAGATAAAAGTATTACTTGAAGAAAACGACCTTTCTCTACCAGAGCACAACATTGAATTAGAAAAAAGGTATCGTGAGATCTTGCAGGACTACTTAAGGCCTGCAAGAACAATGTTTGCTGGTATGTTTACCGAAGTTCGTGATTTCAAAGATAATTTGTCTAATTACAATATATCCCTTTACCTAATATCCGGCAGATATGGTCTTTTGGGTAAAGAAAACTGATAATCAATGGACTATTATCTGCATTCAATAACTTGAGAGATGGGTGTTTTTCTTTTAGGTGCTTGATATCCAGATGGTCCATTATCTTCTCCTAAGATTATTCAAAAAACATTATTAATCATATCTTGACAATCTGTTCACATATCCCTTTATAATCACAGAACCAACAGTTAGTCTCCTCCTTTATATCAAAATCCTCTTCCAGAACCCGACCAACTATCTCCCTGACCCTGCCAGCCACAGCCTCAACACCCTCTTCACTTACATCCACCAATCTCAGCTCGGCAAGCTCAGGATTGACATACATGTGACCTGCCTGCACAGGCAGTTTCCCATACTTTTCCTTCACAGCCATGCAGTACAGTGCAATCTGTAAGTCCTTCTTCAGCTTGTTCTTGCTCAAATTGGTAGTACCGGTCTTGTAGTCAATGACAATATAATCTCCTTCGGGTGTCCTGTCCAGACGGTCGATATATCCTCCGAACCTGGCACCATCGAGTTTTATCTCAAATTCTCCCTCCACTTCCACTGTCTCGTTAGGATTGTGCCGTTCGAAGTCCATCCAGAAGTCCAGCATCTTCTGCATCTTTGAGTATTCCTGCTGCTCCTGTGTCCTAGAATCAAATACATGTGGATTCCATGTGACATCCAGCATTTCTCTGGCCTTGGAGATGTCAGGG
>CAZAMM010000116.1:0-3403 GCA_964486435.1 uncultured Methanosarcinales archaeon | reverse complement strand
AAATAGACTACAGAAAACTGAGCATCACTGTGCTTGCGGGTCTTGTGGCTATGGTCAGTGTATTCACTGGAGTCTTTGGTGTAATAATATTCCTCATGGCCACATCCATAGGACTGCTGCCATCTTTCATGAATGTGAGGAAAAGTAATGCCATGGGTGTGATCTTACTGCCGGTTATTCTGTATTTTTTATAAAATATACTTCTTAACATCATATCTTTTCCAAAAGATAAGTATCTTCATGAGAATAACTCGGTGAACAGCAGCAGAGTATTACCAGTTCCACTTCAGCACTATTCTCCACTTTATGGGCTGTTCCCGGTGATATGCAGATAGTATCTCCACTGTCTATCTTAACCTTGTCTTCTCCAAGGATAATAAAACCAGAGCCTGAGATGATATAATAGATTTCTTCAGTTACTTCATGTATATGTAAAACAGTTGAAGAGCCTGGAAGTATCCGTGCTTCTGCCAGGCTCTGATGTGAGTTGCCATGCACAGCAGGATGCATGAGTTCTCTTATTGTTGACCCGTCTTTTGTAATATAAGGATCCACATGGGCGTATACTGTCCTTAGAATTTCCTGTTCATTCATCATTATTGCTGCTGGAATCCTCTGATCATATGCATCATGTTGTCTTTGATCTGTGCCACTGCATCCACCCATTTTCCTCCCACATCAATGGGTGCAACGCCCTCAAGATCTGCACGAACAAGGTCTTCATCGTAAGGTATCTCACCGAGAACAGGTATTCCCAGTGCCTCAAGCTGCGGTTTAAGGTTCACAGACTTGCCCTTGTTGATGACCGCTGTCAGATGTTTGACACCTATATCCTCGGAAAGATTTTTAATCCTTTCAGCGGTTTCCAGTGACCTTTTACCAGGCTCAACGACGATGATCATCAGGTCTATGCCTTTTGTAGTCCCTCTGCCAAGATGCTCGATCCCCGCCTCCATATCAAGTATTACTGCACTGGTGTCCTTCAAGACAACATGCCTGAGAAATGCTTTAAGGAAAGAGGATGCAGGACACATGCAGCCGCTACCGCCTGTGTCAATGGTGCCCATCACAAGCATCTTTACATTATCGGGGCCTGCTACCCCGAACCTGTCTACGATATCGTCAACTTTTGGGTTGAACTTGAACATGCCTCCTTTTTCTCCTGCACGCTCTTCGATCATATCCTGGTAGTCCGTAAGAGGATCCGGAGGATTGCTTATGCCTATGGAAGATGCCAGGTTCATATCTGCATCAGCATCTATGGCCACAACATCAAACCCATCCCTTGCAAGCATCCGCGCAAGAGTACCCGAAAGCGTGGTCTTACCTACACCACCTTTACCAGTGACAGCAATTTTCACCATGCACTGAACAGGGTCATAATATAAATTATACCTTCCGGTGATATGATATTATTTTGCCTGTAAGTCATACACATCGAGCCAGTTTCATCTGAGCGCGCTTCATGAGTTGTGATGAGCGGGATAAACTATAAGATAAGTAAAGATCATTAACTAACGATGTCTGGCAACACTTTCGGAACTGTTTTTAAAGTTACTACCTGGGGAGAGTCACATGGTAATGCTCTGGGAGTAGTAGTAGATGGTACTCCAGCGGGTCTGTCCCTTGATGCCTCACTTATACAGAAGGAACTGGACAGGCGAAGACCTGGCCAGAGCAGTGCCTCTACCTCACGCAATGAGTCCGATACTGTGGAGATACTGTCAGGTGTTTTTGAGGGAAAGACCACTGGTATGCCTATATGCATGATGGTTCGCAACAAGGATGCAAATTCAAGTGCTTATGAATATTTGCGGACGATCCCCAGGCCCGGACATGCCGACCTTTTTTACGAGGAAAAATATGGTATGCGGGACCATAGAGGAGGCGGCCGTTCATCCGGCAGAGAGACTCTTGGCAGGGTTGCTGCAGGAGCCATTGCAAAGTATTTGCTTTCCTGCAAAGGAATCACGGTTTTTGCGCATGTGATCGAACTGGATGGGATTATTGCTTCCGAAATGTCTTTTACCGAAGTGATGGATAATGTAGAAAAGACCCCGGTACGTTGCGCTGACCTTAAAGCAGCTCAAAGCATGCTGAAAGCGGTGGAAGACGCACGCAGAGAAGGGGATAGCCTTGGGGGTATTGTAGAGGTCATTGCCACAGGGGTTCCCAGAGGCTTGGGAGAACCTGTATTTGATAAACTGGATGCTGATATCGCAAAGTCACTGATGAGCATTGGTGCAGTGAAAGGGCTGGAGATAGGTGCAGGTTTTGCAAGTGCACGCATGAAAGGCAGCCAGATGAACGATCCGTTCATAGTAAAAGACGGACGGATCACATGTCCCACCAACAATGCAGGTGGAATAATTGGCGGTATATCCACAGGCCTGCCTATCATATGCAGGGTTGCAGTGAAACCGACACCATCCATTTCAAAGAAACAGAGGACAGTAGACATGAAAACAGGTCAGGAATGTGAATTGCAGGTTCATGGGAGGCATGACCCTACCATACCACCCCGCCTTGTGCCTGTAGCTGAGGCCATGGTTGCGATAGTGCTTGCAGATCACATGCTGCGGAGCGGTTTTATTGAACCCTCATCTATTTATAGTTATTAACCAAACTTATCTAAGTTATGAAGTATAAGCATACTTCATGGTTAAAACCTAACAAATTCCAATAGGGCATCATCTTTCTTCCGAAGAGTTGCTTAAAAGAATCAAGTCATTAGAGAAAGATACAAGGTTTCTTCAGCGCCTACATTTTGTTAAACATCGGTATGAAGGTACTACAGTTGAAGAGGCAGCTAATCTTGTAGGAATTTCAAAACCTATAACATATCAAGGTAATGTCCCCATTTTTCTGTAAATTCCCCTTACCTCCAGTTTATTCTTACTCTTCCAGAGATAAATATCTATTTCCAGTGATCAACTCTTCATTGATGTCAATCAATATTGATCGATATGAATGAAATAAATATGCCAGAAGGAGGTAGTTTTCTATGTAGTCTGGTCTAGGATGATTTAAACAGGAAACTATATATTTCCAAGAACAGCAATTTAACATGTCCATATTTCGGCTTTGTAGAAAACCTACTTTATATTTTATTTTGAACTAATAATTTAAAAAGGATAAATCCCCTTAGCATAATCTGCTACCGAAAACACAAAGGGGATGATTGTGTTTTGTCTAATAAGTACTTAAAGTTTGTTGATACAGCTCTAGCTATATCAGGAAAATCACACCTGCCGATTTATAGTTGCAAATATTCCAAAAGAATATATACACAACACCAGCTATTGACTCTGATTTTGCTGAAAGAATATCTCAATAAGGACTACAGGTGTATTGTTGAACTTGTAGAATTAATGGACAAACTGAAGTTGAAAATTGGACTAAA
>CAZAMM010000115.1:0-3429 GCA_964486435.1 uncultured Methanosarcinales archaeon | reverse complement strand
AAAATCTTCTGCAGATCCACTTGGCCGGACCATAGAACAGGTACAGCATAAAAAGTACGAAATTCGGAAAAAGTATCCTTTTGCGCCTGAAACTGTAAACACCTACCAATAAGGCTACTCCGATGCTTACAATAGCAACAATGACCAGCAGTACGAATAATTTTCCCAGAATTTCATAGGGAATCTGCATTTTTCATCTCAGTTTGATCTTATTTAGCTGATGTACCGAAAAAAAGAGGTCGTTGAGTTCACTCTGCAGGAGAGTCACTCAGATCGATCCCCATGGCTTCTGCCACAAGCACTATCACATCTTCAACTTCCAGTGCGCTTGCGCCGATAGCATCTCTGCCGTCACTGAGATTCCTCTTACAGAACGGGCAGGCACTGGACAGGATCTCGGCGCTGGTCGCAAGTGCATCTTCCACACGTGTAGAAGCAACTCCCAGTGCAAGATCCGGAATACCGGCTTTTACACCGCCTCCTGCTCCACAGCAGCGCTGGTTCTCCTTAATTCTTTCCATCTCTATGAACTGAATACCTGGGATGGCTTCAAGAACAGCCCTTGGTGGCTCGAAGACACCTACGTGGCGGCCAAGGTGGCATGGGTCGTGGTAGGTAACCTTTTTGTCGATGGACTTCTCCCACTTGATGTCTCCTTTCTGGATGAGATCCTGCAGGAATTGAGTTACATGGACCACCTTAAATGGAAGCTCCTTGCCGGTCAGACGCGGCCAGTCGATAAGGGAAGCTCTGTAGCATCCAGCGCATGCATAAAGAACAATCTTTGCACCCTTTGCCTTGATATTGTCCACATTCTTCTGGGCATTGATCTTTGCAGTGTCATTGATGAAGTACTGCCCTGTCCTTATAAGTGCAGAACCGCAGCAGATCTCATCTTCTCCCAGCATTGTGAACTTTATTCCGAGCTTGTTGAGCACACGGGCAGTTGCGAGAGCAAGCTTTCTCTGCCTGAGCTCTGCAGTACATCCGCCAAAGTACAGGATCTCTGCCTGTTCCTCTACCTTGATGTCAGCAGGGAACCAGTTGGTCCTGTCCTTGTTGTCTGCCATATATGGGTTCTTGTATTCTCCAATGAGCTTCAGGAACATGCCTTGCTTACCAAAGGGGCCTATACCGCTCTTAACAAGATTTGCGCGCATGGATTCCCAGAGTTCAACTGTATTTATGGCGGATTCGCATACTGTGGCACACATTCCACAGGTGGTACATCCGTATACGTCGTTCTTGAACTGTTCAAGTTCTTCCAGCGAGATCTGCTTTGGACCAAAGAGCCTGGCACGCAGTCCGTAGGACTTGTCCATGAACTGTTTCCACCTGAGGATCTTGTCCCTGGGTGCAAGTCCTGGATCCTGACCGGATGCATCATAGGTAGGACACCATTTGACACATTCTCCACATCTGCTACAGGAATCGATTTCCATGAGCTGCACTGCTGTGAAGTTCTCAGTGTTTATAGAAGGCTGACGTTTTACCATTTTTACTCTCCTCCCTTATTTGCAAGCAGTGCAAGCGGGATAGCTATCACATGTATGTATTTACTGAAGGGTATGTATGCGATACAGAACAGCAGAGAAATCACTACATGGAATAATGAGGCTGGAGGTGCATATGCATAGTCTATGCCAAATCCCCAGAATCTGCCTGTTCTTATACCGTCTGCAATGAAGCCTGAAATTGTGATGATCGTAAGTCCGATAAGAAGCACAGAATCGTATGCAATAGTAGCCTCTCTGACCTTTGCTACGAACAGTCTCCTGTATATTGCAATTACAATACCAATGAATAGTATGTAACTGAAGATGTCATTGGGTACTGCGAGCAGTTCTCTGAAAATTTCCGGGTTCATGAACCAGGGAAGTGAGTGTGCAAATCCTACCTTTTCACCGATCATATGGGTCATTTCAACAAAGAACATCGCACCGGACATTGCAAAAAGGACCATCCAGCCTACAAAAATAGTGAAGTGCATGAACCATCTGAGAGGGCTTCTTCTCAGGATCCTTCTCTGAAAGAGAATATCAAGAACTAGTGTTTCAAGAACCGACTGATTGTGAACATGTGCATGCTGGCTCATCTGATACATGAGCATCTTAGGAAAAGCCCATATGCTTTTCGATGGTGGCTGCCCATATCCTGTGGAACCCATACTCCATTTCTTTAAATTGATGTACATGCCTACGATAAAGATAGCAATTGCAATAAAAGATAGAATCATCATTTGTACAAATGTGACCTTTAACGCATCGGATATACCTGCAAAATACTCCATATTTACCTTCTCCTGCTGTTAATGTGAATACTATAAAAGTTAAATATTATCTGATCTCGAGTAACCGCTATGGTTGCATGATTGTAGTACCTATTATATTTAAAGATTTTCATAACATTATATCTATCAGCAGCCACATTTTTTATGTTTGAACGGCCTGTGAAAAGTTATAAAAAAAAGAGTGGATGGGCTGCTCACAACCCCAGGTCCTTCTTGAACTTGTCCAGTCCGATATCGTCGATGAACCTGCCAAGCCTGTGTTTTGTAGCCTGGCTCTTGTAATAGGTAATGATCCTGTCCACCATGTCAAGAACCTCGTCTTCCGTCAGTCCATCAGCAATTATGTCGGCAAGCCTTGGTTTGATACCGGCACTGCCGCCAACCATCAGAGTGTAACCCTTGGGCATGCCCAGGATGCCTATATCCTTGACTGAAGGTTCTGAGCAGGCGTTCATGCAACCTGCGACTGCTATCTTAAGCTTTGAAGGGAGTTCCATACCATGGTATTTCTCATCGAGCTTCAAACCCAGACCCACGGCATCCTGCTGCCCGCGCTTACAGAATGTGGTACCAGGACAGATCTTGATGCTCCTTACACACAATCCTATAGCTGCTCCAGGATTAATACCCAGGTCCTTCCAGATGTTATCGAGGTCAGCTTCCTTGATCCCCACTATGGCTATTCTCTGTGCAGATGTCATTTTCATGGCGGCAGCATTGTACTTCTCCGCCACATCCGCTATCTTGCGCAACAGGTCGGGAGTTACTATGCCTCCGGGTATCTGTGGTGCTATTGCGTATGTTTCCTTGTCTCTCTGTAGGATCGCTCCTTTCTCTAATATGTCTCCTGCCATAATATGTCACCTATAATTGATTCTCAGGAAGTGCCCCTGACAATATACCCCATTTGGTTTAACCTGATTGGCAGCTATGGTAAATATGGTTTATGCCATAAAATAGAGAAAAATAAGGGTTGTGTTACAATATTTCAGGTGCTTTGCAGCATCACTGTAATAAGGAGCTTTGTAAAATCGCACCAAGTAAAAAATAATTATAGTAAAAAAATAAATCGGTATTAAACAATAAGGCATTGGTAAGTAAACATGGTTATATGTTATTAGGACTTATAGTTCTGCATG
>CAZAMM010000114.1:0-3461 GCA_964486435.1 uncultured Methanosarcinales archaeon | reverse complement strand
AAATGTTGTCTAATTAGAATAGGGAGTATTTGGACCTAATTAGATGGTCTCATATCAATGCTCTGGATAATAGAAAAGATATATATAGAGATAAAGAATATGGAAAGGCAATATGTTAACATCTTTAGCGTCCACAGCGTTAGTAAGTGCATTAGCATCTGTCAGCACAAAAGGTGCAATCACATCTATGACCACAGCTATGGAACTGCCTGAATATGGCGTTTTTGCTGTCTTTGCAGTGGTGATATTACTCTGTGCAAAGCTTATGTTATCAGCATCATCAAGATGGAATAACACCATCAAATGCTCATTGGATATGAGCATCATACCACTGCTGATATCTTTTGCTGCCATAGTGGTTTTTAAAATCGTTACTATAATCTGAGCAGCATATCCGAGAAAGCAGGTCATTGCAGCGATAATATGCCTGGACAAATAATTTAAGATAGTATATTTTTTCCGAGCTTCCTACCTTTGTTCATGTCGGTAATGATAGATACCTCTCATAAAATTTTAAAAATAAAAACTGTAAACAGATTTTATTCTAATTCTATATATTAAATACAAGAAACTTGCATTTATCAGAATATCCCTAGCCCCGGCCCTAACAGGGGTATGATGCTGAAAAGGAATACGTTGGCAATACCATGAGTAAGTGCAACAAAGGGCAGGCTTCGGGTTTTAATGAACATATAACCAAGTATAAGACCTACCGCCAATGCAAAGATTAAACCCGGGCCAGTCCCATGAGTGGAACTCATGACACCAAAAAGCAAACTAGTAGCAATGAGCCCAGCTGTTGAGCCAAATACACCCTCGAGTCTGGTTTGCAGAATAGATCTGAATACAAGCTCCTCCACCAAACCTACACAAAAGATCATGATCAAGACAACATCCATCATATTGTAGAAGGATATATTTGACACAAGAGGAACAGTAGGATAAATAAAGTACTCAAGTTGTGCTATCAGCAAACCGATCACTAATGAGAGAGGCATGTAAAGGAGAAATCTCTTGAAGGACAAACCAAGCTGTACCGGGGAAAAACTCTGATGCCTTATTATAAGAAATACAGGTATAAATAAAGGTACATATATATAGAAATATCTGTATAGAACCATTTCAGAGAATACAGGCATAGAGAAATTGATCAGCCTTAACAGAGGCAAGAGCATAAGAGCCTGCAGTGCCCATGCTACATATTTATCCCTGATGCTTACAGTTCCAATGGACACAACTATAAGAAGAAGAGCATATAGTAAAATAGCAGCTCCCCGAATTTCTGAGAAGATCAAAAGCTCTGCAAATAATATGAGTAAGATAGTAAACAAAACAAGACGTGCAGACCTGGCAGTAAAGCGGGATGAATCATGCCCCAGCATTTTTCCATGAGCATATTCGTCATTTCCCTGCAATTCATACACCTCCGGTTACATTGACCCATAAGTGGAGATCTCTGTAAGGAGCAGTCAAATTATCGTTCTTGTAGAGCAGGAACTGCAATTTCATATTATCGCCAACAGAATTCGGAGTGAACTCTACAGGGCGCTCCCAGGTAGCGTTATGTTCCAAACTGAAACTGCTAATATTGGCTGGAATTGAAAGAGACTCGTTATTTAGTCTAATGTCCATTGTATATTTAACAAGCTCGTATTCGTGATTGACAACACCAACGATCACTTCGCCGCTGTCCCCAAGAGTATATCGGGTTGTGTAATTTTCTGCCTTGCCATCCATGCCAAGAATGTAAAATTCTGTGAACTTTTCACCTTGTTTTGGGGTTACTACAACATAAACAAGTGCCACCACAGATAAAAGGACCGATATCACAAGAATTATAGTCAGAATGCGGTCCAGTTTGTTTTCTGGTTGATTGGTTACTGGCTCTTTTAGGGCTGCATATACCTCACCTGAGGACATCGAGAAAGCCTTTTCAGACGGAAGCTGAGCTCGCCTGTAAAATGCAACTATGCACATCAAGAGAGTAAAGACCGATAAAGAGACCAATATTGGAATGAGCCTTATGCCCCAAGAAGTGTAGTTAAGCCCCAGACCTATAAGTGGTACTACTGCAATGCTCAGACCAAAACCTAATGCAAGACGTTCAATTCCATCCAGGTCATCCTTTGCCGGGAAAAGAGCAGCTATCAAAGCATATCCGGGAAGGAAAAGTACCATAGGCAAGCCAAGTATGGTCCGGATAGGAGTGGAAGCCAGCTCCGGTATTAATATAAATACGTTCGTAAGCAATACCAGAAGGACAACAATAGGAAGATCAATAGAATTATTCCTTTTATGTAGCATGGCTATCCCTGTGATGTAATTCATAGTAATTGAATGTTTCTAACAGAGTTTAAATAAACAAACTTAATAGATAAGATGATTGCTATTTGCTGATCATATCTGTATATTTTTTCGGTCCGTCCTGATCTAGCAATAGGCGATATTGGAAAGTGATGAACATTAATAGCTTTTACTTCAATATAATCCACTATATTTATATTACAATTGTGCATATCTTTTATAGGGAATTCTAACTTCACTTATCAAAAGGATCACAGATTTTCCCATATGGATACTTTTCCATTTATGGCATTTGAGTTCTGGCATGACCTGAACTATAATCATGAAGGATCCTGAAATATACAGAAGGTTCAGTACATGGACAAAAAGACAAAGGTAGGTATTCTTGGTGCAGCTGCACTCATAGGTGCAGGATTAGCAGCATTGTCTGAAGAGAGAATAAGAGAGTTTGTAAAGGAAAAAGTTGATACAGGTACTCTTAGCAAAGAAGAAGGAAAGATACTGGTGGAGGACCTGGTTAGCGAAACAAAAAAACAGAGGCTAGATCTGGAGAAGAACATTGTGGAAAAGATCCGTACTACTGTTATGAAAGCCGAGAAAGAACTGGCGAACCTGGAGGAAAGGATCGATGAGACAAAGATCCAGGAACTTGAAGCTGAACTTCAAAGAATGAAAAATCTCCGGAAAACTGAAAATAAGGACTGATTAATACCAAAAAGAAAAGTATTGTCCCTTCTTTCTTTTTTAAATATAGGAGGGATCTCTGTTTTACCACTGCTCATACATTATAGTGCTAATTAGAGAGCAAGCTATTATTTGATTTTTAGTTGAATGAAAAAAGGCTGTTATCAGGAAGCAAACCAGCCAAATGCTGTCCGGCTGACAAAGACCTAAAAGAAAAATGAGAACATGAACTGGAAGCTGAGGTCAGCATAGATGAAAAAGAGATTGCTGAACTATGTAACATATTCAAAGTATTGAGCAATCCCATCAGACTACAGATCACCTATCGTCTTTTAAAGCAAGATTACTATGCAGGAGCATTAGATTATTGCCTTAGGAGAAAAGCAGAACCTTATTTCACATCATCTATCCATTATGAAACAAAATAAGGTAGTTGAGTCTTATAAAAACTTACGATGCATGTATTATGGATT
>CAZAMM010000113.1:0-3546 GCA_964486435.1 uncultured Methanosarcinales archaeon | reverse complement strand
TCAGTATCCATGGAAATGAACCTTTGGCAAGCATTTAATTATTTCCCACAACTTTCTTCCTTATGATGTTAATCTGTTCAGTGATCATATTCCAAAGGCCATCGATCAGTTCAAGTATTTCAGGCAGTATACGCATGACCATATAGGCTATCACAAACAAGGCTACTCCTGAACCAGCCTTAGCTATCATATGGTGCGCAATCTCAAAGCTATTGGGTCCAAACCACATTTCACCATATGCAATCACTACAAATACATCTCTTAATATATTAAGGATATAGATGACAGGGACAGATACCATGAATGCTGCTAACAGCTTCTTCTTTGGCGCGTTCACAGAAGCTATCAAACCCATAAAAAGAGCAATACTTTCAATAGCTGTACATCCTAGGATTATCTCTACGGTGTGTCCATTATATGTTATCATGTTGCCCGCTCTATAGGCTGACATCCCTAACATGTTCATTGTCCAAATTATATTATTTGTTACTGTACCTATAAGCCATTCTTTGAGGGAAGGTATCTCAGCAAAAGGGAAATAGAACACTGATCCGATGGCAATAGCATTGGTAGCCATATATGTGATGTCTACTTCCCTTGCTGTAGGTGTATATCTGTTAGTATGTTGCACGTACATTGTACGTGCTATGAGCATACAAAAAACGCTCATTGCTATGGTGAGCGCCACGTTCACATAGTCGCCTATAGCAATATAATGCAAGGGCTGCTGCAACCAATGAATAGAGAATATACTCCACCCGGCAGCTCCTATTATCCTTTTAGCACTGTTCTTTCCAGAGAGAATGGCACTGAACAACATTAATAAGATGGACATCCATAGTACGATAAGCATTAATAGCACCTGTAATTGTATGAACTTATATACCAGTCAGCCATAATAAACTTGTTGTCACATGAAACCAGTAACTCCTCTTTTAACAGTTGATGCAATCATTGTTTATGATTCAATGGTCGTATTTATCAGGCGTAAAAACAATCCTTTCAAGGGTATGTTTGCGCTCTCAGGTGGATTTGTAGAATTGGGGGAAACTACTGAAGAGGCAGTAGTGCGCGAGTCAATGGAAGAGACGGGTTTGTCCATAGAAATAGTTAAGTTGATTGGAGTATATTCAGAACCTTCGCGTGATCCCAGAGGGCATACAGTGTCTATATGTTATCTCGCAAAGGGAATAGGTAGCCTGAAAGCAGGTTCAGATGCGGCAGAAGTCGCGCTTTTTACAATAGATAGCATACCCAAGCTGGCCTTCGATCACAATCACATAATAGATCAGGCAAGAGTTGATATAAATGGAGTTCTGTCCCAAATGTAAATCTATGATGTTCCCTGTTCAGGGTTCTTTTGTATGTAAGAAATGCGGTTATGCTAAAGACACTGATGGGGTATCTGATGGCCTCATCTCAAAATCAGAGCGTAAGGATCGTGTAGTCACTGTTCTTGAAGAGAATTTCGATCAGGGACTTCCCACTACATCTACCAGATGTCCGGAATGCGGGCATAATGTTGCATACTGGTGGCTCAGGCAGCTCAGATCAGCGGACGAGTCCGAAACACGCTTCTTCAAATGTACTAAATGCAATGCTACATGGAGAGAGTACGACTGAGAATTTTCTTTCAGTCACATATTTACATTTTTTTATATAGGAAACTTTTATTACTTAAAGGATATAATGAAGTGGTTATTCAGACACCGGATGGAGAATTAATATGTTCAAGGCAACGATTGACGCGGATATTTTAAAAAGTTCCATAGAAACGCTTTCCGTACTTGTGGATGAGGCGCGATTCAGGATATCTACAGAGGGGTTCTCTGTAAGAGCCGTGGATCCGGCAAACGTGGCCATGGTGAGCTTTGAGCTTGCTGCAAGTGCTTTTGATGATTTTGCCGCAGATGATTGTGAAATAGGCCTGGACCTCACCAAGATCAATGATATATTCGGTGTAGCAGAAAAGAACGAAAAGGCTACTATGGAACTGGATGAGATGTCCCAGAAAATGTCTATACATATTGGTGGTTTTTCATACACTCTTTCGTTGCTTGATCCGTCCACCATCCGTGCAGAGCCGCGCATCCCACAGCTTGAGTTGCCCGCCGAAGTGATCCTTAATGGCAAAGAACTCCAGAAAGCTGTTAAAGCAGCAGAGAAGATAAGTGATCACATGTCCCTTGGTGTAGATGGAGATATCTTCTACATGGAAGCTGAAGGCGATACTGATAAAGTGCGCCTCGAAATGCCAAGAGAGCAACTCATAGATCTGAAATCTGGAGAGGCACGTTCTCTATTCTCTCTGGATTACCTATCCGATATTGTCAAACCGGCTTCTAAATCGAATGAGGTAACCCTTGAGCTTGGAAGAGATTATCCTATCAGGATTGGTTTCACTATTGCCGAAGGTGCGGGAAAGATCAGTTATCTGCTTGCTCCAAGGATAGAGTCAGATTGATCTATGGAAGAAAAGGATCTAGCTCTTTACCCCTTCATTACCGAAGCTTCAGCATATGTCTCAGAGCTGGGTTTCAGCCTAGAGAGGCTGATAGTTTCCAGGGCTATGGATTCTGCCCGTTCCAGAGGTGTAGAAAGGGTAATTCAGGCGTTAAAAGGTGAGATCCGTAAACCTCAGCTTTTAGTTTCTGATGAAAGCAAAATTCTCATAGAATTGCTTTCATACCCCTTTGCAAGGATACTGGTTTCATGTATCGATGATGATTTCCTTATACGCAGGTATGCGCTTGCTGAAGCCGTTTCATGTTATGATCTGCTGCGTTTTGAATCATCTGAATTTATATGTTCCATAGCATCTGGTTTTCAAGTGGATACCTTGATATCTGACCATGAGTTCGATATTCATTTCACTGATTATATCAGGCTTGCCAGTTCCATGAAAGCATTGGAATGGAAACTTGTAAACCGTAAGTTACGCAGAGGTCATGTTTATATCTCAAAAGAAGAGCTTGCAAGGTTGCTGCAGGAGGCTATACGGAACAGGATACAGAGCTCTTTGCCCCTGGACATTCCTGAAGATATCTGTCGTATGTCTGCACCTTATATTGATCCAATTCAGGCTGAACTGCAGCAGATGAAGGAAACCTTTGGTTCAGGGGATTTCGGCGCTGTAGAAAGCAATATGTTTCCTCCATGCATGGTGCATGCTATATCCAATGTAAGAGCCGGTGTCAACCTGGCACATTCCATGCGTTTTGCCCTTACTTCTTTTCTCCTTAATGTAGGTATGCCTGTTGATGATATCATTGCCATGTTCAATATCTCTCCTGATTTTGATCTGGAGAAAACCAGATATCAGATAGAGCACATTTCAGGTTCATCGGGTACTGAGTATAAACCCCCTTCATGCTCTACAATGCGTACTTATGGTAATTGCTACGGTGCAGATGAAATCTGCAGCAAGATAAAGCATCCTCTTAATTATTACAGACGTAAGACATGGTTCAAACACAAGAAAGCAAGTTCACAGCAAATTCCATTATCAGAGAAAGATAAATCAGAGAAAGATAAGGAATAGGGTAC
>CAZAMM010000112.1:0-3687 GCA_964486435.1 uncultured Methanosarcinales archaeon | reverse complement strand
TGAGCAGGAACTGATTATCCTCACAATCGATCTCAGTGTCGTTGGGCACGAAACCACCCGGAACGGTACTTTCCACCACAGGATGCCGTCCATCCCTGAGGAGTATTCTGCAATCACTGGTAACTGCCGGCCTGACAAAGTTATTATGCACAGCCACTTCAGCGAGGTTCACCAGCACATCGAAATGCCCTGTGAGAAAAGCAGCTTTCTGTAACTGCTTTGAGTATGAAGCCACTTTGTCATTGATCTGGCTCAGCAGTTCATATTCCAGAGCATGAGCCTTTTCATCTGCATTAAGGATGGAAGTCTCCATCTCTTTAAGTTCAGGAGTGTAAAAACGTTCTGCATTGGCCATGGTCTGCTTGCGGATATAATCATCCGGCACCTGAGAGCTGTTAGAACTGGTAACTTCCAGATAGTAGCCGAACACCCTGTTGTATCCCACTTTCAGGGATTTTATACCTGTCCTTTCCCTTTCCTTTTGCTGGAAATCGGCCACCCACTTTTTGCCGTTGCGGGAAAGGTCTTTGAGCTTATCAAGTTCGGTATTGTAGCCGGGTCTGATCATGCCACCTTCCCGCACACTTAGCGGTGGTTCTTCAACTATGGCTTCACCTATGAGTTCCACAAGAGAGCCAAGCTCTTCAAAACTCTGTAATTCCTCAATTATGTCCCTGATAAGCCTGGAAGAAATATTATCACCCATACACTGTATCAGCAGAGGCACTGCCTCCAGGGACAGTTTCAATGCTACCAGGTCCCTGGCATTGGAATTGCCATACATGACCCTGCCTACGAGCCTCTCAATATCTTTTACATAAGAAAGATGGGAAATCAGATCGAAACGCACAAGAGTCTTGCCGGAAAGCTCCTCCACAGCATCCAGGCGTTCATTAATCTCACTGACAGAGATGAGAGGTTTCAGCAGCCATTTCTTCAGCATCCTGCCGCCCATAGGCGTGCTGGTCTGGTCCAGTATCTTGAGCAAAGATGTATCATTACCCTCGCCCCGGACATTATGCACTATCTCAAGATTGCGCAAGGTTATGGAATCCAGGATCATGAACTCTGATTCGGAATATGTGGACAGGGTTTGCACATGCCCCAGTTCCCTCATCTGTGTTGTGATGGCATAGTTTAGAGCAGCTCCTGCAGCAGCTATAGCCTGAGGCAGGGCATCACAACCCATGCCCTCCAGAGTGGAAACACCGAAATGCTGCTTGAGATGTTCCCTTGCGTTGGTGGTATCGAATGCTATCTCATCGAATTCATGCACTATGACCTTTAGTTCCTCAAGACGCTTCATGAGGTGCTCGTTCCCATAGAGATGCAGCGGAACTATACATTCAGCAGGCAGCATGCGGGCGGCTTCGCTGGCTATCCTGTCATAGGGTGGCTCGTCCAAGAACTGGGTCGCCATGAATTCGCCTGTAGATACATCCAGGAATGACACGCCGAAATCGTCATTCTTTCCTGATAGTGCCATAAGATAATTGTTAGTGGCATCTGAAAACATGGAAGGGTCTATGGCTGTGCCGGGGGTGACCACACGCACAACGCCGCGTTTCACAACACCTTTGGCTAACTTGGGATCTTCGAGCTGCTCACATATGGCAACCTTATAGCCTTTCCTGATGAGGCGGGGCAGATATGTATCAATGGCATGGTACGGTATGCCTGCAAGAGGCATGTTCTTGCCATCCTCCCCTTTGCCCCGGGTGGTGAGAGTGATCTCCAGCTCCCTGGCAATGGTCTTCGCGTCCTCCCCGAAAGACTCGTAAAAATCCCCCATCCTGAAAAAGATCAGGGCATCGCTATACTCTTTCTTTGCCGTATAGTACTGGTGCATGGCAGGGGTCATCTTGCTCATGGTGCTGTGGTTTATCTGTGTGGTACTATTTTTGTGTTTGCATGGAAAGAGGAAAGTAACGAATAGACCTTTCACACCTGATGTCAATAATTAATACAGTTTACAGTTAGGATGGATCGGTTTCTCAGAAAAGGGTGTTGTTCTTCCATACATCAGTATTCTATCTCAATATCCTTCTCAAAGAGCCCCTTGACCTCCATACTCAGGCCTGATTCCAGAAGTTCCGAATCTTCTGTGAGAGTATCAAAATGCTTCTTTTCAGTATTGAGATCGACTTCGAGAGTTTTTAGCATGTGCTCATCGCGGGAGATCTGCTGCACAAACTGCTCTTTGTCCCTGTAAACAATAAGGCTGCTCAACTCGTTCATTGCATTTTCAAGCTGCAATGAATATTCTTTTCTCTTTTCTCTTAGAGATGAAAGGTCTTTGGAATTGTGCAGTTTCTCTACCTGCTGTAGAGCCTTTTCGCACATCTGATCTTTAAGACCAAGACTACCGTTTTCTATCCTGGGTCTGACCTCAGCAAAAAAAGAATCAAGATCATGCTCAAGTGCTGAAGCTGGGTCATGTGTTATCTTTTCAAGGATCTGCCTGTGCTCAGGAGAGAGCACGCATATCTCGCTCTTGTCCTGCTTTTCCATTCTGGAGAACACCTTGGACAAAGGAGAGAATATTCTCTGGATATCGTGATCTGTATTCGATAATTGCTCTTTGAGAGTGTTGGCATCAGCCTCAAGTTGTTTTGCCCTTTCGAACTCTTGACTGTTTTCGAGCTCATTGAGCCTGTTTTTAGTATCCAGTTTATCTTTTTTGATTGAATCTATCCTGGATTCAAGATGCCCGATATTCGTATGACTATCCTGGATCTGCACCTGTATTCTCTCATAGTTCCCTATCTCTTCAGAGAACTTATCGAAGGAATCCTTCCGATTCTTCTTGTCCCTCACAGGTACAAATAGCTCATCCACCTGGTCTTCAATGTTTGCTAAGGTTGATATGATCTTTTGCGATTCCACAGGATAGATGGCTTTAATATAAAGCTGGCTTCTGTGTGTGTTATCCCGCACAGTTTTAAGTGCAGATTTCGCATTTATACAGAAGTTGAAGGCACTTTGAATAGAAGCATCCTCAGGAGGCTTCACCTTTTCAGTGATCAAAAGCAGGTTATTGGCAATATTGTCCCTGTTGGCATCTCCCACCTTTTCCACTCTCTTATTAGCATTTTCTATAACCTCGGCAGAGAGGAGGCTTTCTATGACCTCAGGTATCTCGTGGAGAGTGAGTTCGATATCTTCATATTTCCTGCGGATAAAGGGCTTAATTTCATTGAACTCTTTTTCAGATTCATCAGAGATGAATCGGAGAAGGTCATTTGTGTTCAATTTGACCTTAATATTTTCTGTTTGTTTCTTTCCGAAAAGCTTCTCAATGAATTTCATGCTTTGAACAAAAGACGCGATCTCTCTTTAAAAGTCTATGTGTAGCACAGATGTGAGACAATAGAATATCTAACTTAAAAAAATAAATCTGATCGATGATCAGAAAAACTTCGATGCAAGAGAAGATTTTACATCACAGCTTTCAAGGTATTCACATACCTCGCATAAAGGTGTCTGTTTTCTTTCCGGCAGAAAGCCTTCTTTGATCTTCCTGATGTTGTTGCATACTCCAAGTACCTGTCTTCTGTCATTTGCTCTTATTTTCAATGGCCTTATGCAACCTGATCTGGAATATATAACTATGCCATCATCTATGGGTTCTTTATGAGACCATCTAATTAGGTCCAAATACTCCCTATTCTAATTAGACAACATTTT
>CAZAMM010000111.1:0-3789 GCA_964486435.1 uncultured Methanosarcinales archaeon | reverse complement strand
AAAAAAGGAGGATTAGTACTGCAATAGAGAGGGAATCTCAGAGGACCCTATTAAATAAGGGATTGCTCCTCTGCAAGTATGAATTGCATTATACAGAGAACTCCATACTAAGGTCCATCCACCTTGCAGCATGGATAAGCGAACCCATTGATATCACATCAACACCCGTCTTTGCGTATTCCTCAAGGTTCTCAATGGTAATATTACCTGATACTTCAATGATCACATGCTCTTTTAACCCTGCTTTTTTGAGGGTCTGGACCGTTCTAAGTACCTCTGCAGGGCTCATGTTATCAAGCATAATTATATCCACATCCAGCCTGGCTACCAATAACGCTTCTTCCATGGTCTCTACCTCTACCTCGATCTTCTGGGTGAAACTCGCCCTTTTCTTTGCTTCGCTTATAGCTGCTTCAAAACCCATTAACCTGATGTGATTATCCTTGAGCATGATGCAGTCAGACAGACTGAACCTGTGTGTATCACCCCCACCTGCTATCACAGCCATCTTTTCCAGGCTACGCATCCCTGGTATCGTCTTACGGGTACATGCAACCCTTATATCCGAGAACGACCTGACCATCTGTACACATCTGCTTGTCATAGTGGCAATGCCACTAAGATGACCCAAAAAGTTCAAAGAGAGTCTCTCTGATCTTAGAATCGATACAGAACTGCCTCTGAGAGAGATTATTGATTCTCCTGCCCTTACCTGATCACCATCAATATGTGATGATATAGCCTGTACATCAAAGTATTTGAAAATGGACATTGCAACATCAATACCTGCCAGAGTACAGTCTTCCTTAGCCAAAATGAAAGCTTCCACTTCCCTCTCTGGAACAAGAGTACATGAGAGGTCATATGGACCAAGGTCTTCCTGTATGAAACGTTCCAATTCATTGCTAAGCATCTTTTACCACCGATTTTGTTCAAGAGTATGATTTTTTATGTGAGTAGCCAGAATTTCCAATATAGGATAATATATGTCAACGTAGTAAGATGTAATAAATCCTTTTCAGTGTTATATGAATTGACTTGTCGAAATATGGGTTCCGATGGTTTTAGTGATACATAGAACCCTGCACAGTTAATATAAAGAAGGAACAACAAGTTTTTTAAAGATTTTATCAAACAGGACACAGTGGAATTGACAGATGGATATCTAGAAAAGGAAAAGGCGTCAAGAAGGATCTTGATCTGCAGAAAAGTATCGATGAGAGAAGCAATGATATTTTGGAGCCAAGAGACAGTTTGCCAGAAAGTAACGCTGAACAGACAGATTTTTTTGAAGAAAAAATTGATGAAGCTGTAAAAGCCTTGTTACCTGAAGAGGACAGCTCAAAAGAAAGCCGTGCTTTGAGGAACGCTTATAAAAGGGATATTATAAATGCTCTGCCAAAAAGCATTTCAACATATCGTGAAGAACTGCTAAGAACTGCATGTGTGCTGCTTGATAAAGACCCAAATCTTGCTGGAGCTTTCTTTGAGAATCTTCCCGGGGCAATACAGAACACAGGACCAGATGGTATCAGGAAATGGGCAGGAATCGGGATAAAAATCTTTGATCAGGACAAGGAGCTGGCAATGGATTATTTTACCCATTCAGTCGCACTCCTAAAAGACCTGAAGGTCAGTGAGCTGGAAGAGTGGGCCCTGAAAGGCATAGCTCTCTTTGAAGAGGACCCATCTCTTGGTAAACCTTATTTTTCTCTGGAGTCAGGGAGTTCAAAAGAATTCATTGAAGGACTTAAAGGGTCAACTGCACTCAATGAAATCATCACTGTCCTGAGGTACTATGCCCTTGGATTGTCTGGTGTTGATTTTAACATTCTTTCCCGAAGGATGTTACATATAGAGGAAGAAAAAGATGCCATAAATCCTGTGGTTGCAGGCAAGACCATTTATCTTTCACCCCGGATCAAGAAATATGAGAATCTTGAAGATAACTTCAGAATATATAAGCTGAGCATAGTGCATGAGATAGGTCATATACAGTTCAGTTCCCATAAGATAGAACTTGATGAAGCAGCAGGATTGATGGAGGATATAAGAGGCAGGTACACGACCACAATGAAAAAAACTCATCTGTCAGGGCTGCAACCTGAGGGTGTCATTGATGTCTCTGACGTCATAGCTCTGTTTCCCAACAAAGCACTGGCAGGAACAATACTCGGCATTCTGGAGGATGCAAGGGTGGAGTACAGGATAATGCAACAATATAAGGGAGTTCGCTCAGACCTTGAGAGAATAAGATACCAGATGCTGCTGACAAGGTCTGCCCCAAAAGGCAACCTTGAAGAGTTCATGGAATCGTTGCTATGGATTTCGATTGGCCACGAACCTGTTTACAAGGTCAGCAAAAGGATAAAGGACCTACTTGACCAGGCAAAGATTCTGCTGAAGGACAGGATCTTCGAAGAAGGATCATCCACGTTTAACTCCCTTGATAAGACTTTCAGGATATACACCATGCTGGATGACATAATGGGCCCTTTAAGCCAAAAGGAGTATGAAATGCTGAAGAACATCGATTATCGCGGAATGGATATCGAAGCATGTGGCAAGAAGGACCTTCGTTCCTCAAGCTCACATAAGAGCATTATCAGAAATTTCATTCCCAAAAGTGAAATGAAACCGGAAGCATATAAAGAAATACCACAGGAAGAAAAGGTCAAAAGCCAGCCTACCTATGCTACGGCCAAGAACTGGAAGATACTGGGCAGTTACAAGTATGAAGAATGGGATACTGTGATCAATGGCTATAAAAGGGACTGGTGTACGGTCAACGAGATCGAGCCTTTTGGCATGTCCAGCGATTATTACAAGGATGTCTCAGAAAAGTACAAGCATGAGATATCCCTAATCAAGCATGTATTCAACAGGATGAAGCCGGAAGTATTCCGCAGGATGAAGGGACAGGCCGATGGAAGTGAGATAGATATCGATGCAGCCATCGATGCACTGATACAAAAAAAATGCGGCATTAACCCAGATGACAGGCTTTACCTCAGATGGGATAAATATGAAAGGGACGTTGCAACTCTTTTCCTTATAGATGTTAGTTATTCCACCCATAAAATTGTGGGCTATGAAGAAAAGAGCATATTAGATGTTGAAAAGGAATCTCTTATCATCATGATACAGGCTCTTGAAAGTATAGGAGACAAGTATGCTATATATGCATTTTCCGGTCAGACAAGAGATGATGTAGAGTATTTTATAATAAAAGAGTTCGATGAGGAACTATCAGAGAACATTGAACGCAGGATAAGTCTGCTGGAACCGGTATCCAACACAAGGCTCGGACCCGCCATCCGTCATTCGGTCAGAAAACTTAATAAAACAGAGGCAAAAACAAAGATAATAATACTGTTATCCGATGGTGAACCCTTCGATAGCTCCTTGGGAGAAAGCGCATACAAAGAAAGAGTTGCTGAAGAGGATACCAGAACAGCAATAAAGGAAGCAAATTCCAAAGGGATACATTTGTTCTGCATAACTGTGGACCAGAATCACGGCAAATATCTTGACAATATTTTCTCTGATGCCAGATATACAATAATAGATGATGCCAGTTCACTTCCAGAGATCCTTCCGATGCTGTATAAGAGGATCACCACCTGATACTCCAATACTGGTATATTGTCAGAGATATCATTTTCAAATTTCAAGTGAACTATGACCTTTAAGAATTATTAAAAATAAAGATTTGTCAGACCCACATATATATTTATTTTTGGCATTGGTAAGTAAACATGGTTATATGTTATTAGGACTTATAGTTCT
>CAZAMM010000110.1:0-3801 GCA_964486435.1 uncultured Methanosarcinales archaeon | reverse complement strand
TACAGGTATCAGTGATACAACAAACAACAACCCCACAAAAGAAGACACTAAAAAGCCTGCAGCCTGTACTTTTGTCATCTTGCTGGCTTGTGTTTCATTTATTACAGCCTTTGTGCTGGTATCTTTAAGCTCATTATCTTCAGATACAACATCCCCGTCAATGTACATTTCTATCGTGTTCGAGTAAACTGTCATTTCTTTCATATAATAGTCAATATATCTCATCTCAAATTCGGGCAATGTGTACTCTCCTGCTTCTGCAAACATTATGTCATAGCTCTGGAGAGCCACTTCTCCAGGAGCAAGTTTACCGGACCATTGCAGGTTGCCACGGACAAAATAAGCTTCCGCAGGCAGTTCATCTTGCACATGGACTTCAGCTTCCCCCTCACCAATATTCAATACTTGCAAGGTCACAGTAATTATTTCCCCTTCCATTGCATATCTGCTACTCACGGTCTTATCTGTCACTACATAGGAACCGTTCACCATTACCTCTGGTGCCGCAGATGTTACCTCATACAGATCGCCATTATCTTGCCAGGTGGCAACGGCATTTTCCAAAGTGAAATTACCGGGGAAGCTTGGAGAGACAATGTACGTTATCTCATTTGTAGCATGCGGGCCGACTTGCATTTCCCATTCAAGCTTTTCTCTGTCCAGCAGCCTGAAAGACTCAGGTACCCTGTCTGTTATCTTTAATGGTACGGGCATATTGTTCATGTTCTTCAGTTTCAGGCGTATTTTCAGCTGCTCATTTACAGGAACAATGGTTTTTCCTGAAGGGGTTTTATTCGCAATGACTTCTTTGATTATGGATATATAGGGATTAATAACGAACTCATTAGTATCGGTTGCATAGTACGCATCTCCCGAATAATCTCCACCCGATACTTCTGTGATGACCTCTATGGACTTGCCTGTTGCAGCGGCAGGGATATCAAGACCCGCGGATAAAGCCACTGTTTGCAGCGGTGCCAGTGTTTCCAATGACATTCCAGATTCGGTAAATACGCCTTCACTGGCCTTATTATCGATTTTTATGTCTCTCAAAGCTAAAGTACCATTGTTCGTAACTTTCAGAATGCAGGAAACAGGCTCATCAGCCTCAAAGGTATTCTTGGAAGGAGATATATTCACCTCTACATCCGGTTTTCCAGGCCTGTAGGTTTCAATGAAAGCCTGTGATCTGGTTTTGTCGATATAGACCAGTCTGACCATAAATGCATTGTCATATTTTTTATAGTCTCTCAATGCAAAAGAATTCTCATATTTCCCGGATGGGGACACAACTGCAATGTTCACTTCTTTGCTGGAGATGTTCGTTAATGAAAGTGCATATGCTCCATCCCAAATCACATCTCCCATAGATAGCGAAACCTTAGGAGTGGACAGCACCCATACTTTTTCAAATTCGTGTTTATACACAGCGATCGAGATCTTACCTGCAGTAATTCCGGCCACTTCGATCTTAAGGTCATTATCATATACTCTCTGACAATTGGGACCAGCATCTACATAATAGGCCTTTTTGAAGTCTCCGTTCTTGTACACAAGAACGACAGCAGATGGTCCAGCAGTGTTCTGGTCAAGGCTATAGACCTTTAGAATGTATCTTTCAATGCTAGCTTTCTCTCCAGCTCCAAGTTCAACACTTCCCTTATATACCCAGATGTCCTCATGCTGGAAATCATATGCATTGGCAGGATAGGTAAAAACCAGCAATATTATTATAAAGAAACTGAAAAGGACATGTGCCGTTCTTTTCATATCATACCTTCATATGATCTTTTTTCACTAATATTGTCAGCATCCACAACAACAGAAGAGCAAGGAACATATATCCTGCAGTCCATACAAACGCTTCCATACCTCGTATGCTGTCAAGAGCAAGCCTTGACACAAGATTCAGTGGTGAATTGGTGTACAGGTAAGATGACATGAACAGCAGTATCAGTACAAGCGAATAGAACAACTGTGCTGTCCCTCTCTCTTTATACAGGACAGCTATCATGCTCCCTGCAGTGACCAGTATCAGGGATATCATAGTAACTACAAGCAGTATCTCGGTAAAGTTACTGATCTGTATACCATTAAGTCCCAGCAGTAACATCCATGCCAGGGATTGTACAGGTGCTATGGCAGTAGCTACAAGTGTTTTACCTCCCACTACATCAAGCAGGGATACCGGTGAAACAAGCAGCATTTCCAGCGTCTTGCGTTCAAACTCTTCAGTGATCATATCAATAACAAGCCCCCCTGATATGAAAGCCGGAGTGAACATCAGCAAAGGCAGAAGTGCCACGTAGACGAACTCCAGCTTGCTGGATGATGAACCTTTATTACCCCGGATTATCTGGATATCAAGAGGTGTGTAACCATCAAGTCTCATAGTTCTTACACTCCTTACACTTTGCTCGAATTTCTCAAGTGGTTTTTTCAACTGCAGTGAAACAATGGTTGCTTTGAGTTCGGAACTGGGCAGATATATGTCCAGATTGATCAGATCATTGCCATCAGCCGTTTCGTTAGGTATGTTTATGACAGCATCTATCTTCCTGTCATAGAAATCAGTATATGATTCCCTGAAATCTGTATATTGCACAGGTTCCAGATCGCTTATTTTCATTAGCTTGAAAAGTTCTCCTTCGCTGTCTCCGATAACCCCTATCTTTGATTCTTTCATTTGCATGCCTTGCAGAGCCATAGGGGCATAGAAGGATGTAAGGCCTACAACAAGGAATGCAGAAAAGGAAGCAATGAACAGCTGCACAAGTACCGAAAGAACGAATGTCTTTTCCAGCAGCAGTCCTTTATATTCCCTTCTGGCGATCGACATTATCTTTTTCGGGTACACTTTTGTCTCAGCCAAAAAGAAGCCCCCTGAGCATGTATATATTGTATATTGCATGCATTACAGTTGCCAATAACAGGAAAAACACATAGCTTCTGTGGCCTGTAAAATATACTCCCAGAGAAGTGACCACAGTCGTTATCACATGTAATAAGAGGGGCATCAGGAGCAATGTGCCCATGGTCATTACCGAACCGAATACTGAAGAGGCAATGGGTGCAAGAGTTATTACAGATACGAGCTTCTCTCCAAAGAAGAAACCTCCTCCTGCAAGCAATGCAAGCTTTCCGGCGTTTTTCAGGTTCACCGGCTTCAATCTTCTTTTCATGATTGTGTAGATACCTATGGATTTTGCTATTTCTTCCACGAAAGCTGAGAGTATTATCATTGTGATCACTGAATAAGGAAGTGGCAGATTGAAAAGCATGATTATCAGCATCAATTGAGCCATGTATACAAAAGGAATGGATACGATACTAAGGGCAAATACAGAACCTATAGGTGATGACAGGAAAATCTCCAAACAATCCATAATTTTCTCAGGTATGGTCTTCTGGCTGAACAGGTCCTCTTCCCTGAAGATAGCCGTACCAAATCCATAGATGCTCAATGCAACAAAATAAAAGGGTAATGTGGAGAAGATGTAATTTCCAAAGCTTATATTTCCCTTTTCGATCAGATTCACTATGAGTGTCATTGGAGATATGTAGCTCACTGTATGCACATTTGCGAACATCGCAGGAAAGAATACGTATCCTGAAACGATCACTGAGAAGAACACCATGGCAAATGTCAGTTCTTTGAAACTGCGGGAAAATATGGCTGCTATGAAAGATAATGAAAAGAACAGGAGCAACACTGGAAATATCACTGCTATCATTGCAAGGGATATTCTCAATTCCTGAATGTTTGATGGTCTTTCTATGTACAGGGAGATAATAAATAGC
>CAZAMM010000109.1:0-3823 GCA_964486435.1 uncultured Methanosarcinales archaeon | reverse complement strand
TGGTCTTTTCCGATACTCTTCGCTATTCTCCGAAGTTCAGGAATAGCAACACCATAGGCTTTGCCGGGTGTGATACCAAAACTTGCCATCCCCTCAAGGGCAGAAGGATCTGAGAGGGATTCCAGTTCCCCAAGGATGTTTTCAATGGCTCCATATTTTCTATTTCCGGTCATTGGATATCCATTCCCTTAGCTCCATATTTTTTTATACATTATCCACGTATGCAAATCAAACATCATGATCGATATGTTCTATACCAAGAAACCTGCAGTTTGATCTTTTTTTTGCAGATGTGAAGTATAAAAACCTTTTAAAGATAGCATATAAACTAAAATAGCACGAGAGTAACCGGATGGAATAAAACCCATCAACATAGAAAAGATATTTATCATCCTCCACAGAATCATCCATGAACCTTACCACTCCCTTACAACGGGAAAACTCCATCATTGTACCCTGAACCATGCGCGGACCCAGGACAACTGCGTCCACCTCCATCCTATCAGCACCTATTGTACCCTCTATATATCCATAGTTAAATATGGCAGGGATCGGGGAGAAAAATACCTTTATGTAGTGATCTCCGGACCTGTTGTATTTAAAAAAACTGTATTTTGGGGTCTCGATCACAACCTTCATGCAAGGTATTCAACATGCTAGTTAAAAATATTTACTGCACAAAATGCCACACCTGGCGTAACAGGAATCATACCCTCGCAGATGAAGAGAAACATAAGCAGCTTTATCATGGATCATCGACCGGAAAGAGCCAACTCAATCCCTATTAATGAAAATATGCCTGCTTTTGCCCAATTAACATACTTTCCAACCTTTGGTTGTTCCATGATCCTGGAGCCAATTAGCCCGGCAAATATCGATACCAGGAAAAAGATAAACAATGCCTGGACAATGAAAACGATTCCCAGAAATATCATCTGCACAGGGATATTTCCAGAACCTGTGCTTATAAAATGGGGAAGGAATGCAAGGAAAAAAAGTGAAACTTTGGGATTCAAAAGGTTCATTACAATGCCTCTTTTATAAAGGAGAGGCAAATCTGTTTCTTTTACTTCGAAAGATGAAAAAAAAGTTCCGCTTTCTTTTAGCGCCTTGAAAGCCAGATATATCAGATAAAGAGCGCCAGCATATTTTATGATTGTAAATGCAAGTGCAGATTCGTACACAATGGCAGATATGCCAAGTGCTGCTGCAGTAGTGTGGAATAGCAATCCGGTGCACAAACCAGATGCTGTTGCCATTCCGGCCTTTTTGCCCTGAGAAATACTGATGGAAAGAACGAAAAGAATATCAGGACCAGGAAGTAAAGTCAGAGCAACAGAGGCAGCAATGAAATAGAAAAATTGTGCTGGTTCTGTCAATAGCTCACCTGTTACATCGAAAAATAAAAAATAAAAAAGAAGAATTAGAGTTGCACGTATCTGGCAATGTCCCCAAGATCTTCCTCTATCCTTAGCAACTGGTTATATTTTGCAGTACGCTCACTGCGTGCGGGAGCTCCCGTCTTAATGAGATCTGCTCCGATAGCCACAGAAATATCCGAAATAATAGTATCCTCGGTCTCTGCAGAACGATGACTGACCACCACAGCATACCCATTGCGGTTTGCAAGCGATGCAGCATCGAAAGCTTCAGAGATAGTACCTATCTGGTTAACTTTCAAAAGCAAGGCATTGGCAGCACCCATTTCAATACCGTTAGCAAGACGACTAGTATTGGTCACGAAAAGATCATCACCCACAATAAGGGTTTCCCATGCCTCAGATGTCAGGTTTACAAAGTCATCGAAAGCTTCCTCATGGAATGGGTCCTCTATATAGATGATAGGGTAGGTGTCTATCAATTCAAGATAGAAATCAGTAAGTTCCCCGCCGTCAAGTAACTTTCCATCAACGGAATATGTTTCCCCGTCAAAGAACTCAGATGCTGCGGCATCGATACCAATAGTTATATCTGATTCACTGTAACCCGCCTCATCTATTGCGCTCATCAGAGCATCAAGAGCATCTGTGGTCATGGACAATGGTGGAGCATACCCACCCTCATATCCAACGTTCGTTGCTGAGGCACCATATTTATCTTCCAGTATCTTCCGTAAGGCATGATAGGTCTCAGCTCCCATCCTCAGGGCTTCTGCATAAGTATCAGAGCCTTTTGGCTGGATCATGAATTCCTGAATAGCAAGGTCATTACCTGCATGTTTACCGCCATTTATAACGTTCATTGTAGGAACAGGAAGAGTATGTGCGTTGGTACCTCCAAGATATCTGTACAGAGGGATGTTCAGGGAATCTGCAGCCGCCCTTGCAACTGCCATGGAAACACCCAGAATCGCATTGGCACCTAATGTCATCTTATTATCAGTACCATCCATGGCTATCATTAGGGCATCAATGCCACGCTGATGGCGAACATCCATTCCCACCAGGTCACCTTCAAGAGT
Source organism: uncultured Methanosarcinales archaeon (assembly GCA_964486435.1). Taxonomy (GTDB): domain Archaea; phylum Halobacteriota; class Methanosarcinia; order Methanosarcinales; family Methanosarcinaceae; genus Methanomethylovorans. The sequence continues at coordinate 1,362 of CAZAMM010000109.1, read as the reverse complement.
GGTGTTCACATTGTCTACAGCATCAAGAACACCTTTTCCTCTATAGCGGTCTGCCTCCTTATCCCTTAACTCGATAGCCTCGTGGGTACCGGTGGAAGCACCCGAGGGAACACTGGCACGCCCAAAGCCGCAGCCAGTATAAACATCCACTTCTACCGTAGGGTTCCCCCGCGAATCAAGGATCTCTCTAGAATGCACTTTTTCTATCTTGTACTTACGTTCATCAGCAATGTAAACCATCCTGTTCCACCTCCATGTTCTATGCCATAAAAAGCTATTAGTGTATATATTGTTTATTGTTAGCGTTTATTTTGGAAGAAATCAGATTCATCATAGTATTGTACAAAATATATAAACTAGTAATAATTATTATACTTTATGGGAATAAAAATTGCTGATAGCCTGGATGAGCAGAGTGAAGAAATGATAGAATTGTTGCAAAGCCTTGGACTCAGCAGAAGAGAATCAATATCTATTGCTTTCCTTTCCTGCGGAAAAGCGGTAACTTCGCAAGATGTTGAACAAATATCCGGAATGAAGCAGCCCGAAATAAGTATTGCTATGAGGCCCTTGCGGGAAAGAGGATGGATCGAAGAGCGTAATGAGAAAAAGAAATCTGATAAAGGCAGGCCTGTCAAGTACTATAGACTGATAGTTCCTTTAAGAGAAATAATTGATACTTTTGAAGCAGAAATCCGGCAGAGAAATAAAGAAATGGAAGAAACTCTCAGGCATTTAAAATATCTGAAAAAGCTCTGAGCACAAAACACATTCTGTCAGATATTTTTACCAAAGATCACTGGTGAGTAACCTTTGGTACTGTCATTTACCCGTGCTGCTATCATTCCGGATATTTCGAGAAGGCATACTTCATTTACCATAAATGCCTTACTATTATTCCTCAAGCACCCTGTCCTGACAATTTCATCCCTGCCTATGCTGCAGTGCAGATGTATCTTGGGATCCTCACCTTCATAAAAAACATTACCTATACCTATGATCTCATGAGGAGTGTCTATTTTGACCCACAGAGGTACAGGAGGTACACAAGCCTCCCTCGGACCTGAAACAAGTTCTCCTTCTTCAATTGCACCCAGCAGAAAGAAAAACGCACATCTTATGTTCTCTTTTCGTGAAACAGCTTTTAAAGCCTCTATAAGATCTTCGCCATGATCAACCCGCAGGAAGAAGACCCTTCCAATAGTGCCGGTAGTATATTCCATAACGGAACTTAACCATCTGCATACTCAAATAATCTGTGATTATACCTGCTCTGGATATGAAATGAATTACCAATTTGATTGGAATTGTTGATACTGTTTCACATATCCAGATAGTTAAATTCATAAATTTATTAAATAA
>CAZAMM010000108.1:0-3861 GCA_964486435.1 uncultured Methanosarcinales archaeon | reverse complement strand
AATGATCGCATCTGATAATTCCTTAAACATTTCTTCTTTGCTCATAATTTACCTCCTCTTTTAACTCAAACCAGCTTATTAGAAAGTTGATCTGCGTGATCAAAGAACTAAGATTTATGTATCCAAAGAGGCGCTATATATCCTAAATTCAGCACAATATATCTTTGATCTTATAATATTTAATATAAGCTATAATGTTTTATTGATTACCAATTAATATGCTGTTGTTATAATATTACAATATTATTGTAACCTTTGCTGTAGTTTATTATAAGAATTAACCAAAGATACTTAGTAAGGCCTTTGTATTGTATTTGCAATACTGTTGTGATATTGCATTACGCTATTTCATATTTTAGGTCGGACAGCAAAAGGTGTTACATTCCATGAGATGGAAAAATGTTTCCATAAAGGTAAAACTAATCTTTTATATGGTAATGGGAGTACTACTAGTGCTTGCCAGCACAACTGCGATGATAATTTCCACAGTCACTACTCAGGAGAAAGCTCTCGCATATCAGCAGGCTATTGAAATGGCTAGAAGTTATGCCAATGAGTTCAATGGAGATATGGAAGCTAACCAGGCCATAGGAAAAACAATAGCTACTTCCATGAGCAATTATGAGTCTTCTGACAGGGACGAAGTAAACAATATGCTTAATGCTACATTGGCCTCTCACCCTACATTGATGGGAACATATGTAGCATACGAACCCAATGCTTTTGATGGGGACGATGAACTTTATGTAAATACTTCAGGACATGATGCAACCGGCCGGTTCATACCTTACTGGAATAAAATGAATGGGACAATTGAGCTGGACCCACTTCTTTATTACGATACTTCTGATTATTACCAATTACCAAAGAAATTGCAGGCTGATGTGCTTACTGAACCTTATTACTATGAAGGCGTGTTCATAGTAAGCTATGCTTCCCCCATAATGAAAAACGGGACCTTCATAGGCATTGGTGGTGTTGATGTTTCATTATACTATCTTGATGATATCCTGAGCAATGTCAAAGCCTTTGATACCGGCTATTCTTTCATGACCAGTAATTCAGGCATGCTTTTATCCTACCCATATAACAAGGAATGGATAGGCAATCGGACACTGTATGATTTTGACATAGCTGATTTCTCACATATGGCGGATGGCATCAAAATGGGTGAAAACGGACATGTGGAAACCATAGACCCAAATACAGGTGAAAGAGTAGTAATGTTCTATGAACCCATAAGGACAGGCAATTTCTCTTTTGTACTGGTGGTACCAAAGGATGAGATCTTTGCCGGAGTAATGGCCCTGAGAACAAAACTGTTGTTCATTTCCATGGCAGCTGTCATTTTCATGGCTGCAATAGCATATCTAATAGCTCTTTCAGTGACGAGACCCATAAAGCAGATAGTAGCCGGCTTCAAAATGATCTCGAATGATGCCGTTAAAGGCAAACTCGATACAAGGGCTAGCAATGATGTGGAAATAGATTTCAGGGAAATACCACACGGTCTCAACGAGATCCTGGATGCTGTCATAACTCCTGTAAGAGATACTATAAGGGTGACAAATGCACTTGCTAATGGAGAGCTTGAAGCTAGGTCTAAGCTGAATGTCCAAGGAGAGTTCAAACAACTTGCCGATACACTGGATGATTTTGCTGAATCCCTAGATACAATGATCAAAGATTCAAATGCCGTACTGACTGCAGTGCAGAATAATGACTTCTCACGTGAAATACAAGTACACGGAGAAGGAGATTTCAGGATCCTGACGGAAGGCATCGATAGGACACGTAAAACCCTGGACCATATGATGGCGGAACGTAAGCAGATAGAGCAGATCCGTAAGAAAGAGATACATCACCGCATAAAGAACAATCTGCAGGTAATCTCAAGCCTGCTTGATCTTGAGTCCGATAAATTCCAGGATCCTTTGGTTATAGAAGCTTTCAGGAACAGTCAGAGCCGGGTAATATCCATGGCTTTGGTACATGAAGAACTATACAGATCTGAAGACATGGAGAGCATTGATTTTTCTGATTACATCATCAAGCTTGTCAATGACCTTTCACGTTCCTACAGAACGGATATCAGGATGGTCAATATCAGAACCCGCATAGAAAATGTTTTTCTGGATATGGATGTAGCCATACCTCTAGGCATGATAGTGAACGAACTGGTATCCAATTCTTTCAAACATGCTTTCGCGCCAGAAGATACAGGGGATATCCTCATTGATCTGAGCTTTGACGGAAAAATGTTCACATTGGTGATATGTGATAATGGTAAAGGTTTCCCTGAAGATGTCAATTTCAGAGATACCGAATCACTGGGGTTACAGCTTGTGACCACACTTGTGGACCAGATAGATGGAACTATTGAACTTGAAAGGAATGATGGTACAAGGTTCATAATAATTTTTAAATGAATTAAACAGGTGAATTTTGTGGACGAAGTTAAGATATTGATAGTAGAGGACGAGAATATAATCGCTCTGAACATAAAGAAGAAACTCAAAAGCTTTGGTTATGCGATTCCTGCCATTGCCTCTACAGGAGAAGAAGCTGTCAAAATGGCTGAGATCATTTTACCAGACCTCATCCTCATGGATATAATGCTGAAAGGAGATATGGATGGAGTGGAAACTGCAGAAGAAATAAGGAAAAATCTTGACATCCCCATCATTTATCTGACAGCTTACTCAGATGACAAGGTGCTGGAAAGAGCAAAGATAACTGAACCCTATGCTTACATTGTGAAACCCTTTAAGGCCAATGACCTGCGTTCCAACATCGAGATGACCCTTTACAGGCATAATGCAGAGAAGGAGATCAAAAGGAAAAAAGCTTCTTTAGAAAAAAGGATATAGCCGAACGTTCCCTTTTGTTTCATCCAATATTTATACTGGGAATAGTACATAAGTATTATAACAGAAATAGTGAGAGATCAATGAAAACTTCCCTGATAGACACCATGCTCAACTCTGAAAAGAGAAAAAATCTGTTGCTCTTGCTGAAGGAAGGAGAGAAAGGTCGGGACGAGATCAAAACAGCTCTTAATGTGACTTCTACGGCTATCATCCCGCAGATAAAAAAACTAAAAGAATGTGGTCTTGTTATTCAGGAGGAAGACCGGTATCGCCTTTCAAATATGGGCGAAGTACTTGTAGAGAACATGTTGCCGTACCTAAATATCGTGGAAGTGTTTGAGGAGAACACGGAATATTGGCTAACCCATGATCTTACAGGCATACCATGGCCATTATTAAAAAGGCTAGGTGAACTTGGAAATTACCTTATTATGGAACCTGATCTTAATTATCTCTTTGAGTTTCCCAGAGAGTTCAAAGAAAACATTTTAAAATCAAATTTTGTTAAGGCTTTTACTGCTTACTTTCATCCGGAATATCCTGCTATTTACTCAAAACTTGCCGAGCAGGATGTAAATGTTTCCCTTGTGCTTACACCTTCTGTTCTGGAAAGATTCCAGAAGGATTATGCAGAACAGATGAAAAAACTGGAGTATTCGGATAACACGGAGCTTATGGTTACCAATGAAATATGCGGGCTGGCTACCATTGTAACCACTGATAGGTTCCTGTTTCTGTGTTTCTTCAACAAAAGTGGCCACTATGACCACCGTATCATCATGAGCTTTGACCCAAGAGCTCTGCAGTGGAGCCAGGAACTGTTCCTGCAGTATAGGGAAAAAGCTGAAAAGGTGAACATGGGTCTGGCATTGAGTGCAGAAAATAGTTCTGTACCATAAAACCTTGTTATGATCATAAACCTGAACTATACTAATGAATTAGGGTCCTCTGAGATTCCCTCTCTATTGCAGTACTAATCCTCCTTTTTTAG
>CAZAMM010000107.1:0-3865 GCA_964486435.1 uncultured Methanosarcinales archaeon | reverse complement strand
AAATGTCTCGAATGAAATCATCACTCATTACAGATGCACAAGAATATGATGTCTGGTATGACCAGCACATTAAAGTTTTCTATTCAGAACTGGCTGCTATAAAGAAGGTGCTGGAAAACGCATATCTGGAACACAGATCTATCGAGATAGGAGTGGGAACTGGGAGATTTGCACAAGCCCTGCATATAACTTATGGTGCAGACCCTTCCCGGAGAATGCTGGAATTAGCCAGAAAACGAAATGTCATTTGTATACAAGCAGTGGTGGAAGACTTACCACTCAAGGATAAGAGCCTTGATCTTGCTCTGATGGTTACTGTAGACTCTTTTCTGACTGACATGCAGCAAGCGTTCTCTGAGGTTAGCAGGATACTAAAAACAGATGGCAGAATGGTGCTTGGAATGATAGACAGGAACAGCAGATTAGGAGATGCATATGAGAAAAAATATGAAAAAAGACAGCACGAAAAAGGATCATACTCACCTGTCAAACTCCATTCAGTGGACGAAATAAAAGCATGCATCCATGAAGCTGGTTTCAGGAATATTACCATAGTTCAGACCCTTTTCAGACCACTGGAAATGATAGCAGATGTCGAGACTGTCAGAGACGGATATGGAGAAGGGGGATTTATAGTGATCAGGGCTAACAAGTAAGTACATGACAGTGAATAAGTACTCAAAGACAAATATATGATAAAAGATTAGAACGTAGCAGTGAATATGCAAAAGGGGAGTATAAAATGCAAGAAATTGGCAAAGAATTCATGAAATTGACTAAGTTCCAGTACCTTGGAAAAGCACCTCAAACAGACGGGTATCCTCAGCCACCTTTGCAAAAGGAGCCAGATGATAGGATCAAGATCATCGACCTGCCAGACCCTGGTAATATTCATGTGAGAGACGTACCCTTAAAACGCGCCATAGAACATCGCACAAGCGTGCGCAGTTATTCAGATGAGCCCCTTAGCCTCAAAGAACTCTCGTATCTTTTATGGTGTACACAGGGGGTTAAAGAGATAATTGAAGATGTTGTCACTTTCAGGACCGTGCCTTCAGCAGGAGCCAGACATGCATTGGAAACATATCTGCTGATCAACAATGTGGAGGAGCTTGAGCCTGGGCTGTACAGATTCCTTGCCATAGGACATAAGCTTCTGCAACTGGATATTGAGACAGATATGGCAAAGGAGATCACTGAGGCCTGTCTGGGACAGGATTTTGTAAAGAAGAGCGCAGTGACTTTCATCTGGACGGCTGTTGCAGACAGAATGAAATGGCGCTACGGAGAAAGAGGATATCGTTACCTACACCTGGACGCAGGTCATGCATGCCAGAACCTGTACCTGAGTGCGGAAGCAATTGACTGCGGTGTTTGTGCCATAGCAGCCTTCCTGGATGATGACATGAACGAACTGCTGGACCTCGACGGAGAGCATGAGTTCGTAATATATGTAGCCACTGTAGGTAAGAAATGAATGATCAGAACAAAAACCAAACTCTAAAGGAATTGCAAATAATTCCTGGAGTTGGTGAAAAAACAGCAGAGGACCTCTGGGAATTAGGTATTCGTTCCGTGGCTAATCTGAAAGGCAAAGAAGCTGAGGAACTTTATTTGAGAACGTGTGACAATGCCGGAAAGAAGGTAGACAGGTGCATGCTCTATATATTCAGATGCGCAGTACATTACGCATCGAACGAGAAGCATGACCCGCAACTTCTGAAATGGTGGAACTGGAAAGATAATAAATAATTCCTTCATTCACTATATTCAAGAAAACAAAACTATTCCAGGTCCACCAGGTCCAGTCCCAGGTATTCCTTGATCACCATATAGGCCATTGCCGGCGGGAAAGCGCCCACATCTGTGATTATGAGGTCAATGTATTCAGGTGGAGTGATATCAAAGGCCGGATTGCGTACTTTTACATTTGGCATCTCTTTGAGCATATCAGGGTCTATGACCTCGTCACTTGAGCGGTCCTCTATCTCCACGATCTGACCCAGAATGGTATTAGGACTGAATTTATATGTCTCGGCTGCAACCAGAACATTCTTCCGGGCTTCCCTGGCAGCCAGAGCAAGCTGGGAAGTACCGATCTTATTAACCAATGCACCATTAACAGCAATAGAATCCGCACCCACGACCACAAGATCCACATCTTTCATCACCAGCCTCACAGCTGAGTCCACGATGAGCGTAGTAGGAATACCCGCATCGTTCAGTTCCCTTATTGTTATGAAACCCTGTCTGCGGGGTCTGGATTCTGTGGCGATGACAGATATCCTCTTGCCCTGCTTAAAAGCTGTCTTGATGATGGCGATAGCTGCATGGGAATTACAGTGGGTCATAATGACATCCCCGTCACGGATGCGCCGGGCACCTACCCTGCCGATCTTGTCAAGGGCTTCATTGGCATTTTTGATGAACCTCTCGGAATTGGCAACTATCTCAGCAATGGCCTCGCTGGTATTCCTTGAAGAATACTTTTTTGTGAGCGCTACAGCATTAGGCAGGGATACAGCCGTGGGCCTGGTCTCCACAAGTATCCTTGCAGCCTCATTGATGCTTGCATCAAAATCTTCAGCAGACAGTGAACTAAGTGTCCGTGCATGATCCCTAAGGGCTGCTGAAGCTGCAACTGCTATCCTGCCGGCTCCCCTTATCTCCATGGTGCGAATCTTTTCTGCGGTGTCCATCAGATCGTACATAATACAGAGGTTGTGGTTAATCAATTTATAACTATTGGAAATTATGATCTGCAGAAATGTTCATTACAGGGCCTCAACTGGAAAAAGATACAAATACAGAATACTCAGTATTCACAAAGATGAATGAATTTTTACTCTCTGTAAACTCATTTATTCAAATATGATGTGCATGTTTTCTACAAAACGAATGCTTCATAAACTTATAAGACATATTGTACAATGTGGGTAAACAAAATAGCCCATTAGCTTACTACATTTTGTGTTACCTGTTTCAGGGATACACTGTAAGTTTGCATGGTACTATTATGGACCCACTGGGAAATAAATGGATTTAGACCCCAAAAAGATCGATGGGTCGTGCGTGAATGTTGTAGGTGCTGAACACTCTACAGGGGGTTGTGTTAGCACAAAGTGGGATCACATAACACGACCCATCCTCTACCCTTCCAAGGGCTGATCAAAGAACCGGTTTATGGTTTCTCATTACCTGCATATCTAGTTTTTGACACACATAAGGGGAAATGGTTTACAGAGCTCAGTGATGTCGATAATAATTAACCTGATACAAGCCGGATAATTACGTTTTTTGGCCTATCGACGTTCATTCAAGATCTATGTCATAGATATTTAAAAGAGAGATAACCTCAGGAACAGAGAACTTGGTTCTTTTCAGAAAATTATGATTCGGATCGATGTTATAGTTCTTTGCATTCCTGAAAGACGTGAAGCTAAGATTAGTGTTTTTAAAGAAGCTATTTTTGAGATCTGATCCTTCAAAATTTGCACCTTTGAGGTTAGTATTAAGAAAATCACAGTCATAAACCTTACAATTGATAAAATCCGTGTTTTCTAAATCCATATTGGAAAAAATTGAATAAGAAAGAGCAGAAGATTCAAACCCAATGCTGAGTATGAAGTTGTTGCATTTTGTGAAGTCCAGTCCCAGAATTTTGCATTGCTTGAATCTTACATCCTTGAACTTTGTGCCATTCAGATCCACATTTGATAAGTTGCAGTTCTCAAAATTGCAATCTATGAACTTTGAGCTTTTGAAAGATGCATCTTTGAGATCAATATCCTTAAAGGTCTCAGTCTCATAATCCCTATCACAATATTTCATTAACTGGAAAAAGCATTACAGGCTTATATAGTTT
>CAZAMM010000106.1:0-4132 GCA_964486435.1 uncultured Methanosarcinales archaeon | reverse complement strand
TCCTCTTAATGAAATATAGAAATAAAGAGTTAGCAATGTTTAATTAACAATACCAGATTTTTTAGTCATGAGGGGGGCCAAATTTATGGTATTTATAGCTACCGCCCCCCCCAAAAAAAGGTATGGAGTTAATGAAAAAACGAATAGGTTTTTAAACCGAAGTTCTAATTAGACAATCTCATCATGTAATAAAGCTATCTCATTGTTTCTGCCTTTGTTCAAAAAATCTTTTATAAGTGCTCATTACATTACATCACATTTATATTCACAATGGTACTCTTATCATGGAGTATTTATAATTGTATTACCTTCTTTTGTACAGTTCACTTTGTGTTTTATGTATATATTCCCTGCAGGCAACAGAATTAATAATATTGAAATATTGGTTGAATATTTATGGGTTCATCAGATGAACAAGACTCTGCAAGTAAATTGATATTCGGTATGGACGAGCAGATCGAAGCCATCCAAAAAGCTATCTCTGATTTTGAAGCCGGCAAGCGGGTAAATGTCGCCATACTTGCGTTACCCTATGCTGGTAAATCTGAACTGGTAGATGAGATAGTAAAAATGCATCCGCATGATGTGACAAAGGTCACCTTTTCATCAATAATCGATAATAAGGACCAGATACCTCTGCTTGGAGATCCTAATAAGATAATGATATTTGACAATTGCCATTATCTGTATATGAGAAAGATCGGAGGGTTCGATGTTATAGAAGAGTTTCTGAATATGATACTTGCATCTGATGACAGACTTTATATAACCACTTGGAACATCCATTCCTGGAGTTATCTGCATCGTGTAGTTGGCATAGGCAAATACTTTCCAGTACAGATCCATATCCCCTCGCTGACCTCCACAGATATGAAAGAGTTCCTGCTCTCAGCATATGATGAGGACGAAATACAATTTGTAAACGATACTGATGTAAAAGAAGAAATCTTTCAGGTGACAAAAATACCTATAGCTAAAAAGATCACACATGGTAAGCTCAATCTATACAGTCTGCATATAAATTACGAAGCTCTTAAAACTCTTGTTTTTAAAAGGACTCCCAGTGAAACTGCTGAATCCACCATTGTCAAAGAGATCACAAAGATATCACGGGGTAATCCTGGTGTTGCAAAGGATATATGGAAAAAATGGCTGGAATACCCTGTAATTAAAACAAGTAGCATAAACACTGTTCAGAGCGACATAGAGCTTGATAGTACCGAAAGATTTGTGTTGTATATTATACTGTCAATGGGTTACATTAAAAGGGAGGAATTAAAAAATATACTAAATTTGAGCTGTGATGCAGACGATATGATGATCAATAGAATATTGTTCGAAATGTTATCTCAGGATCTTATCCTGAAAAAAGATAATTATTATAGCATAAAACCAGAAAATTTGCATGGTGTGGCCAAATACCTGGAGAACATAAGGCTGGTGTGGTAATGGCTGAAGAAGATTTTGTCACAATGATCACAAACTTTGAAAATATCAATGCAGATACTGTGCTTGCATCTGTTTTCATCATAATTTTTGCTTTTCTTCTTTCAAAAGCTGTGACTTTTCTACTTACAAAGATCTCAGAGATGTCATGGAAGTACAGACTATATCTCAAGACTATAATCCCGCTCTCCAAAGTCCTTATTTATGCATTGGCTGTCTATTACATACTAGCATCTATATTTGCACTCTCCTTCGACCAATTAATACTATTTAGTGGTCTTATTGGTGCTGCCATTGGTTTTGGTCTGCGGAACCTCTTTGAGGATATTGCAGCAGGAGTTGTGATCGTAATGGAAAAGACATATCAGGTTGGGGACAGGATTCAGATGGGTAACTATTATGGTGAGGTAAAGGATATAGGCCTTAGATCTACCCGTCTTGTTACTCCAGATGACGATCTTGTATCGGCTCCGAACAATCTGATATTCACACAAAGTGTGGCAAGTGGCAATTCAGGCAGTTCGGAAATGATGGCAGCTCTGGATATTTACATTGAGAAAGATGCTGACGTAGACTTGGCGATGAAGATCTTAAGAGAAGCTGTCGTCACTTCAAGATACGTATATATATCCCCTACAAGACCCGTCGTTATCCTCCTGAACGATTATCCCTTCTACAAAGGTCTGAAAGCACGGGCATATGTGAATGATCTCAGGGATGAATTTGTATTCAGATCCGACGTAACCCGAAGAACCTGGAACGAATTCTACAAAAGAGACATAAAGCCTCCAAAAGCATATATCGTGAACTATGAGAACACTGTAGGCTGATCACATGAACCTGCTGATCAATTGGACCTTCCGGTACCTGTAGCCTTATGATATAATTAGCTATGAATAAAATCTCTGCAAAGTCAATTTATCCTTTTTCACATAGATATACTGAGAATTTATTTATGCAATGGCACTGTAAATCCGGAAGATCATTTATAACAAATATCAGAAGGTAATCATGGGTACTCAAATTGGTTCACTGCTCACAAAAAATCCGATAACTTACGAGGAACTTGCAGGTAAAGTGATAGCTATCGATGCATATAATACGATTTATCAATTCCTTAGTGCCATCAGGCAAAAAAATGGTTCTTTACTAACTGACACTTCTGGTAACCCTACTTCCCATCTTACAGGTCTGTTCTCACGGACCTGCAAACTGAGAGATGCAAATATCAAACCCTTGTTCATATTTGATGGCAAACCACCGCAAATGAAAGAACGCACACTGGAAAAACGCAAAGAGTGTAAGGAGCTTGCAGCACGCAATTATGAAACAGCAAAGGAGGAAGGCAACCTGGAGGATATGAAGAAGTTCGCTCAGGGAACTTCCTGTATCACGCCTCAGATCCTTAAGGAATCAAAACATCTCCTTGAACTTATGGGTATCCCATGGATGCAGGCTGAATCCGAGGCCGAGGCCCAGGCAGCGTTCATGACAACCCGTGGGGATGCTGACCTTGTAGGATCACAGGACTATGATGCTTTTCTTTTCGGAGCGAAGGACGTCGTTCGCAATCTGGGAAGCACTGGCAAACGAAAACTTCCCGGGAAGGCTGCCTATGTTCCAAAGAACCCGGAACATATTTCCCTTGCAGACTCTCTGGAACAGATGAACATCACACGCGAACAACTTATCGATGTTGCTATCTGTATAGGTACAGATTTTAATGAAGGTATACACCGGGTAGGTCCAAAGACCGCGCTTAAGCTCATTCTCAGGCACAGGGATATCAATACGCTGCTACGGGAAGAAAAAAAAGAGATCGATACATGTGCTTCTGTTGAGGAGATCAGCGATTTCTTTATGAACCCTCCGGTAACAACCGATTACACCCTCAGATGGAAAAAGCCGAGATCAGAAGAATTGTTTGAATTTCTGGTGGAAGAGCGTGGTTTTTCTGAAAAACAGATCCTAAAGAATATTGGGATCCTGAACAACACATCCAGAGATGAATCCCAGTCATGCCTTGGAGATTGGTAAAAGCATGGCCCTGAAGATCAGTATGTACATTACTGATGTCCAGTACTTATGTAAGATGATAAACGATCTTTATAGCATATAACGCAATATAAGCAATCGAAGCTAAGAAAAGAACTACTGTCATCAAAACCACAATTATCAGCGTTATGCCAAGAACAAATGCTGCAGGCCACCATAATGGTACAAACACCCACAACCATTCTATATCCAGGTATCCTGTAGCCTTAGCTACCACTAAGGCTATTGTTATCAGTCCTGTAAATTCGATGCTCTCTTTACTAAAAACGTTTTCCAAAACAACATGTGTCATGATACACACATTTTCCTGTTTTAAGCTCATTCTGGTTTGGAGCACGCATTCTTGCTTAAAGATTTATAGGATATTTTTGCATATATATGTTGCTACACTCTTTTTTATGACACTACTGTTATTTTTGTTGACTTCAACACTAATATACTTAAAATACAAAATATGTTAAAATATATTACAATAAAATATGATCAACGGTGATAAAAACAATTGAACTGATATGTTGGATAAGATTATACGATCATATTTTCTACCATACATATAATCACATTCATTATAAAATTAAATAGCCCCCTTGTAGTATCCTCACTCAGCGAAGGCTTGTAAAGCCTTCTTTTC
>CAZAMM010000105.1:0-4236 GCA_964486435.1 uncultured Methanosarcinales archaeon | reverse complement strand
CGATAACATCGATGACCTCTGCCGCATATCCTGTATCATCATCTGCCATTGCCTACACCTCCAAAAGATTTATTTGAGGGCATTAACCTTCTGCACGATGTCTTCTATGAGTTCTCCACCCTTTCCGGCATCTATTATAGCTACTGTTGCACAGTTCACGCCAATGCCACAGGCAGCTCCGAGTTCCTTCTGCTGCTTTACAAATATGTAGGGTGCGTTCTTTTCTTCACACAGTACAGGAATATGAGCAATGATCTCTTCAGGCTGAATGTCCTCAGCAATAACTGCAAGTTTAACAATACCTCTTTCAATTGCTTTTGTGACTTCGTTTGTACCTTTTTTGAGCTTACCGGTATCTCTTGCGAGTTCAACGCTCTCGAGAGCTTTGTCAGAGAGCTCTGCTGGAATATCGAATTTTTTTGCCATATTATTTATCTCCTTCAAGGCCATGCACATTACATGGTCTTTCATCATTCATTGTAGATCCGGAATCAATATTTACCGGAACATATCTCTGGCTTAATGATCTTCAACTGCCTGTTTGATTGTGATATAAAAGGAAGTACATCGCAATTTACATCAGGCGTTGGCTATCAATCGCTGCATTTATTTATATACCTTGCGGCAAAATGCTAACTTAGCCTGCGCAGAAGGTCTTTTTAGAACAAAAGTCTTTCCGTCGAAAAAAGAAAAGAGAAGTTTTATGCAGATGGCTCCATGGCAAGACTGAAAAAGTTCGATTCGTTGGTTTTCACGATAACTTTTGTGATGCCATTAAAATTTGTTATATTATATTCAAGTCCACGCACGGAACTGTTCTGAGCACGAGAGTTGATGTCATTAAGTACACTTTCATTAAGATTAAGGAAAAGAGATGTCCTTGCATACCCACCTTCTTCCAGAGCCTTGAACTCTAAGTAATACTGGTCAGCTATCATCCCATTCTCAGAACTGACCATCTGAAACTCGGCTCCCGGTTCAGTATAACTGAGCAAATCATCGAAATAATGTGACCCTGAAGCATCGCCAGAAAGAACATCTATTGCATTTTCAAGGCTCTCTTTACTGCCAAATAACATAGGTGACCCTACAACATTATAGTAGTCTTCACTTCTTGACAGTAAGTAGTATCCTTTGTATGGTTCGCTAGAAGCCATATATCGGAAATTCACTACCTTTGGCTCTATTTCATGCATTCTCAAAGCAATGTCTGTTCCGTTCACTATATTAGAGTCGACAGCAATGAACTCTTTTGTCAATCTTACGTTATACAAAGTTGACAATTCGGTTTCATTTGGTACGAAGGTCTTAAGCTGGCTCTGATGTATCCTTGCATAATCCACATATTGAGCGGAAGTGATGTTTTCCGGACTAATCGCCAGCCCTTCTGCAATGGAATTAAGCTCATGGTTCACTTTATTCCCAGGCATAGCGTCTATACCAGGAGCATCACTTGCCGAATTTGTTTGATCATTATTGTTATTCGATGAACCGCTGAAGAACAGGGGGAGAATGGAACCCACCATGATCACTGCGAGAAAAATACCAATAGCACGCTTTTTATCCATTTATTATCCTCTCGGCTTTATTTAATGACATCTGATAATAAAAACCTTTACTTAAGATTTATGTTTAAAGCATCCTTAAAGAAAGATGCGGTGATTTAATACAGACCGCATCAATAAAAGTATCTATATCAGATGGCTTTCTCACCGATCTTGGCAATGGTCTCATCGATACTTGCCTTAAGTTCATCAGGTATACCCTGAATGCCTACATCAAGGAATCCTCTGACGATCATTCCAACAGCTTCGTCCTCAGTGAGTCCGCGAGCCATAAGATATTCTATTTGTTCCCTGGCAATTCTGCCAACAGCAGCCTCGTGAGATAGCTCTATGTCCTCAACATTTGCTTCCAGTATAGGGATGGCCCTCTGAGTGCCTTCGCCGAGTACAAGACCATGACATTCCAGATGACCTTTAGCTCCAGAAGCATTTCCTATCATCTCACCTCTTGCAATGACCTTTCCTCCAGTAGTGATGGTCCTTGATATAAGTTCTGCTTTTGTATCAGGTGCATCGAAGATAACTCTGCTTCCCAGGTCCAGCTCTGATCCTGGATGTGCTACACCAATACTATTAAGCCTTGTAAACGCTCCTTTCCCTACAAGGCGTACAGTTGGATATGTCTGAACAGATCTGACAGGTTTGAGAGTCACATAATTGTTGATGTAGGTACCGCCTTCTTCTACGTGGACCACTGTACGGGGACGAACACCGATCTGTTCGGCCCAGTTATGAATCATAGTAAAGTTCAGCGTAGCTCCCTTCTTTACATATATTTCTGAGATCCCTAAGTGTAATCCCTTTTCCACGCCCTTCTTGGTGGAACAGCCTGTAATTACATCAAGCTCTGCACCTTCTTCAACGATGATCAGATTGTGCACCGTCTGAGAAACATCTTTAGCTCCTATGAGCAGACATGTCTGCACAGGCATTTGTGATTTCTTGCCCGCCGGAGCACGGATAAAATAACCATCAGCATTCTGTAAGTAGCTCATTGCAGTGTATTTATCTGCATCAGGTTTGACAAGATGCCACGAGTATTCCTTCACCCAGTCATATCTCTTAAGCGCATCCTGGAGAGACATGAGCTCCACTGCATCATCCTGTTTGACAGATGTATGAGAAACTGCATTGTTGAGCATGATGAAAGTGCCACTGCGATTCTCTTCACTGGGTACGATCCCCACATTCAGAAGTGTGTTCTGGTCATCGTGACTCAGCTTGGTCAGATCCTCTGTGACCTTTTCTTCCTTGCTGGCTATCTCGTAATCATCCAGGTTGAAATCCTCACCATAAGCAGCACTCTTCTTAAGGGCGTCCTCTGCCTTTTTCTTCAGAGATAGTTCATCTTGCATTTGATACACTCCTCATACCCCTTTGATTTAATATCATCCAGCATCTCACGAGGATTGCCGGAACACATTACTCTGCCATTGCATAGTATGAACCCTCTGTCTGCTTCGACATAGTCCAGTACCTGTCCTGTATGGGTAATAATCAGGGCTGACTTACCATGTTTACATCTTTCTCCTGCACATTTACCTCCACCGGTCAGAAGGTTCTTGATAGTAATACCAAGTTGTTCGATGCTCACAAGGTCTACGCCGGATTCAGGCTCATCAAGTAACACCATGTCAGGGTTCTGTGTTGATAGTTGCAAGAGTTCCGATCTCTTGATCTCCCCGCCTGAGAAACCTACGTTTATGTCTCTGTCAAGGAAACGTACCATATCCAGCTTTTCAGCGAGCTCATCATAATTACTGCCATTGTTTGATATTACATCTAAAAGACTGCGCAGTTTAACCCCACTCATATTAGGAGGCCTTTGGGTCATGATCCCCAGTCCCATCTGTGCACGTTCGTACACGGACATATTTGTGATGTCCTCGCCTTTGAATATGATCTTTCCTTCTAAAACTTTATAACCCGAGAAGCCCATCAGGGTCATCAGCAAAGCTGATTTGCCCGCACCGTTCGGTCCAAAAAGCACATTTTTAAGGCCGTCCTCAACCTTTAGATTGACACCATTAAGTATCCTGCGGCCTCCAATTTCTACGGTAAGGTTCTGTATCTCAAGCATATAGTTCCCCCTATAAGAATAACGTTATATCCATCGAGTTTTATATATAGGTTTCTACATGTTAACAGCGTAAATCCGTTTGATGGCAAGATGGGATATCTAACGCTGTAAAAAAATGGGACTTATTTTTTAATTGTGCCCACAACAGGATATGCATCCAAAGCGGAAGTTTCATGCGGAGCCTCAGCTTCCAGCTCATTGGTCAGATCGTTCCCAGATTCATGCAATCCCATATGCTCTCCATCTGACCAAAAACCACTTTCAGTAACATCATAAACCTTGTCATTATATACGACATAGGCTTTTTCGCCGTTTTTTCCATTGTAGCGTGCAACTTCTTCAAGTGTAAACTCTTGCATTTATAACACTCCTATTGTTATTACGATAGACAAGATTATCGATAAAAAAGCATAAACCTTTCCCTTTGATTTCAATTCCTGTATTTTTAATGATGCACCGATGATAAAAAGTCTATTTTAAGTATATAAATCCTATATTTTTAGGCTCTGTAGAAATGCTCATTTGAGCAATATATCTAACCTTGACATATCTGTCAAGGTTATGTATTAATAACTTGATTTTAACCTCTTT
>CAZAMM010000104.1:0-4430 GCA_964486435.1 uncultured Methanosarcinales archaeon | reverse complement strand
AAAATAATGCAAGCATTACTTAATACTCTGAGCCATCTGCCCCATGACAAAAGACCCTTCTATCAACTTGTTCTTCAGTTCTTCAGCCATCTTCTGTGCTCTCTTTCGGTCAGACTGGCGTAGTACAATAGGTACTTCCCTGTAGTTTTCTGCATCGCAACAATTCAAAGTTACCTTGATACTTCCAAGTTTTGCAATAAATACGCCGGCAGGACATAAAGTGGAGCATAGACCACAATTGAAACAAAGGAATCTGTCAACCACAATCTCGCCTTTATTCCTATATATTGCACCCATTGGACAATTCTCCCTGGCTTCACATGTTGTACATCGCATGCATGCAGATGGATCAAAAAAGACATCTTAGTCCGCATTCTGCCAGACATCCCCATAGCACGCCTGGCCTATGGGCTTTCTGCTATCAACATCCATTACAGAAAGAGGGATCTCTGCATCTGTGGTCTTAATAGATCCAATACGGACTGAGTTGTAACAGGTATGGGAATAAACCAGGAAACAATGCATTCTGGTCCGGCACTGGTGGCAAAACCACCCATGAGCTCAGGGTCCATACCATGCATACCCGCAAATCCTGTAAGGTATGGCTTTGCGGTACTACTGCGAGTACCATTGTCTATGATAAAACCTTCACTTCCATTCATAAGGAAACGTATACCGATGCCAATGGTTTCCAGCAAAGGGTCATTCTTAACAGGATTAATCTCTCCGCATCCGGACACAGTAGCTCCTGAAAACCCGGGACTGAAACCCATTGCATGAAAGATAGTGTTGAATGCTTAAGAAGCACAATTAACAAATGCAGAATAGTTCTTGAAGCAGTGTCTGGTTCCGAATAAACGGGCAAATGGTACATCATCCAGAATAATACCTGAGGTAAAAGTATCATTCTCATCAGTAATCACAGAGACCTCGATATCTTTTTGCTGTACCACATCCCTGAAAAGATGGCCAGCACCGTAGTCTGGCCTGAGACCGGAATGAGAGGTCCAAAGACCATAAGATCAGGTATGCCCAGCCTCTCATTGGGACATGGACCTGCAAAAACAGGCACACCATTCAGGAATATCTTTTTTGCCTTGTGAACTGCCGCGGAGCGTCAATGGGAAATGACATAACTGCATAAGTACCGGTCATTATTGCCCGCGTAGCTGTGGTAATCACATCCACATCTTCCATTCTTATGTCCTGACCTTCCCTGACAAGCTGACATATTTCATGGGTAGTCATGACCACTGCTTATTTTTTCTGATCTTAGAGCATATCCCTTCTACAGTACGCTGCATGACCTTATTCCCTTTGTGAATGCAAGACCCGATCCAATTCAGAAACAAGCACCCGGAATTTCATTCTTTAACAATAGAACGATCAGGAGCATAAACAATGCCCAGGACCCAGGTGCTGAAAAGGATCATTTAATGAACAACAGTAGCACTTTTTATTCCACATTAAGTATATTTGCCAGTTCGAGGCCTTCACTGCCAAGTTCTGACAACTGGTTAAAAAGCTCTTCTTTTGTCACGTACTTTTCTGTCCTTGTGCCATCGGTACGTTCTATCTTTATGGTAATCTCGTTCTTAACAAAGCCTCTTTCAATGCATTCGCGGACAATATCACCATATCTTTCCATAATTATCTTAAAACAATCAAAAACTTCATTGTTATGGACTGCATCTCGGCCATCAAGCATTACCTTCTGAAGTTTCTGAGACATAATAGACATCTCTAAAAACTTTTTAAGCTCAGCACCCAATGGTTCAATTCTAGCCATATCAATAGATTGGGACAGGGTTTTATCTGCAGTTATATCACTGTTCCCATGAAGGATCTGAATATCCTCTGTATCATAAATTATTTTGAACTGCTGATTTTGCTTCTTGTTCTCAAAAGCCAATTCAAGATGAGAAATACCATCAAAATCGATATTTGTGATCATGAACTCACTTACATCGACCATCTTTACTTTGTTTTCCTTATGTATTATGCCGCTTTTCGCCCAGACAGGAAGCTGGATATCTCCATGAACTTCCCGCATGAATAAGGGATCATTGCGGTAAAGAAGCTCACTTTCATATTCCACACCTGATATAGAGGCTTTTAGTTCGCCCCGCATGGTGTTATTATCAAGACGGACAGAATACCTTCGAATAGCACCGTATATACCGTCCTCAAAAAGCGAATTGAGCATGGGAAACATTTTCGTTTCCAGTTCGCTGATATGCACCTCATGTTCCCTCTTTTTTTGCTCAAGCTCTTTTTTGAGGTTATGAAGACCGATGTTGACACTTTCATCACAGGCATCGATGATGGCATTATGACAATCAAGGATCTCCACATTTTCTGGATTAAAAGAAACAGACCTCACATAATTTTTAACATCATTTGCAAACTTTTCAAGATCGACTATCCTGTTCTCAAGAGAGGAAATAGCCTTCATTTCAATTTCATTTGCCTCAATAGCATCATTTTCCAAGGAGAGGACTTTCCCTGCTATTTCGATAAGGTCAGTAATATCCTGAATAAAATCACGCTGTACGGGCAGGTCCATGGAATCCTGGTAGGTATACCTCATTTGATCCTCCGCCTGAATGAATATTCTGATTATTTCTTGTATGTTACCAGTTAAATATGTTGCGACTTTAAAAAGGTTCAATTACTTTCCAGAACCTTCCGGACAGGCCCAAGTATCAGATTCATGTACTTGGCAGCACCTTTCTTGAGATCCATTGGATGCAACTGTCCATCAGAAAAGACCGTTGTAAGCTCCTCGTAGCTTCTGCATACAAGGTTTCCACCATATTTCTCCGGCCTTTCGAACGTAATTTCCTGATATCTGGGGCAGATATGATACCTGAACAATTCCAGCATAGGATTTTCATTTACCTGACCTGCAGGGCAGAAAGCTTTCCTCATCTTTTGATCGATTTCTTCCTCCGAATCATCGACAGAAATAAAATTTTCACTTGAAGAGGACATCTTTTTTCCGTCGATACCCAGAAGTATGGGAGTGTGTATGCAAAGGGGAGACTTGAAACCCAAAGCTGGCAGCCCTTCCCTGGCAAGCATGTGTATCTTGCGCTGGTCTATACCTCCCACAGCTACATCCACACCAAGAAGAGCGATATCTATTGCCTGCATCATTGGATAGACCATCTGAGAGACCTTGGGATCATCCATCTTTCTGCCAACCTCGTCCATACTTCTTCTTGCCCTGTTAAGGGATGCGGTAGTTGTAAGCTTGAGCACGTTGAGCATGTAATCGGATGTCAGCTGGAAATCTGAACCATATACGAATTTAGTCTTGTCCGGATCAAGCCCAAGGGCAATGAAACAATCCCTGTTATAATCAGCAATTTTACGGACCTCTTCAAGAGTGCCTTTCTGGTTAAGGTATGCGTGCACATCTGCGAGCAGGACTGTTATCTGAAAACCTGCATTCTGCAGATCGAGGAGTTTATTGACCGTAAGCACATGGCCTAAATGGATCTTGCCACTGGGCTCATAACCCACATACGCAACAGGGTTATCCTTCTTTTTTAGAAGTTCTTCCAGTTCTTCCTCTGTAACAATTTCCTGTACGTTCCTTTTTATAAGCTCCAGTCTGTCCATGTGTTCACCATTCGTAAATAATGGTTCATATAAAACCTCTTTCTGTTTATATGGTTAACTGTCACTAATCAGCGAGTTAATTAGCGACCTGCCTTCGGGAGAATGAAAGACAGGTATATCCCAGTTCTGCACAACTCTTGTGCGGATGCTGCTTTTATTTATCTTCATCAAAGGATCATACCCCTCAATGGAGTATCGCTCTTTATGAACAAGTATCCCTTTCCTCTGCCATGCTGGTACTTTAGATATGTTTATACCGTAACTAAAAAGTAATTCGTGGGCATCAGATGACCTTTTCTTTCTAAGGACAACAGCTGCTTCCTTTTCACTGGACCCTTGTGAAACAAGTGTGTAAAAGGCATATGAGTTGATACAATTCCTCCATGCCTCCCTCTGCCTCCAGTCCAGGTATTCCGCTATTTGCTCCCTGCACACAGGAACAATACGGGAATCAAAGGCAAGTGGTTCCTGTGCATTCAGACCTAAAGTAAGTGCACTACTTAAAAAACTGGGAACAATTGAGTTCAGTTTTTCCACTCTCCCGTCAAATGGCGTGTCCTTGAAAAAGAGGTTGACCTCATCGGAGAAAGTATACCCGAAAACCGGTGAAAGACCACTTTTCTTAAATAAAGCCTCTACAGCATTACCCATAGAAACTGCAAAACTGCTATCAAAGGGTTTTTTGAACCCCATACGTAACAGTGAAGCTTTGAATGTTCTGCCGTCTACACGGATAATAAAAGGAGGGGCACAGCGCAGATCACTGTAGATCTCTCGCTTCTTCATGTGCTTTTTACTCTTCT
>CAZAMM010000103.1:0-4472 GCA_964486435.1 uncultured Methanosarcinales archaeon | reverse complement strand
TCCTTTTTAAATTATTAGGTCAAAATAAAAGCAAAAGTAGCATTTCTACAGAGCCTATTTTTAATCGTTATATATAAAGGTAAATGAAATTTAAAGTAAACTCTTATTAACAAAAGAAATTAATTCAGCTATACTTACCAACACAACCAAGATGGTAAATCAGATCTCGGGTATAAAGACATAAAGAAATGCATCCTATAGCACAGCCTGGATATTTGTTCTTTCTTTTTTAGTATGTCCTCATCCAAGTTCGAAACTTGTAACACCATAAACCTTATCAAGCTCTATGTCAGGCTCTTTTTGACTGTACATACGTATAGTCTTAAACATCACAGTCATGTTATATTTCTTAGTTATTTCCAATGCTTCCCTGTTGGGCTCTGGCACATCAAGATATATTTTCTCTTTTGGAGCTGAAGCTCTAAGCGCTTTGAATATTTTTTTGGCTGTATCCTTATCATCAGCAAAAAGAGGGCCTATTTTATGACCTGTCCAGCATTTTCTGATCACACCATAGCCTTTGAGCTCCCCATCTGCAAGGACTGCACAGGCATCAGAATCCGGCTGATCTATCCACGCTTTCAAAAAAGCAGATCTGGCAGCAGGAAACATTCTTCTGTCATACTCAAGGAGCTTTTCAAAAGGAACTGCTGAAAGCTTTACAACCCCATCCGGGATTTGTCCTCCGCCCCTGCCTTCAAAACGCAGGTTGCTGTAAGAGGACTTGAATTTCATAACTTCCTGGTATTTCTCTTCATTCTCTACAACACCATCAAGTCCTATATTTTTATCTCCCAGGTATTCCATGCATTTTTCGGTTAGCTTCATGCCTATGCCTTTATTCTGGAACTCAGGTTTGACCACAAAAAACCCTAAAAAACCAAACTTGTCATCATATGCAACAGCAGAAGCACAGCCTATTGGCTTACCTTGAAACTCTGCTATGAAAAAACCATTATTATCAGCCTCATAAAAAAGGTCTCCGTCATATATTCCGGGATTCCAGCCTTCAGAAGCTGCCATGTCAATTGCAAACTGTACCTCTTCCCGGCGCATTATGCGGATATTCAGACCTTCTATTATATCCGCATCTCGTACTATATCCAGATCCTTATCCATGGAAAATAATATTCTCACTATCTATATAAACAGGTGTGAGCTCATTCAAGAGATCACACACTTATATACTCACACAGCACTGCAGTGCCATAAATCTCATTAAAAAGTGAGAACTCAACCATTACTTTTTTTCCGGCTTTGCCTTGGGAATCACGTTTTAACCCAGATCAATTTTTCCGTGCATAGCTTCATATCTTGCCACAGCCTGCGGAGTATTAAGTAATATCTTCCTTATCCGGTTATACACGCTTGGAGTACGGTCCTCACTTAGCTTTTGCAGGAAACCTGCCATCATTCCCACCAGAGGGATGTAGTATTCCTCCTCCATTTTATCAATGTTGGCAAGGACATTGAGTATATTTACTGTATTATACTCATTGACCTCTGCCAGCTTGAGGACAATGTCTTGCAGCAACTCTCTTCCCTTTTCGGTTTGCAGAGATCTCTTCCTGTTAAATGCAAAACTGCCATAGAGCGCTCTCTGGTCATTTGCCTGCTCTACCCTGAAGGCCTCACATCTTTCAACCTGTCTTACCAGATCAAATACAGCATCACTGCTATTACTTCCTATAACTTTCAGGAAAGCTTCCCAGCTTACAGGATGTGTTTCTGCTTCCTTCTGGAAAGCCTGCATAAGCTGCAGTCTGTCGGATGCCGAACCTGCAAGGTAATAACTGAAAGCACTTAATTTATCCGTAGCATTGCGGGCAGTTTCGAACTGTTCCTTAATAAGATACTGTACTGCAGGAGTATCCAGGGTCGACAGCACAGAGAGGCACATGTTCTTTACCTGCCTGTTCTTGATGGCGCTGACCTGTGCACTCATATAATCCTGGTCTTTATTTTCTGTTGCATTATAAGACCTATAGAGAGATATTAAGGATGCTTCATGTCTGCTTGCTATTGCTTTCATGATCTTTTGCCTGACCTCATATAACAACTGATATCTGTGTGCCAGTCTTTCATCCTCTACGGATTCAAAGATAGTCAGAAACTGAGCCCCCGCTTCCTCCATCAGGTCTGAATTTTGGATAAGTTCGTGATAAAGGTCTGTGAACTCTTGAGGAGGGAGACGCTCGGCATCCTCTATGAGTGCCATTTTTTCCATGTCCACGATCTTGTGGAATGCAATGAACCGGTTTATCAGATCTTTATCTTTTCTTATCTGCAGGACCAGCTCATCATAATCCGCATCACAGACCATTTTACCAAAGAAAGTGTATCCCCTGTTAAGAGATACGAAAGCGGGTCTCTCCACGTCACTGATCACTATCGTATGCTCCTTGCCCCCCATGCGCTGCACAACTTCGGCAAGATCGTTGCCTTCCTTGTCCACAAGAGCCGCACGGACCGGGAACTCCCAGCATGCCCCTGTTTCCGAAGATACCTGCTCGAAAAGCAATGTAAAGGTCCTGGCATTGGCATCATAGGAAGTTCTTACATGGACCATAGGGAAATGTATCTGTTTTAACCAGGTCTTAGCCATATCTGTGAATTTCTGACCAGAGACCTCTTCCATCACTTCGATCCAGTTCCAGCTTGAAGCGTTTGAGTGTTTATATCTGGAATAATAGACGTTCAGAGCATTAACGAAATTTTCTTTGCCCATCAGGGCCTCTGTCATGCGTACAAACTCCGGGGCTTTGACATAGGTCACTGCAGTGATAAGGTCATCAGGGTCATTAAAACCATCCGGGATAATGGGCATGGAAGCCGCTCCCATGTCAAGGGCAAAGGTGCCTGAACCGGGAGCCAGGAACTCCAGTACTTCCTGAAGACGGCTATAAGTTTCGCCAAAATGATATGCATGATATGCTCTTTCTACATGGACGGTAACTGCCTCGTTAAGCCATAGTTCAAAAGGACTTTTCCCGGTCACCTCAGAGCCGTTGAGGTTGTGATAGAACTCATGGACCTTCACCCTCATCATGTACTCAAAAGCACTGTCTGTCATCTGAGGGAAAGGCATTATGCGATTTGTGGTGATGGTCGTGTTACCCACATTTTCCATACCACCAAAATTGGAGTTCTGCATGCCGATCTCCCTGTAAACGGTACCTGTATACCTGTATCCGGTATTTATCGGCTCCATGGCCTGCTTCAGATCTTGTCTGATCTTTGCTATCTGTTCACCGGCACCATTACTGTCTTTAAGCTGGTCTCTTTTCCTGACCATAGCCATGATCTCCTGGCGTTTATCAAACTGTGAGTATTGCTCTGGGATGCCGGTAAAAAGATACACCCACATTATAGAATCATAAAGCACATCAAGAGCTCTCTTGGCTGTAAGGGGATCAGAACCTGGGGGCACCAGCAGTTCCAGGTCAAAGGTGTGCCCATCCGGATATTCGAACTCTTTCTTGAACGTGTCATAGGTGCCCACGCCCAGGAAAAAAAGATAAGGAGCCATGGGTGTGACCGAATTGTCATAGACTATCCTGTCCCTGCCATTTCCGACAGAATGCCTCGGCTCTTTAATATCACCGTTGGTAATGAGATTGGTATATCTTTCATCCGCAATGATCGTAGTAGTGTAAGTGCATTTTGCTTCCATGTCGTCTATGCAGGGTACTAGTCTCTGGAATCCCCATTGCTGGCATTGGGTGATCTGCTGCGGCGGAGCGCCAGAGGGTGTCTCATCATAGTAGAGGCCTTCCAGTATGTTCTTAGTAGGTCTGCAAATGGTTTGGGTATCAATGACTATCTCTGTGTTCGCAGGCACTGCATGTAAGAACCTTATTAACAGTATATTGTCAGCTTGCCTGTACTCATGATCAATGGCATATCCCCTGCAGCTTACTGATAGCAGCTCCAGCTTTTTGCAATTGAGCTCAAGCTCATTGATGTTATCATTCAGGGTCTTTAATTTGAGATGAGAAGTAACTTTTGTATGATCATCGAACACATCAAAAAGAAGATCCATGTGTATAACTTTGACAGTTAATTCTCCAAAATCTTCAGGATAATATTTATATATTTTTTTCATGAAATAACCTCTTGACAATTACAGGATATATGATCATTTAAACCGGTTCTTCAAGCAGTATGACAATGCACCCTGGTCATATATTTATTCAGTCATCTACAGTTAGGATGGCTTATCAGTGTCAGGTCAACTTGAAATTACCTTGTGCACAATGCTGCAGCAAGAGCAGGTCAACTGAACTCCTCAAAGGCCCTGATGATATCATTATAGTCTACCTGTGTATTATAACAGCCATCATTCAGCATAGGAACACCATAGGTGACTATCCTTGTGCCTTTGAGGGCCATCATCACTTTATTGAGTTCATAGTCACATGCAATGAGCAAAGCACCGTCTATTTTATGGTCCTTCAGGACATGCTTGACAA
>CAZAMM010000102.1:0-4543 GCA_964486435.1 uncultured Methanosarcinales archaeon | reverse complement strand
TTAGAGAGAAATTCGTTATTCGAGTTAATATTTATAGAGTTAACACTCATATTCAGAATTGTGGGTCAATGTTTAAAACATTATATGGTAGGCTCTCTTTTATTCTCACTTTTACATTGTTAATCGATATTCAGCAGTTTTATCCTTTTTAGCACTTTTTTATGTGGAACAAAAAGTTTATATGTCTTTGCTTAGTACACAATCGTACATTATAGCTTATTTAAGAACATTATATCAAATGGAGATTTAAGGCTAGGATCAAAATGTGTGCAGACCCAATACAATATGATATTTGGAATGAGTATACAGCACCTTCTCAGGAGGAACAGCTTCAGAAATTCCGGTCCCTGCTGGAATATGCTGCTGCTAACAGTCCTTTCTACAAGCAGAAGTTCTCAAAAGAAAATGTGAATATAGGATCCATTAAAAGCCTTGAAGATATTGGTACCCTTCCTTTCACATACAAGGAAGAACTGAGGGATGCCTATCCCCTTGGTCTGCAGACAGTACCTGAAGACAAAGTAGTGCGTATTCATTCCTCTTCCGGGACCACAGGTAAACCCGTTATAATTCCTTACACGCAAAAAGACGTGGATCTGTGGGCGGATATGATGAAAAGGTGCTATGAACTTGCTGGTCTGACCAACAAGGACAGGATACAGATCACTCCTGGTTATGGTCTGTGGACAGCAGGCATTGGTTTTCAGCTTGGTGCTGAAAAACTGGGCGGTATGGCAGTGCCCATGGGCCCGGGTAACACAGAAAAACAATTGCAGATGCTTATGGATCTGCATTGCACTGCTATCACAAGTACCTCTTCCTATGCTTTGCTGCTTGCAGAAGAAATTAACAGGAGAGGCATAAGAGATAAGATCCATCTTAAGAAAGGTATCATTGGTTCAGAAAGATGGAGCCCCAAGATGCGCACCCGCATAGAAGAAGAACTGGGTCTGGAGAGCTTTGATATATATGGCCTGACGGAAATATACGGTCCAGGCATTGCCCAGGACTGCCACCTGCATGATGGTTTACATTACTGGTCAGACCTCTTGTACTTTGAGATCATAGATCCCGTGACAGGTGAGATACTACCTGCCGGAGAGCTGGGTGAACTTGTCGTGACCACCCTCTCAAAGGAAGGTGCACCTCTGATACGTTATAGGACAAGGGACCTGACCCGTATCATTCCGGGGCACTGCACTTGCGGATGCCCGTTTCCCCGCATTGACAGGATTTTAGGCCGCACAGATGACAGGATCAAAATAAAAGGGGTCAATGTTTACCCGGGGCAGCTAGAGGATCTTACCCACAGACTTGAGGGTGTCAGCAGCGAGTATCAGGTACTGCTGGCTCGCGATGGTGGTAAGGAATCCATACTTTTCCGCGTGGAGGTGGACAATGCCCGGGACCCTTGCTGCAGGCAGACAAGGGAAAAAGCTATCAAAAAGGCTTTTCGTGATCTCATTGGCATTTCTGTAGATGTGGAGTGTCTGAACATCGGGGATCTGCCGCGCAGTGAAAAGAAAAGTAAAAGAGTTATCGATACAAGAGATGTATAGTTCTTTAGGTATATAGTGTGTACCAGATGCGGCAACATTTTTTTCCATAAAGATGAGTATCTTATTTCGCGATGTAAAAGTTGCAAAGCTCCCTTTTTATGGGGACGGGCAGATTTTTTTATGTTCTTACTGGGATCTTTAACTGAAAAAGATGCATTAGAAATATGAGCGCTTACTGCTTAATAAACTCAGACCTTTGATGAGGTGCCAGCTTCCAGACACTGTATAGTACAGTACATCTTGTCACGTGCACACTTGCGTAAGACATGCATCTTACGGCCACATTTCTGACAGTTTACAGTTACATATTCCATATGTTTTTCCTCCTTTTGTTCTTAATTTTCAGGAACAGAGCACATTATTTGATCATTTGGATCCTGAGAACTTTATGGTGTCACAGCGGATCCACTTTTTCTTTTCTTCTTATTACGTACTTTATTTAATTGGTATATTAATATTTCTATAGTTTAATATATAATTATTTTTATTATGATGAGGTGTGGATGTCATTGAAAAGAGTGGCGTGCAGGCATCTGCCTGCATGTGCCTGTGCTAAGTCTGCTGAATTTGCAGCGCTTTTTTAACGAACTATCTTTGAAATATCCATCTCCAGGATGTCTTCAGCACCAAGTGCCTTGAGCCTGGGGATCAGCAGGTTTACTTCGCTCTTACTGACAACAGTCTCCACTGCATAATAATCAGATTTGTATAGCTGGGAAACTGTAGGTCGTTTCATGGACGGGAGGAAATCGATGATATCATCCAGTTTATCAGCAGGAACGTTCATATCAAGGAGCACCTTGCCCCGTGCTTCGATGACAGAGAGCAATAAAGTCCTGATCTCCTCGATCTCCCGTCTTTTAAGAGGGTCTTGCCAGCTTTTCTTGTTAGCTATGAGCTTTGTAGATGATTCCATTATCTGGTCAACTATCTTAAGGCCATTTTTGCGTAAGGTGGAACCTGTTTCCGTGAGATCCACTACCACGTCCATGAGGTCAGGTACCTTTGCTTCTGTGGCCCCATAGGAAAAATGGATCTCCACAGGGATGTTCAGATCATCAAAGAACTTCTGTGTCATTCTCGGATATTCAGTAGAGACCCGGCTACCTGGCTTTATATCCTTTGCACTGTGGATGTCACTTTCCTGAGGTACTGCTATGACAATCTTGACATTGCCTGAACCCTGTTTGCTGTAGGGCAGGTCAGCAACTTCCACAACATCAGAGCTGGATTCTGTTACCCAGTCAAGCCCTGAGATGCCCAGATCGAAGTATCCGTCATGTACATAGCGCGGGATCTCCTGCGGACGCAGGATCTTGATCTTTTTTATCCTGGGGTCATTGATGGTAGGATTATACTGCCTGTCAGTCTTCTTTACTTCAAGGTCTGCCTGCCTAAAGAGCAGGAGTGTCTGTTCTTCCAGACTGCCTTTTGGAATAGCTATTTCGATCAATGTGCCAACCTTTCCATATGTTTCGGTTTAATATGGGATGCAATTATTATCTGATGTATAAAGCATATTCGATTGGAAAAACAAAATTATTGATCTGTGATATGTTTTTGATCAGGTTCATTCAACTGCACTGAATATAGACAATTAGTTTATATACACTCTATTCAATGAGGAGAACATGATCCAGGACATTCTTATACCTTTTCTGCTAGTGGGCCTTGCGGAGCTTGGAGATAAAACGCAGCTCGCTGTCCTTGTGCTATCCACAAAGACAAAGCAGTATGGTTCCCTGCTTGCAGGGGTCATGCTTGCTTTTGTGCTGACCGATGGCATAGCTATTCTCCTTGGAGATCTTGTCGCCTCTGTTGTACCTCTGGGTTATGTGAGAACATTTGCTGGTCTCCTCTTTGTGATATTTGGTATCCTGATGCTGTACAACAGAAATAAGGATGAGGATAAAGGATCATATGAACTTAAAAGTCCTTTTGTATCGGGTTTTTCTCTGATACTTGTTTCTGAGATGGGTGATAAAACACAGCTTGCTGCAGCTCTTTTTGCTACACAGTATGATCCTATGATGGTGTTTATGGGTGTGATCCTTGCTTTATTGCTGTTGTCTACGATGGCTATATATGTTGGCAAGAGGCTTATGGAAAAAATTAATAAAAATACAATTTCCACAGCTGCTGGTATTCTTTTCATTCTGATAGGTGTTACCTTCTTTTTCTGATACCAATGATAAGTTTGTTCATTCTTAAGCCTTAATTACTATGAACTCCTATTTTTTTGTGGAGGGAGCATTATGGCAAAACTGCAGATCATGAAATGCAGGGATCTTGGTTTCAATGATGATTTCATTGTTATAGAACAAGACCGTGAAACTGCAAAGAAGAAGATGATGGACCACATATTGGAGAAGCATAAGGCAGAGTTTGAAATCCTGTCTGAAATGCACCAGGAAGAGATCCGTGCAAAAATGGATTTTCTGCTGACGCGAGGTTGCGGCTGCGGGGTTAAAGAACTCTGATCTTGTGGGTTCAGTGAATGAACCTAACTTTGATCTTAATTTCATGAACGCAACATTTTCCTACTGAAATATTTTGTATTTCAGCCGTTTGATTTTTCTGCTTGTTTTCATTACATTTATATCAGATGTAGCTTTCTATGTACCTGAGAGAGGAAGGGCGGCCTCCGGATCAATGATCTGAGGAAAGTCTCCCCACCGTCTGAACACATGAACACCTGTAAAGGGTGTCTGGCGAGAGCCAGGGCTCTGGCACAGAAACGATACCACACCATGCCAATGCAATGATACCGTAAGGTTGAGGTCGTATGGAATGTGGATGGAACGGCGAATCCTCATGGGTGCAAGTCAGAAGTAGGGATAAGCGGTGTTCAGAACGCCCCCGAAGTTTAACGACGCTTAGCCGAATGCCGCAGCTGCAAATGCCACTGGCTGTCTCTTTAGTGCCATGTACTTAAGGGATCTTTGCAGTAACAGAAGGGAGCTTACTCTCCTCACTCCTTTGCA
>CAZAMM010000101.1:0-4622 GCA_964486435.1 uncultured Methanosarcinales archaeon | reverse complement strand
AGAGGAGATTTCATCATGGTTACACAATTAGTAAAAGGCAACACTGCAGTTGTTATCGGGGCGTTGTATGCAGGATGCGACTGCTATTTTGGCTATCCGATCACCCCTGCCAGTGAGATATTGCATGAAGCATCTTCCTATTTCCCGATGCTTGGCAGGAAGTTCGTGCAGGCGGAATCTGAGGAGGCAGCCATAAACATGGTATATGGTGGTGCATCCGCCGGCCACAGAGTGATGACAGCTTCATCCGGACCTGGGATCAGCCTGAAGCAGGAAGGCATTTCATACCTTGCAGGCGCAGAACTGCCCTGTGTAGTGGCGGACATAATGAGAGCCGGACCTGGTCTTGGTAATATTGGTCCTGAACAGGCCGATTATAACCAGGTGGTCAAAGGAGGAGGTCACGGCAACTACAAGAGCATAGTCCTTGCTCCGAATTCTGTGCAGGAAATGTGTGACCTTACTATCAAGGCCTTCGAACTTTCTTTTAAATATCGTAACCCAGCATTTGTCCTGGCAGACGGAGTGCTGGGCCAGATGGTGGAGCCACTGAAGTTCCCCACAAGTGCTGTACAGCCACAGATAGATACTTCCTGGGCTGTGAATGCAACAGCACAGACAAGACAAAATCTGGTAACTTCGATCTTCCTAGACTTCGAGCAGCTTGAAGGGTTCAACAATAAGCTACAAGAGAAGTACGAGCTGATTCAAGAGCAGGAAGTGGACTATGAAGAATATATGATGGAAGATGCCGATATCATCCTGGTCTCATATGGCATAAGCAGCCGCATTTGCCGGTCTGCTGTGGAGCAGGCAAGGAAGAAAGGTATAAAAGCAGGTCTTTTCAGACCCATCACTCTTTTCCCCTTCCCTGAAAAAGAACTGCTCACACTGGCGCAGACAAGAGATTGCACATTCATCTGCGTGGAAATGAGCAATGGACAGATGAGAGATGATGTACTGCTTGCAACAAAATGCCTGCGACCTGTTGAACTTGTGAACAGGCTTGGAGGGAATCTGGTAACTTTCGACCAGGTGATGCAAAAGATCGAAAATATTGCAACCGGAGGCTCAATATGAAAGAGAAGGTAATAGGCAGGCCCGCAGGTCTTTATGCCGAATTCCCGAGAAAAGGAGGAGCTGCTCCTACTGCAACTCACTACTGTCCGGGATGCGGTCATGGGATTCTGCATAAGCTCATCGGTGAGGCCATGGGTGATCTGGATATCCAGGACCGTACAGTGATGATAAGCCCTGTGGGCTGTGCAGTGTTCGCTTATTATTATTTTGATTGCGGGAACCTACAGGTCGCACATGGACGTGCTCCTGCGGTGGGTACCGGTGTTTCCAGAGCTCTTGATCATGCAGTTGTTATTTCCTATCAGGGTGATGGTGATCTGGCATCCATCGGTCTTAATGAGACCATCCAGGCGGCCAACAGGGGAGAGAAGATGGCTGTTTTCTTCGTAAACAACACTGTGTACGGTATGACGGGAGGGCAGATGGCACCAACCACCCTCATTGGTGAGAAAACTGTTACTTGCCCTACCGGAAGAGATCCCAGATATGCAGGTTATCCTCTGCACATGTGCGAATTGTTAAACAGTCTGCAGGCACCAGTGTTCATAGAACGGGTTTCTGTTTCCGATATATCCCACATCCGCAAGGCACGTAAAGCAGTTAGAAAGGCTCTGGAAATACAGAGTGAAGGTAAAGGCTATGCCTTTGTGGAAGTACTCTCCACCTGCCCCACGAACCTTAAGCAGGATGCAGAAACAAGTACAAAGTTCGTGAACGAGCAGATGGAAAAAGAATTCCCCCTGGGTAATTTCAGGGACAGGTCAGGTGAAGTGGAAGCACTGTGTCGTAGTGACAGCAATTTCAGTAAGGAAGCGATCGATAAAGCCTTTAAACTTGAAACAGAGGCCTCTCCTGATGCTGTGGATGATCTGGATTTCGGACAGGTCTTGGTTAAGGCTGCGGGTTTCGGTGGACAGGGCGTATTGAGCCTTGGACTGATACTTGCAAAAGCAGCATGCAGGGCCCAGAGACATGTATCATGGTATCCTTCCTATGGCCCTGAACAGAGAGGAGGCACAGCCAACTGTTCTGTGGTGATCTCAGGTTCTGCCATTGGTTCACCCATAGTATATGAGTCGAACATATTGATCGCCATGAACCGCCCATCACTGGAAAAATTCGCCATGGACGTAAAACCAGGAGGTGTTATACTCTACGATTCGACTATCGGAGAATATGATATTCCTGAGGGAGTAAGGGGTATTGCGGTACCTGCCATGGAGATAGCCTGCAAGGCCAAGGCAGATAAGGCTGCAAACACTGTAATGCTTGGGGTACTAAAGGAACTTGGCGTTACAAAACTTCCTGCAGATGCCTTTACTGAAGCTCTTACAGAGAACTTTGCAGGTAAGCAGAAACTTATAGACATCAACCAGAAAATACTGGAAGCAGGAGCACAGTGGGTTAGGGATAACCTGTAAAACACAGATAATATCCCTGACTCATTGCCTCTTTTTTCTTTTTTATTGTTAAAAGATAGCCAGTGGGCAGTTGCAAATTTCCTGAATATTATGTCTCATCCTTTGATACGAGATCGAGAGCGCATACAATCTGTGCAGTACCAAATATACTTGTCAGTGGTACAACAAACCCAATGCCACATCCAGGTTCATTGATACCTATTGAGGACTTTATCGCGTCAATGATCGGATCTGCCATATCAGCTTCGACTATTGTCAGAACGATCTCTTTTTCAGGTTCTATCAGCAGACCAAGCAGGCTTTTGTTCTCGTGTACACCGGTACCACGACCGTATATAATAGTGCCACCTTTAGCACCTGCTTTTCTGGAGGCATTTACAACCTTATCGCCCCAGCCCTTTTTTACGATAGTTACCACCAGAGAAAACTGACTTTCTTGTTCCATTACCTCATCTCCTCTTATATTTTACATATATACCAAGCAGCATAACAAATATAATAGGTGCCAAAGCTATCATTGCAATAAGCCCAAAGCCATCCACCACTGCATCTCTTTCACTATGTGCAGAAGCCATACCCACTACCATTGACATAAGGAATGTGACAGCCATGGGACCAGTAGCAACACCTCCTGCATCAAAGGCGATACCAATGAAGTCTTTGTCAGACAACCATAGTAACACCAACGCCAATAGATATCCTGGAACTATTATATATAAAAAAGGTATTCCGTAGACAATTTTTGCCATCGCGATAGCAACAAATACTGCAACACCAAAGGACAAAGTGTAAAGCATTAAATTTGCTCGTATATATCCACTTGAAGACTTTTCTATCTGATAAGAAAGCACCCTCACAGCAGGCTCAGCGAACGTGGAAAGAAAACCAAGGAGAAAACCAATTGGTATAAGGATCCTCATGTCTTCAAGACCTCCAAAGAATCCTCCCATTTCAAGCCCTATAGGATAAAGCCCATTGTATACCCCATAGAGGAATATGATCATCCCGATAGCTGTCATTAACATGCCTATAAGAACTTTGGTGACCTCTGAATAAGGAAGCTTTAGAAATTTCACCTGAAAAAATGCAAAAAATAAAATTATAGGAATCAGTGCCAGGAGAACCTCAATTGTGATATCTATAATTCCTTCCATATATTCTGCCTCAATGTGATAGAATCCCTAAGATCATCAAGCTCAGTATAGGACCAAGAGATGCGAGTCCTATCAGACCATAGCTCTCTGAAAGCTCAGACTTACCGCTAAGAACAGATGATATGCCTATTCCAAGGGCCAATATCACAGGCACTGTTACCGGACCTGTAGTCACACCACCGGAATCAAAGGATATTGCGAGATATTCAAGCGGTGTAAAGAAAGCAAGTATAAGCACGATCGAATAACCGACAAATAACATATATTTCAAAGGTGTGCCATAAATTATTCTGAGCATGGATGCAGCCACGAAAAAACCTACACCCAGGGAGATGGAAATTATCAGCGTACTGCGCTCTATCCCATTATCTGAAACTGATTCGACCATAGTACTCAGTACCCTTACATCCGGTTCAGCTACTGTTGCCAAGAAGGAAAGCAGAAACCCCACAATGAAAATGAATATCACCGACCCATGTTTTGGCAGGTCAGCACCGATCGTTTCTCCAATAGGCAACATTCCAAGTTTCACACCCATCAGGAAAAGACCCATACCAAGTATAACAAATATGGCTCCTTTAAGAAAAGTCAGCATAAGCACATAATCCATATCCATGAAAAGAAGCATGATTAAAAGGACAGCTAATGTTAATGGCAATACGGCCTGCAATACTTCCTTATATGTTTCTTTAAAGTCTTCTATCATGATTTGTTCCTGAAAGATGTGTTTCCACATATTAGTTTAATATTTTAAAAGTTTTTCTATAGAGCAGTAGATACTATATACATAAGACTATTTATATTTACTTTTGACAAAAATATAAAGTAAAGTGAAATCTGATTATGAATAAAAGATCATGCAACCCATAAAATATACATATAGACCAATTCGAAGCCAAAATAAAAAAGTACGTAAGTAAGTAAGTAAGTAAGTAAGTAAGTAAGTAAGTAAGTAAGTAAGTAAGTA
>CAZAMM010000100.1:0-4632 GCA_964486435.1 uncultured Methanosarcinales archaeon | reverse complement strand
AAAAAAGTAAAAAAACAAAATAAAAAAATAAGAGAATAATTCCTTCTTATTTTCCAAAGCACTTTTCTATATGTGCTTTTGGTGCAGGTTCTGTAAGAAGGCTAACAATTACAGCAACAGCTACTGCAAGCGGTGTAGCTACAAGTATAGGGTCCACCAATGTCCATGTACCTGTAAGCAATGTTGTCTGACCGAAGATCGCCTGGCTGATTCCCAATGCACTGGCTTCCTTGGCATGTACGAAAGTAAGCCAGAAAAGACTGCTGAAAGTGCCCACCAGCATACTGGCTATTGCTCCTTCCTTTGTCATACGCTTCCAGAATATGGCTCCTGCATACATGGGAAGGAATGCGGCGGCTGTCAAACCAAAGAATATAGCTGTTGCCCTGGCAATGATACCTATGGGAAGGGTGTAGGCCAGAATAACGCTTATGATAATAGTAAAGCCAATACCCAGCTTTGTAATGCTTATCGTATGTCCGATATTTCCATGCATTATGTATTCTCTGTATAGGTCATGGCCTATGGCAGTTCCCATGTTATGAAATAGTGAACTGAGGGTTGACATGGCTGCTGCAAGAAGTGTTAACGTGAAAAATACAACGAATATTTCAGGCATTGCGCTATTTATATACTCGGGGATGATCTTGTCGATATTCCCGCCGGCTGCATCCATGGCCAGCATGCCTCTGTTGTTCATGAAATATACGTTGGAAAGAGCTCCGACCACGTAAGCGACTCCAACCATCATAAAGATAAACGGCCCCCCGGAGAGTACTGCTCTTTTGAGGGAGGTGGTATTTTTAACGGTCATGAACCTCACAGCCAGCTGAGGCTGGGCCAATACTCCTACGCCTACTCCAAGAATGATAGTAGATACGAGGGTCCACCATATAGGGGAACCAAAGGCAGGCATAGAAGTCCAGCCCAGATGTCCTTGCTGTGCCATGGCTTCAGGTATCATGGATGACAGATTTGTAAGTGCCAGATGAGCTGAGGTCACTCCTCCAAGATTTACATAGGTGTATACCATGAGGATCGTCATACCTACGAACATAAGGGTTCCCTGCATTGCATCTGTATACATCACAGCTATAAGACCGCCAGTTATCACATATGCTGCCGTTATAATTGTAAGTAAAAGTACAGCTGTGTTATAATCAATTCCCAGCGCTGTCTCCATGAACCGGGCTCCTCCAATAAGTACACTGCTTGCATAAAGAGGCATAAACAGAGCTATTAACAGGCCTGAAAATCCTTGGATAAAGCGGGAATGGAATCTTTTACCTATGAGTTCCGGGAAAGTAACAGCTTTGAGATTCACTCCCATTCTTCTGGTCCTGGAGCCAAATACAACGAATGCGATGAATATCCCGACGAAGATGTTCATAAAAACCAGCCATAATATTC
Organism: uncultured Methanosarcinales archaeon; assembly: GCA_964486435.1. Classification (GTDB taxonomy): domain Archaea; phylum Halobacteriota; class Methanosarcinia; order Methanosarcinales; family Methanosarcinaceae; genus Methanomethylovorans. The sequence goes on along the minus strand of CAZAMM010000100.1, from coordinate 3,222 downwards.
CCATTCCGAAGGCACCGGCATAACCTCCAAAACCAATTATAGCTGAGGTACTGATAAATGCTGCTCCATAGGATAGTGCCAGCACAAAAGGATTTACTTTTCTGCCTGCTACCATGAAGTCATCGGTGCTTTTGGTTTGTTTGTACCCCATCCATCCAAAATAGAAGGTGATCATGAGGTAAATGAGTACAGCAATTCCAAGAACTATACTGCTTGCCATCAGCTTTCCTCCTCAGGATCTTCATCATTCCAGTGCATCAGTCCATATATTATGCAGCCCAGAGCACTTAGCACACTGAGCAAATATGCAAGCCATATCTGTGGATCATTGATTCCAAGCATCTACTTATCTCCTTAATTATAATGACATTTGTTAGCATGGCTCATTCTTTAACCTTTCGAAGATGATGGGAACTTCCCATTGATACATCCTATTAAAATATAAGGGACACTCAGGTAAATAAATGATTATAGTTAATTTCATCGGCTTTCAAATTAATAAAACCCAATATACCTTCAATATATTCAGGACCACATTAATTTCTGGTCATCAAAAAGAAAATGGTATTTCTATCTTTTTCTTTTTTTAAATATAAGATGCTTTAACTGCTGCTTTAATTTTATTGCTTAACCCTTTTGCCACTCCATTCTTGAGATCGTTCTTCATGGCTTCAAGAATTCTATTGGAGCTATTTTTATTCTTTTTTATACTGAAAAGGTCTGCTGACTAGTTCTATGTGTTGCCTATCAATGGCGTTTATAATAAATTTATACTTTGCTATTGTTATCCTTACTGCTTAGTTCGCGAATTTATCAACAATTAACACCATTATTCCTCCTGTCCTTCATTTTTATTCCTTCATAACCTGAAAACAGATTATTTTATATATAATAATATATATTTATACTTTGTATTTTTATTTATGATCAGCAAGGTGAGAATTTGAAATTGCAGAACATCAATCTAAAAACAAAACTCATGCTCTATATTGTTCTTGGTGTTACACTAGTAATGTGTGCTTCCAGTTACGTGATCATCTCACAGGTAACTGAGCAGGCAAATGAACTGTCCTACGCAGATGCAGAAAATACTGCATTAGCTCATGCACAGGCATTCGATGGTAATCTTCAGAGGAATGTCATCGTTGCAGAGACCCTTGCAAGCACTATGGAAAACTACAACTCAGGAAACAGGGATGAAGTAAGTGCCATAGTAAAGGACCTATTTCTTACTACTCCAGGCGTTGTGGGGGCCTATGTGGGATTCGAACCCAGTGCATTCGATGGCAGAGATGATCAATTTGTCAATGCTCCGGGTCATGATCTCACGGGCAGGTTCATGCCTTATTGGAATACTTTAGGTGGTTCACTTGTAATGGACCCGCTGGTAGACACCGATACCTCTGATTATTACCAGCTGCCTCTAAAATTAAAAGAGACCGTGGTCCTTGAGCCGTTCGTGTATGATGGTGTCCTGATGGTGAGCTATGTGGCTCCGATCATCAAAGATGGAACTGCGATAGGTATAAGCGGTCTGGATGTTTCACTGAATGACATCGATAAAGAGGCCGGGCAGATATCCATATACGATACAGGCTACGCTTTTATTACCAGCAAGTCCGGCGTTTTCCTCTCACATCCAACTAACAAGGAATGGATAGGCACCAAATCTCTCACAGATGCAGATGCGCCTGGCTATGATGAGATGGCACAGGATATCAGTGCCGGTAAGAAGGGAACTATAGCTTCCGTAGACCTTGTGACAGGCAAAGATATGGTGTTATTCTATGAACCGATACCTTCCTCTGATTTTGCATTGGTGTTGGCCGTTCCGGAAGAAGAGATGCTTGCCGGGGTAACAGCCCTGAGAAATAACCTCATAATAATTTCTATTGTTTCAATCGGTTTTATGGCGTTTGTGGCATATCTCATCGCAAGGTCCATAACAAGTCCTATTAACAGGATCGTTGAGGATTTCAATCAAATATCCAATGGAGCCGTAGACGGGAAATTGGATCTAAGGGCCTACACTGATGTTGACATAGACTTCAGGGGAATTCCGGCCGGACTGAATCTTATCATGGACAACATGAATAAGATGGTAAGTATGATAGGAGCCAATGCAGCTAATATTGCTGCTTCTGCTCAGGAGATATCTGCCGCATCTGAGGAAATGACAGCATCTTCCACAGAGATCTCATCTAATGTTGGGGAGATCGCAAAAGGTTCGACCAGTCAATCACAGAAAACAGAAGAAGTTTCCAGGGCCATGACCGATATGACCCAGAGTGTGCAGGAAATATCTGTAAATGCCCAGAGGGCTGCAGAGACCGCAACTATCACCAGTGATACAATAAAGGATGTGGGTACACAGTCTGAGAACCTGATCACCCAGATGAGTTCCATACAATCAGCTGTAGGTGAATCTGCTGATGTGATCCGCGAGCTGGAAATGAAATCCAAAAAGATAGATGAGATCGTCAGTCTTATCACTAACATTGCAGATCAGACAAACCTGCTTGCTCTCAATGCAGCTATTGAAGCAGCAAGAGCAGGTGAACATGGCCGGGGATTCGCAGTGGTTGCTGATGAAGTAAGAAAGCTTGCAGAAGAATCCCGCGATGCTGCAAAAGAGATAGCTGATCTGATAAAGGAAATACAGGTTGGCACTGAAAATGCAGTTCAAGCCATGGAAAAAGGTACTGAGCAGGTCAATACAGGATCCACAGCCCTTTCTGAAACCGTACAGGCGGTCCAGTCCATTGTGGAAAGGAGTGGAAAGGTAGCGCTCATGGCTCAGGATATTGCTGCTGCTGCGCAGGAACAGTCTGCCAGTATCGAAGAGATCACCTCATCAGTTGAAGAGATATCAGCTATTTCAGAGCAGGCAGCTGCCGTCACACAACAGGCTTCTGCTTCCGTTGAGGAGCAGACATCTTCCATGCAGGAGCTTGCTAAGTCAGCCCAGGAACTTGCAAAGCTTTCCGATGATATGCAGGCTTACGTAGCTCGTTTTTCTTTGAAGGCTGAGGAGTAGGGCATATAAGTCCTCCTCTATTTTTTTATTTCTTTTTCTATTGCTTTATTTTTTCAGCCAAGTATATTACAATTTATTTCTACCCTCTTTTTTATTTCTTCTTATCCATACTTTTGTTTGCTTTGATTCAATGGCAAAAAGTTCTTAAAGGCACAGGAGTATAGCAGAGACACTTTATCCATAAT
>CAZAMM010000099.1:0-4740 GCA_964486435.1 uncultured Methanosarcinales archaeon | reverse complement strand
TTTCTTTTATTTGATCACTAACAGCATCAAAACTCTTTTCCCTGTGCCTCCTAACTGGTCAGGGCATTCTTTCGATCATATCCCCCATCCGCTTTGTTTTCTTGTAGAAATCACTTGTATCCTTAAGGAAATTAGCTGCTGTGATCCCTTTATCGGTTATGATATATCCTCCCCTTTTTACCTTCTCCACCAACCCTTCAAGCTGGAAGACTGTTTTCATTTTACTTCCTATGCTCCCTTTGTCAGCAAACTGATCAGTGTACTCTCTAATCTCGGCGAACTCCGTGATCTTTCCTTCATTCTTGTTCAGGACCAGCAGTATCAGTCTGTACTGAATATCTCCAGGACCCTGATTTATGCCAAGCGACTGATAAAAGTCAGCGACCTTTTGTTCCATCTCGACATCTATATCAGAGCTCATTCTCTTCCCCCTCTTCCTCTTCATATACTTCATACTGGGATCTTTTTATTCCCAGTGTTTGTTGTAAGGTAGCTGGTGGGAAGTAAGCAAGGAATGCCAGCACAGTTCCAATAAGCACGAAGAGCCTCGCCGCCATTTGCATCACATCCACATCTGTGATCATATCCGTGAGCATGAAGTCAAATACAAAGGATATGGCTACCAGTGGTAAAGCCGTACGATATCTCAGTCTTCTTGGCATACGCTGCAGGAATATCAAAAGCAGCATTCCTAAGATCATTGCTGTGGGAATGACAAAAAGCCCTATAAGATATATGTTGATGGCAATGTCACTGCTTATAACAAATATAGATGAATATGCTGTTATTGTAGGTCCGCTGACCCCACTGGAATAAAGCAGTGCCAGATATGCTGATCCAAAGAGCACGAACAGGAATGATATGTAACCACTTATCTTCTGGTCACCTGTTATAACGTACAATATAAAGAAGACAAGAGGGACCGTGACCATTGAAAAAGGTACTGCAGAAATATTGTACATAATAAGTTCCATGGAAAGGTAACCCATGAACGCTGCCATCATCCGAATTGTGGTTGGCAGATATGTCAAGGCCACTAATGACCAGAGCATTACCAGCGCCCACAGAGCAGGCTTGCTTTTCTGATTATGCTTATCCTCACTGCCTGCAAGCACCCACGCAAAGGCAAATGAAGAAACTGTTATTGCAAAACATATCGTTGCATTGAGTATTAATCCTGCTGTCATTTGTATCTCCGGCAAGTTATGTTTTTATATAGAAGGTTTTATATTTATCTTTTACGCAGCATGCTGTTTGAAGTTTTCCGTTTGTTTTTTCCAGCCAAAATTATTTATACTATTATTTTTATATAAAAAACTCAACAAATATCTTATCGAGGATTGTATATGAAAGCAAACAGAATAATTACCATGCAGAAGGATACCAGTGCACAGGTTGGTATTGGCACCCTGATAATTTTCATCGCCATGGTGCTTGTTGCAGCTGTTGCTGCAGCTGTACTTATCCAGACATCAGGTACTCTGCAGCAGAAAGCTCAGTCTACAGGTAAGCAGGCTACTCAGGAAGTTTCTTCTAACCTGATGGTCAAGAGCATCGAGGGCGTACGTGCAAAGAACTCATCAGTTGACCTGTCTTCAACTATCGATCTGCTCAAATTGAAAGTTGCACTGAATGTAGGCAGCTCTCCTGTGGACGTTAACCAGGTGGTAGTTTCCATTACTGACGGAACCACGGCCAATAACCTTGTATATGCAGGGAATCAAAAATCATATGCCTCCACTGGTGCATCCGATGGTGCAATGGGCATTTTCGGTGCCAGTGCTGCTACTAATCTGCAGACATTGCTGACAGGTACTACAACTATAAATACTGTTCCTATCGTCAACAGCAATCATTACTTCACTGTGGACAGGGTCCGTGATGAGGATTCATCCTTTTCTCAGGGCAATCCGGTAATGAACACAGGTGATATGATATTGCTATATATCTCCACAGCTTCTGCTGCTGCAGACGCGGCAAACTATGGACTTGTAGGTACCACAACTACTACAGGTGGCCCCAAATCTTCAGGCCTTAACCTGGTCCCAAGAACTGTGGTTAACATCATCCTTACTCCCGAATCCGGTGTGTCCACAAACGCTGACTTTGTAACTCCCTCTTCATATGGTGTGAAAGAGACAGTGCAACTGTACCCATAATGGGACTTGAGCAAAAAGAGGCAATATAATGGCCAGAGAAAGATCCTCTTTAAGAGGTAATACCAGTGCCCAGATAGGCATTGGTACTCTTATCATTTTCATCGCCATGGTACTGATAGCTGCAGTCGCTGCCTCCATGCTCATACAAACTTCCGGTGTGTTACAGCAAATGGCACATGCTACTGGAAAGCAGGCTACTCAGGAAGTTTCATCCAATCTTGTAATCAAAAGTATAGAAGGTATAAGGGCCACGAACAGTTCAGCTTCCATGGCTCAGAATATCTCTCTGCTTAAAATGAAGGTTGGACTTAATGTTGGCAGTTCTCCAGTCGATCTGAACCAACTGGTTATTTCCATCTCAGATGGCACCAATTATAATGATCTTATTTATGGCAACAATGAAAAGTTATATGGGACTGCAATGAGCAATTTTTCCAGCAGCGTCAGTGCAGAAACCAATCTGGAAAAACTGCTTGTTGGTACTCAGCCATCTCCCGGAGATAATGCTCAGTACTTTTTCACAGTTTCCAAAATACGGGATGAGGATATCTCTTTCTCTCAAGACTCTCCGATAATGAATACTGGCGATCTTGTGACTATATATATATCAGCAGTTTCTGGTGGAGACCTTGGATATACGACTATTGGACCTGTAACTACGAGCGGTTCCCAGAAAGATTCAACTCTTGACATTAGACCAAGAACAACTGTAAACCTAGTGTTCACTCCTGAAGCCGGAACAATAAGCAGTGCTGAGTTTGTTACACCCTCTTATTATGGTACCAAAGAAACAATACAATTATATCCATAAAAAAATATTAATTTATGTTTGGAGGTGTTCTTATCCTGAAAAGATTGATTTTCTCAATTGCATTACTCTTTCTGGTCTCGCAGGCCATGGCAGAAGCAGTCTACGAGAATGATATACTACTGGAAAAGAACAGTCTCAGTTTAATTATATTTGAATCATACAATTTAACAGATTCAAGTGAATTCAGATTATCTCTTGATGTTGACAACGATCTCCATGTAACAGAATCTGAGATATCTTCTTTTAGGGAGTCGTATCTTGCATCAAGAACTCCTCAGTTCATGGAGTATGTAAAAGTGGATGATGGTAATGTGACCTTGTATATGAATTCTATCTCTATGGACCTTTACAACGCCACAGGAAATATCACCCAGGATCCTCTTTATGTAAATACAATTATTCATTATGGTCTGACCCCTGTACTAAGTCCTGGTGACCATTCTTTATGGGTCATGGGCCATCCACTGATAGAAAGGATGAGGATACAGCTTCCTAAAGCTGCAGTTCTCGTTTCTGGCGATGGTCTTGATAATATGACCACATTGAAGCCGGATCCTGTTATACTGGAGGGAAAGAGCGGTATACGTAACTTCATGACTGATAACAGATCCACATTTGAATATGCTACAACTGTAGAGTTTCGTGTTCCTCATTTGTATGAGCATGGGTACTTTCTGCATCTTCTGTTAGGCATGGAATTGTTTCTGATAGTTCTTGTCCTTCATATGAGAAGAAAGCATTAAATAATATATTAGTATTCTTATAATACGAATTGCATGAGATCTCCAAACTTGTTCCTCATATCGGTGATTTTCATTTGTTCCATCTACGCAAGTGGTTGTGCAAGCCATGATCCTTCGGAAATGGTGAACACTACAGTCATTGAATTTCTGGAAGCTGTGAATGCCGGTGATCTCGATCTTGCTTTCAGCATGTATCAGGGCAAGGATTTTCTCGTCCCAGCCAGCGTAGAGATGTCTTTTAAGAACAAGAAATTCTCCCCGGGCAGTCTTAAGGAAGTAGTGATCACTTCGGAAGAACATACAGAGCTGGTTGCTGTTGCTGCTGCAGAGTGCACTGTGGCAAAGCTTGATGATAATGATAATGAGCTGGAACGAAATCTGCTTCCTGTTTACTTCAAGCTCCAATACACAGAGCTTGGCTGGATCATAACCAGGGTTACTTTCGCTGCTCCCCTTGTACTCTCTGAAGATGACCTTGTGGTAATAGAGGTTCAGGAAACTCCCATAGATCCGATTACAGAGAACTCTATACCCATAACTGTATTTGCTGTAATACTTTTTGGTTCTGGCATTTATCTCAACAGAAAAGAAAAACAAAAACAAAAGCAAAACAGCAGGACAGTGGATGGCAGTAATGCTACTCTCATGCCGAAGGAATCTCTTACCCAGTTCATCAGGATCGTTCCTTCCCAACAGGTTGTGGCAGGTAAGAAGACGACTATTGATGTCTGGGTAAAGAATTTCTCTCAGCAGCCGTACGAGAACTTTGCTGTAAAGGCGAGATTTCCCAATACCGTGGATATAAAAGATATCTCTCTTTTCTTTGACACCATACCCGCAGGTCAGGCAGCAAAACAAACCTGGACCTTTGTGACAAAAATGCAAGGATGGCTTGGGGTAGAAGAACCTACTATTGTATTTGAGTACCTGGGTACCAAATATACAGGAACCTTAGACACAGTGTGGGTTCCTGTTCAATAAATGTTGTTACATGGAGGCATGATTATTCAGGAAGATGGAACTCATG
>CAZAMM010000098.1:0-4756 GCA_964486435.1 uncultured Methanosarcinales archaeon | reverse complement strand
TATCAGTAATAACTGTGATGTCGATCTCAGCGGGAGCTGCTGATATACCCCCGATCGATGTGTTAAAAACACTTGCAGGGTATGGTGTTAATGACAACTGGAACAGCATTATATGGAACATCCGCCTGCCTCAGGTGCTTACAGCTATCGTTGCAGGTGCTGGACTGTCCGTAGCAGGGGTGGTAATGCAATCTATACTTAGAAACCCGTTGGCTTCTCCTTTCACTTTAGGAATATCCAATGCAGCAGCCTTTGGAGCAGCTTTTTCAGTCATGGTTCTTGGAACAGGTTCAACGCACACCTTTGTAGGTGATGCTGTGACCATAAGTAACCCATATGTAACTACTGCAGTTGCATTTTTTTTCTCTCTTCTTGTTACAGCCACCATCCTTGCGTTTTCTAAATACAGAAATGTCACACCTGAAGTGATGATTCTTATAGGGGTGGCTTTGAGCTCCCTCTTTACAGCAGGGACAATGTTTTTACAGTATTTTGCCGACGATACACAGCTTGCTTCTATAGTATTCTGGACTTTTGGAGATGTTTCAAGGGCAAATTGGGGGGAGCTGGCACTCATCACTATTGTAGTAATTATATCAGTCATCTATTTCACATTTAACAGGTGGAAATACAATGCTATAGATGCAGGCGATGAAACAGCAAAGGGCCTTGGCGTAAATGTTGAGCAAGTGAGGGTGAGAGGTATGATTGCCACGTCCGTCGTCACAGCTATAATTGTCGCATTTTTAGGAGTTATCGGCTTTATTGGGTTGGTGTGCCCCCATATGACACGCAGAATTATTGGTGATGATCACCGTTTCTTGATAACAGGAAGTGTTGTAATGGGCTCCTTGCTACTACTATGTGCTGATACCGCAGCCAGGGTCATAATACAGCCATATCAGCTTCCTGTTGCGGTACTTACATCATTTTTAGGTGCACCAACGTTCATATACCTTGTTCTAAAGGGGAGAAGAATATGATATTAGATGTAAATGGAGTAGAATTCCAATACCGTAGCAAAGAGGTTCTCAGAAACATCAAGTTCCATTTAGATAAGAACGAAGTATTGGCTATACTAGGACCAAACGGAGTGGGAAAGACGACCCTTCTAAAATGTATGAACGCTATCCTGAAACCAAAGAGTGGCACAATACTCATAGAAGAGGAAGATATACTTAAACTTGAACAGATAGAAATCGCAAGGCTCCTGGGATATGTTCCCCAACGTTGTGAATGTGCAAGGCTAACTGCCTTTGATGCCATCTTGCTGGGAAGAATGCCACATATAAAGTGGAATATTTCTACTAAAGATGTTATGCAGGTGGAAGCCATAATCAAGAAAATGCATCTTGAAGAACTTGCGTTAAGGTATATTGATGAACTTAGTGGTGGAGAGCTGCAGAAGGTAGGAATAGCAAGGGCTCTTGCCCAGAATCCAAGATTGTTGCTTTTAGATGAACCTACAAGCAGCCTTGACCTTAAAAACCAATTAGACATTCTGGAAATAGTGCGGGATGTAGTGCGGAAGGAGAAAGTTTCAGCTATAATGACAATGCATGACCTAAACCTTGCTTTTAGATATGCAGATAAGTTTCTTTTTTTAAAGAACGGCACTATTTTTGCGGCGGGTAGTATTGAAGATATTACCCCGGAGATAATAGAGGAAGTATATGGAGTACCGGTAATGATCCGGAACTACATGGATATTGCAGTGGTAATACCAACACCCTGATCAAAGGTTCTACGAACTTTTTATAGGCACTTATATCATATTGCAAATACTATGACATGAATGCCATAAATGAGGAATAAATAGGAAAAAAGGTTAAAGCCTGCTCAGCAGTCTTAAGGCCTATGCCTCAAAGTTTACCTTTGGAGCGATCTTTTCCTCTTGCGCGATCTCTAACAATTCTTTCTTTTCAAAATGGAACATACCTGCAATTATATTGTTCGGTACCTGCTGGATTGAAATATTGTATTTCATAACAGTGTCGTTGTAGAACTGCCTGCTATAGGCTATCTTATCTTCTGTCTGAGATAGTTCCTGCTGCAATTGCTTAAAATTCTCATTAGCTTTGAGTTCAGGATAAGCTTCTGCAACAGCAAATAAGGACTTCAATGCATTGGTAAGCATGTTTGAAGCCTGCGCAGTCTCACCGACTGTGGATGCAGACATCCATGCAGACCTGGCTTTTGTGACCTCCTCAAAGACAGACTCCTCATGCTTTGCATAACCTTTCACAGTTTCCACTATATTGGGTATCAGATCGAACCTGCGCTTAAGCTGGACGTCTACCTGTGCCCATGCGTTTTCTGCCCTGTTGCGCAACGCTATTAATTTATTATAAATGGAAAAGACAAATACTGCAATAAGCAACGCTATAACAAGAACTACACCTAGTATCCATAATACATCTTGTATCATCTTTTTCCCTCCTTTCTTGATTTACCTTGCACCGCCTCCGCCACCACCAAAACCGCCTCCTGAACCTCCTACTCCGCTGCTTCCTCCAGAAGATGACTTTGGAGATGATACCTGGTAAGCATGGCTGAAATCTGAATTATAGCCTGTAACATAGACCCTGTTACGGAAATGGCTTGTCCTGAAATCATCTTTTGGCACTATTACAGACATGTTTTTAAGTGCTTCCTCCGCCACACCCAGCGCCATAGCATATACCATATAATGGTCCCAGATCTTCACCGATCCCGGAGGATGATCCTTAAGAGCAGAGAAATCTGTGAGATATTTCTTGAAGTTCTTCCAGCGATCAACGAAAAGCTTACCTTCCGGGGTCCATCTGCCCAAAACTGTCCGGTATTTGGTATTTAGGACAAACACAATAGGTGAAATGACTGCAATGATTATTGACATCAAAATCAAATTTTCAATGACAGGATGTGCAGATGAGTCTCCAAGCAAGGGAATTGCGAAAAGACTAAGGAGAGCCACAAAGAAAAGTCCACCTGCAAAAAAGTCCATTTTCCTGGCACCTTGTTCAATGAAGAGTCTTTTAAGGTCTATGTGAGCCTTCACTTTATTATTCCAGGAGTTTATGAAATTGTAGAATGATGTGTCTTTTTTGAGCCTGGCATGAAACTCTTTCCAATGAAGTTTGACCCCATCCGAATGGCTTATTATGAGTTCCAGAACTTCCTGTTCAAAGTCCAGAAGTTTTGGAAAATCCCCCCTCTTCCTTTCCGGGTCAGTAATATGCAGCACAATGTCCCGTGGGTTGCTGTCATCTATACTCAGATAATCCCGGTGTATAAGGTCCATTACTGTAGCAGCAAAACCTTCTATTGTGGGGAAACCTACTGCACCTTTCATCATAGCGTTAACCACAGCCGGGCTGGAATCATATGGCAGTTCCCTCTCATAGATGCCTGCATATTTTATTTCAGGTTCCCTTCCGTATTTGAGGTACAGATAGAACGGAGCTAAAAGAAGAGATAATGCCATAATGACGAATGCTATGTACAGGATGTACAGAGCCTTTTGCTTCAGTGTATACTGCAATTCCATCCTGGAAATTTTGGACTTAGCATTCTCATCATACATAGCCACATACTTTGAGTCTGGTGAAGTGAGCCTAGGGAAAATGGCCCGTATCTCATACCAGCTGTTGGCGGGGATGTCACCGGCCTGTAATGTGATGGTATTGCCATTCATAACTGCTTTTTTGGTATAGTCGTCCGGGTGTATCCAATAGGTTATTTCAGAGCCTTCAGCAGGAACGATGGTAACGGTTGCTGAAAGGCTATGGACAGGCTTTTCCCATTCATCCCCCCAGAACTTGTAGTGCAGCTCTGAAACATCGTTGTACACCTTGAGGCCACCATAGTAATCATAGGAAGTGACAAAAGTGATATTTTCCGGTGTTGGGGAAGGTAGTCTTCCTACAAGCTCATAGCCTCCGTAAATGTCACTCACATAAAAATCACATGAATCTCCCTCACAATAGCCCTGTATATTCTCTATGGAACCTCCCGGGGGAGAGTATACCTGTCTGTATACCTCATAAAAAGTGCCGTCAAATCGATATGTGAGAAATTCCTGCACATGAACTATGCCCTCGGGGGATACTGTGATATTCACAACTGTACTTTCAAGAGAGTAATCCCTGGCAGATGCAATTGGCAAAAGCAATAAGAAAATAAGGGCTACTGTAAAAACAAAAGTCACAGTTCCTGAACAGCCACCTCTGACCGTAGAGAGCTCGTACACGAAATACACACCTTATTTAAAAAAAGAGGGTGTTGGTATATACACTTATCGTTATGGCATGGTGCTTATTAAACAATACTCAGTGCCCTGTATTTAATGTGCTCTGTATTTTGGATGAACAGTAGAAAGATAACTCCGTATTTTCAAAGCAAAAGCCAGGTCAATGAGGGTGAGCTGTAGCTTTTGGATAACTCAATATATCCAGCACTGCTATACTGTCTTTTTTTTAGTTCAAAAGGTAAAGTACAGAATACCTGCCAAGCCTGTACCCAGAAATACAAGCATTATCAAATAGGTTATTATTTCAATATCCGGATCCATGAATGCAAATTTATGTTTTTTTCAGGTATATATTTTATGTTTCGTGTGCAGACTCATGATTTTGAAAAATTGAATATATTACGAAAATTGTAGAATAAACCTCATGCTTAATCAATTATTTAAGAAAAATGTTGTAGCTTTCTTTATATTGAGAGATTGTCTAATTAGAACTTCGGTTTAAAAACCTATTCGTTTTTTCATTAA
>CAZAMM010000097.1:0-4806 GCA_964486435.1 uncultured Methanosarcinales archaeon | reverse complement strand
TCCTCTTAATGAAATATAGAAATAAAGAGTTAGCGATGTTTAATTAACAAGACCGATTATTATTGTACATACTATCACAGCGAACATGGATGAAGCTGAAAGGATTGCTAATGCTCTCGTTGAAAAAGGGTTGGCTGCATGTGTCAACATGCATCCTGTAACTTCTGTCTATAAATGGAAAGGGAAAGTTGAAGAAGAGGGAGAGGTCGAACTCTCTATCAAAACAACTTCTGAAATGCTGGAAAGTGTGAAAATGGCTATACTGTCTATGCATAGTTATGACCTTCCCGCACTTATATGGTGGCCCGTTGATGGAGAAAAAAAATATGTAGAATGGATCACTGAATGTGTGAAAAAAGCATAAACTATATATAATTTATTATTATGTCCAGGAATAATTTAATTCTATTCTTCATTCTTTATGTAAAGAGTACGTGTTGGGAATGGTATTCCGATACCTTCCTTCTCAAACTCTTCTGATATCTGGCTGTTGACCATGTCTATTACTGCTATTTTATCAGAGGGAATTTTTATCCACATATAAAGAGAAAAATTAAGACTGGAATCTCCATGATCCATAAATCTAACAGAAGGCTCAGGGTATTTGAGTATAAGATCGTTGCTCCTTATTATGGAGTAAAGAACGCTTTTCACTTTCTTAACATTAGAACCATATGCAACACCAATTGCCATTTCCACCAACATGTTAGATTGAGGTGATGTGTAGTTAATGATCTTGCTGTTGGCAATGGTGCTGTTAGGTATGATTATCATGTTATTGTACAGGTTCATTATCCTTGTACTCCTTATCCCAACCTCATGTACAATTCCTATCTCTCCACTGTCCAGTTGTATCCTGTCTCCCTTTTTAAAAGGCTGGTCAAAGTATATGGAGATACCACCAAAAAGCTGTGCAATAGAGTCCTGCGCTGCAAAAGCCACGGCAATACCTGCAATCCCAGCAGATGCAAAAAGAGGTGTTACATTGATATTCCAGATCAGACTAAGTATTGCTAGGGCCCCGATGAATACAAGTGCTACATTTACCATTCCTTTAAACAGAGGCAGCAACTCATCATCGGTATGAGTTTCCGTTTTACGTGTCAGGTGCGGGAATACCTTCTCAAAGAGTATCTTGTTGATCTTAATTAAAGTAATTATCCAGATTATACACATTAAGGTGAGGCCTATACCATCAAATATTGCCACATAAGCAGTGGTAAGGTCTGTACAGTGCAAAGAGAAGAATATACCAATGATAATGATGGTCAAATACACTGGTTTCCTTAATACGCCTACAAAAAGAGAATCAGACTCCAATTTTGTCTTGGATGTGTAATATATGAACACCCTCTTAAAGAGAAAATCAACTATTGTAGCAATTATAAAAGACGATAACAGTACCAATAGGGAGATCGCAAGACGTGACTCAAATGATCCAGCAGGAGCTCCTATCGTATTGTTCAGATAAAGGGAAACTGTATCGTGCATTGCAGTATGTTCCTTGTAACTGTTTATGTCAAGTTCAAATGACTTTAAGGTCTGTTAACCTTTCAGGCAGATATCTGTCAGTCACAAAATCCAGTCCTTTACCAGCAAAGGCTTGCTGTTCAGCCTTCTTGTTGATCTCAAGCTGCAGGGTTATTTGCTCTTTCCAGTATTCTGTAGCAAAGCGGGGGTCGCTGAGTTCGCTTCTCAGGGCACCGACATCTTTTTCTGTCAGTTTATCAGTGGATAGTTCATATTCCACAATGTCTGAGGGTTGAACTCCTATGAACATGGCTCCCGGTGTTGCCATATGTTCGGAAAGATGTGCGCTTTTTATAGCTCCGTATGCTACTGATGCGAATATACGATATGACCATGGATCGCCATCAGTGAACACTACCACAGGCAGAGATAACTCATCGTTCATGCGTTTGATGATGCGTCGGGTGGACCTCGCAGGCTGGCCTTTGAGATGTACCAGTATTGCATTGTATTTCTCGTCAAAGCCGTTCTCAATAAGCCGAGCATACATACCACCGGTTTCGACGGCTATTATGAAATCAGCGTCATGGTCAAGGAAATCTATGTTCTCCACATTGAAAGGTATCTGATATCCACTTTCTCCTATATCTTCCTGACAGTGGATCATTCTTTCTCCTCTTTTAGTATCTTCCCTGATTCTAATAGGTCCGAACATTGTGGCTCCATCTTCTTCAGGCCGCATGTGGAAATATTCTCTTTGTAATCCGGTGATGATCTCCAGGTCTTCTATAAGCCTGTCACTCTCAGGCTGCTCCCTGAACTTGGCAATATCCCAGTTCTCGGAAATGTAATATAATTCTCTTAATGTGGAGCCGCGGTTCTGAGATAGGTGGTTCTTGATCAGGAAGTCGACAGTATGCACAGATTTAAGCAACTGAAAAGCTCCCTTTACGGTCTTTGCGCTGCGTTCGCTTTCACGGTCACCATAGACCCAGACCTCTGAGTCATCGTTATACTCTATATTTTTCTTTGTCCTTGTCGGCAGGCTCACAGATGGCACTTCACCATCCAGGAACTGCTTATATATTGCATCCGTCAGACCATAAAGACGGTTTCTCGCAAGCTCATCATGTTCCTTTTTCTGCTGTGATATTTCCTTTGCCATTCAAACCAATCCCTTAATGGCCTTTGCCCCTGTTACAAGCTCTTCCTCAAGGCCTTCAACGATTACTTCCGGGAACTTTGCGGCTTCTGCATCAGATAATGTGTCCACAACATAGCTTATCGCCTTTGAAGAACCAGTAGTAAGTGACATCTTCCATACGTAATCGAAATCATTGCCCATGGATATGGTCTTAGGTTCCGGGATAGTTTCTCTTATTTTGAAGGGGACCATCTCATGCACAATACAATCCATAGTTTTACCTGAAAAGTTCCGCAGAAGTATGGAAACCCTCGCACTCTCATCGGAGTTACGGCTTATCTTTCTGGTCACAAGCAAGTTGCCCATGATCCTTGCAACAACAGGATTGATATCGGGTACCTCTTTATCCAGTGTTTCTGCAAGCTTCCTTGCCATCTTAGGCAGCACCTTGGTGATAATGATCTCTTTCTCTCTGCGTTTTTTAAGGGTTTCCTGCCGGTTCATATACATGTTCAGCTTACGACCGACTTCCTTTACTGCCAGCTCTATCTCCGATTTTATTTCAGGAATGTCGGCTACAGCATCCTTTGATTCAGAGGTGAAAGGTACATTTGTTGATGCAACATGGATCAATATGGCAACGGGGCCCGTGGGCAGTCCACCGCCTGGCTGGTTGAGTCCGTATTGTTTCCATTTAATGGATTCTATAGCATGTGTGGTCACGCATCCGCCTTGCTGGTACAGTAAAGGTACTCTGTTAGCAAAGCGCATGATATCGACACGGTCTTCTTTTTGCAGATTCCCTCCGTAGGCAATCCCCACTTCTACCAAAAAAGGATTTCCGGAGTATACTGATGGTGTTCTGCTGGTAGTTGCAATAAAGTCTACATTGAACTCCTTTTCCAGACCTTTGTAGATCAGCTGCTCGCCTATAGGGGACAGACAGTCGGTGGGGGGGGCCATGATCTTCACTTTGCCAAAGGCGTCAAGCAGTTTTCTTGCCTGGTCCCTGTTCATTTCATGAGGATCCATTTCTCCGTCCAGACCAGAAGCCTTGCAGATCTCTTCTGCTGTAAGATGGCCTATCTTTGAAAAGGAATAGCGCAGGAAAGGTGTGAGCTTTTGCCTTTCAGTATATCGGAGCATCTTCATGAGTGTTCCCAGTTCCATTCCATGAGGATGAGGAAGGATCTCCTTTGCAGCTATGGGTATCTTGTCAGTGGCTCTTTCAAACAGAATCTCATTTTTGTCAGGTTCTATAAGTTTTATGCGCGCGTGAGGATTTACTATAGCTGTTGCCCTGAGGTACTCGGTGACAGATTGACGTCTGCCTTTCACATAAGAGGCTTCCATTTCCAGCTCGATCCGAGTTCCATGATGGCGATCCCAGTCAATTATTTCTTCTTTCAGTATCTCTGGTTCATTGGTGCTGGTGTTGATCATCAGTTCATAGTAGTGCGCAGGTTTTCCGTGTCCTATCTTTGAAATGATCCTTGTGGGATGACCAGAAGTTAGCTGGGAGTATAGAACAGATGCTGATATGCCTATGCCCTGTTGCCCTCTGCTTTGTTTCAAGGCATGGAAACGTGATCCATAAAGCAGCTTTGCAAAAACATTTGGTATTTGCGCTTTAACTATTCCAGGCCCATTATCCTCAACAATTATCACTAAGCTTTCTTTGTCCGATCTTTCTACCTGTACCAGGATATCCGGCAAGATCTCAGCTTCCTCGCAGGCATCCAGGGAATTGTCCACAGCTTCTTTTATAGTGGTTATAAGACTACGGGGGGCTGAGTCGAATCCAAGTATCTGCCTGTTCTTTTCAAAGAATTCAGCTACACTTATTGATTTCTGATTCTTTGCAAGTTCTTCTGCAATTGGGATTTCCATGTACTATCATCCTTGGTAAAGCATGTCGGCCAAGCTATTTCTTGTATAAAAAAACTTTATATAAATATAATGCGCCTTATTCATTTGAGTTCGGCGCCAACTATGGTCTGTGTAGCTGTTACAAATTCGTTCTCTCTTATGTCATCGACAATGCTGTTTAATCTGCTGAGATTTCCTACATCCACGATCACGACAAAGTCATATTCTCCAAAAACATGATATATGTCCTTAATTCCCTCGATTTTCTGCAATTCCGTGTAAGCTGCCCTCTCTTTACCAGGCAGCACATTTACCATGGTCAC
>CAZAMM010000096.1:0-5069 GCA_964486435.1 uncultured Methanosarcinales archaeon | reverse complement strand
ATAGGCGTGCTGGAACTTAAGAACAGCAGGATAAGCATAGGCGATGGTATCCGTCAAAATATTTCAAACCAACAGCCTGAGTTCAATGCATGGTTCTTCAGCACCGTGCAGTTCATCTTTGCAGGCAATGATTCCGAAGGTCTGAGATACGGTACAATAGGCACTCAGGAGAAGTATTTCCTCACGTGGAAAGAAGATGAAGAGGACGACAGCCTCTTCAAGCTCGATAAATACCTGCTCAGGATGTGCAACAAAGCAAGGCTCATCGAGCTCATGCATGACTTCGTGCTTTTTGATGGCGGTATCAAGAAACTGCCAAGAGTGCACCAGTATTTCGCTATCAAGGCAGCACAGGAACATTTCCGGCAGCACAAAGGCGGTATCATCTGGCACACCCAGGGCAGCGGCAAAAGTATAGTCATGGTGCTGCTGGCCAAGTGGATACTGGAGCACAATCCCAATGCCCGTGTGGCTATAATAACAGACCGTGATGAACTGGATAAACAGATAAAAGGAGTATTCACCGAAGCCGGAGAAGACATTGTACGCACCACCAGCGGCCGGGAACTGATGAGTCTGCTAGGTCAGGCCAAACCCCGGCTTCTATGTTCTTTAGTCCACAAGTTCGGCCCCAAAAACGTGGATGATTTTGATGCGTTCATCAGAGACCTGAAAGCACAGCCCAGCAAGACCGTAGGCTAGGTCTTTGTATTCGTGGACGAGTGCCACCGTACCCAGAGCGGTAAACTGAATACAGCCATGAAGGCCATCATGCCAAATGCAGTATTTATCGGTTTTACCGGTACTCCCCTGCTCAAGAAGGACAAGCAGACCAGCCTGGAAGTGTTCGGTGGTTACATTCACACCTACAAGTTCAGTGAAGCCGTAGAGGACAAAGTGGTGCTTGACCTGGTCTATGAAACCCGTGATATCGACCAGCGTCTTGGTTCCGAAGCAAAGATCGATGCATGGTTCGAGGCGAAGACAAGAGGTCTCAATGACTGGCAGAAAGATGAACTTAAGAAACACTGGGGTACCATGCAGATGGTGCTCAGTTCCCGCTCCCGTATGGATAAAGTAGTAAACGACATAGTCTTTGATTTCAGTGTAAAGCCCCGCCTGTCCAGTGATCGCGGTAATGCCATCCTGGTAGCATCCAGTATCTACGAAGCCTGCAAGTACTTCACCCTGTTCCTGAAAACGCCATTGAAAGGCAAATGCGCTGTAGTGACATCCTACAATCCGCAATCTCAGGACGTGACCAAAGAAGATACAGGTGCCAATACCGAGACTGATAAAGAGTTCATCTATCACACATACACTGAACTGCTCAGGGATATCGAATCCAATCCGGGCATGACAAAGACCGAGACCTATGAAGAACATGCCAAGACACTGTTCGTTAAACAGCCTGCGAACATGCAGCTGCTCATCGTGGTGGACAAGCTGCTGACAGGCTTTGATGCACCTCCCTGCACTTATCTTTACATCGATAAGTCCATGCAGGACCACGGTCTGTTCCAGGCGATCTGTCGCACTAACCGGCTGGACGGCGAGGACAAGAACTTCGGCTATATTGTAGACTACAAAGACCTGTTCAAGAACCTGGTCAATGATAAAGGCACAGGAGCCCTTCAGGTCTATTCCTCTGAGCTGGATACGAGTTCCGGCGGAGCCGACCCGCAGGTGCTCATGCAGGACCGCCTGAAAAAAGGTAAGCAACGTCTTGATGATGCACTGGAAGCTCTGGATCTGCTATGCGAACCTGTAGAACCGCCAAAGGGCGAGCTTGAGTACATTCACTACTTCTGTGGCAATACAGAGATCCCCACTGACCTGCAAACACGTGAACCCCAGCGTGCTGCTCTCTACAAGGCCACTGCTTCGCTGATTCGTGCTTATGCCAATATTTCCGACGAACTGGAAGCTGCAGGCTACAGCAGTTCAGCAATAGCACGTATTAAACAGCAACTGGAGCATTACCTGAACATCCGGGAGATAATCCGCAGGGCCAGCGGTGAAACCCTTGACCTGAAAGCCTATGAAGCTGACATGCGCCATCTTATCGACACGTACATAGAAGCATCAGAACCCAGAAAGATCTCTCCTTTTGACGATATGCCTCTGCTGGACCTGATAGTAAAGACTGGTATCGACAAAGCCATTGCAGCCCAGCTTGGCAACCTGAAGGGAAACACGACTGCTGTGGCAGAGACTATCGAGAACAATGTCCGCAGCAAGATCATAAAAGAGCAACTGCACGATCCGGCTTATTATGAGAAAATGTCAGCTCTGCTGGATGAGATAATAGCTGCCAGAAAGGCCAAGGCCATAGAGTATGAAGAATACCTGAAACGTATAGCAGACCTGGTGAAGCAGGTGGAATCTGGTCATACAGACGATACCCTTGAGGTACTGAAGACAAGTCCTGCACTGCGTGCCCTTTACAATAACCTGCAAACTAGCACAACAAGTACTGAGGTTATAGCAGAGAATAATAGTGAATACGCAACCTCACATGATCCTGTGCTGAACCTGGCAGTGAAGATCGATACAACAGTAAGACAAGTACTTCCCGATGGTTGGCGTGGTGTGGAACCCCGCGAACGTGTTATCAAGCAGGCTCTGTTCGGTATCTTGAAAGATGTATCCGAGGTGGAACGTATCTTTCTTATCATCAAAACACAGAAGGAATATTGATGACCACTCAGATAGAGCTCGGTGATATCACAGTAGACGTAGTGTTCAAGGACATCAAGAACGTCCACCTGAGCGTCTATCCTCCAGCCGGAAGGGTAAGGATCTCTGCACCCATGCGAATGGACATTGATACGATTCGCGTTTTTGCAATATCCAAGCTGGGCTGGATCAGGCAGCAGCAAAGAAAGCTTCAGGAGCAGGAGCGTGAAACTCCCCGTGAGTATCTGGACCTTGAAAGCCATTACGTATGGGGGAAACGATACTTGCTGAAGGTGAGTGAAGTCGATGAAGCACCTTCTGTTAAATTGAAACACAGCAAAATGTTCCTGCAGGTACGTCCTGGAACTGATGAAAAAAAGAAGCAAGCCATTATTGATGCATGGTATCGCGAGCAGCTGAAAAAAGCAGTGCCTCCATTAATTGCAAAATGGGAACCACTGATGGGTGTTAAGGTAGAACGTTTCTTTGTGCGTAGAATGAAAACAAAGTGGGGAAGCTGTAACCATTGTGCATTTAGCATCCGGCTTAACACTGACCTTGCAAAGAAACCGAAGGATTGTCTTGAATACATCGTTGTGCATGAAATGGCACATCTGTTAGAGCCGACACACAATGCCAGATTCATAGCACTGATGGATCAGTTCATGCCTAAATGGCAGTTCGATCGGGACAAATTGAACAGGTTGCCTGTAAGCCATGAGAATTGGGTTTATTGACACAAAATAGTGAAGTTAAGAATTGTTTTCTGAAAAGACCTATGGTAAGCAGTTATCTGATAAAAAGGAGAGATGCCCGCCAGGGAGTTTTTGAAGGGCCGACGCATTTGTGCCCTCAGCGGCACACTTTTAAAATTTCAGAATGACTGTTTAATACCTCTGATGGTGTTGATTCTGAGTATTTAACTTATTATACGAGACTTCACAGTCCAACAATATTTATATAACATGAATGTTATACACAGTTCTTCCTGATCAGTTTTTTTATATATACTAGTTGTATTCTGAGAGGTTCTAATAATGAAAATAAGAGTAGTCAGTTCCAAAGAAGAGATCAATACTTTGAACTCAAATGAAGAAATAGTGCATCTTGCATTCAGACCATCCAACACGGACATCTTCTCCCTTATTATGAAGTGTCCCCAGGTTAAGGCAATCCACATTCCAACTTCTTATGTAAGGACAGTATCCAGTTCTGCAATAATGTACCTGAAAATGCAGGATATAAAGCTGATGGAAGGTGATGTTTGGGGACATCGTAAGGACATCAGCGAATATTACGAGATTTCCCAGAGAGTATTTGACAACATAAAGCAGTATAAATCAGAAGGAATGCCAGAGGCCGATATAATTGAAAAGCTCAAAAGGGAGACAAAAATGGGTCATGATCTAATAGCATTTCTTGTCCACAGCAACTAATTATTAATACAGGTCTTGCGGGCAGGTGGCGGACATGCACCCATACTGAGATCCCTGGTTATTTCTCAGTAACATGACCTGCAATGTGCAGACCACTATAGCCAATTTTACACATACATCTGAGTGGAGCTTTCTGCTGTACAATGTAATCAATAAATGGGCCTATGAGCTGCACGATCCCTTAACCAGTACTGTGTATGGGAAGGCTATGGCTAACGCAATTCAGGCAACCATCACACTAACAGGGTTAGAAGATGGCATTTACTGGACAAAAAAAATAAAATGGGTGCCAAAGGCATGGCTGGTAGCTGCATTGTTCGCAGGGTTCTTTGCAAGAGCATTCGGCACGATCAACAGGAGGAGATGATTATGCCTGTGGTGCATATTTCTTATATTAAACTGTGAAACATAAACGCAGCCCGGTAAAGCAACAAAGCAGGATAGCCCATCAAATCTGTTAACTAACATCTTTGTGAAGAATGGAAGATGTCAGCATGGAGAGAATGATGGAGAGAATGAGAGTTTTGCTGACATCTTGAGAAGTTTGTGGGATTTTAAATCCCCTATGGATTAACCCCAGTAATTCATAACTGGATACATAGTAATTATAAGTACAATGATATTTAACAAGACCCGAATATAATTCCTTGTAGATAGCATAATATGCTAAAGGTATGTGAATATACAAGGGGCTTGAGATTACTATATTTGCATCAGGAATGCCTTAGTTTCTGATGCTTTTATTGCATTCGGACTGCTGTTAGTAGCAGAATCACATACATTACTAAGGCAATTATTCCAAAAAGACCAAACATAAAAGCAGGCACTGCACTCTGAGTAAGCAATGGCTCCATACTTGTATATAAATAGATTAATACTGCTATAATCAAAAAGAATAACGTAGCCATCTTCTGCAGATCAGATAATTTCTGATAAATTGGTATTGCAATTATA
>CAZAMM010000095.1:0-5172 GCA_964486435.1 uncultured Methanosarcinales archaeon | reverse complement strand
ACAAAATGTTGTCTAATTAGAATAGGGAGTATTTGGACCTAATTAGATGGTCTCGGTACAATAATGAGATTATTCACTAACCTTTATATGATTAAAATCTTATCATAAAGTAAGGTTAATGTATACACATGAAACCACAGGAGGGAGAATATGGGCTTATTCAATCGTATGAGTACCGTTATCAAAGCTAAGATGAACAGGATAGCAGATAAGATGGAGGACCCCCGGGAAACTCTTGACTATTCTTATGAAAAACAGTTAGAATTGCTCCAGAACGTAAAAAGAGGAGTAGCTGAAGTTACCACTTCTAAGAAACGTCTGGAATTACAGAAAGCCAAGCTTCAGCAAAGTATAGATAAGCTGGACCAGCAGGCAAAGGATGCTATAGAGGCGGACAGGGAAGATCTGGCAAGGCTTGCCCTTGAGCGCAAGACAGCACTTGTGGCGCAGGTTGAGGGGCTTGATCAGCAGATAGCAGATCTGGAGCAGGAGCAACAAAAGCTCGTAGCTGCAGAAAAGCGCTTGTCTACCAAAGTGGAGATCTTCAGAACAAAAAAAGAGACCATCAAAGCACAGTATTCTTCTGCAGAAGCTCAGGTCAAGATCAATGAATCATTTTCCGGTATAAGTGAGGAAATGGCTGATGTGGGGCTTGCTATGGAGAGGGCCGAGAACAAGACCGAACAGATGAAAGCACGTTCTGCAGCTCTTGACGAGCTCATTGAACAAGGCACACTGGATGATCTGACCGGCAGCAGGGATGAGATCGAGAGGGAACTGTCAAAGTTAAGTTCTCAGAGCTCTGTAGATGCAGAACTTGCAAAACTCAAAAAGGAGGCAGGTAAATGATAATACGTATTATGGGAGAAGGACAGTACACAGTACCCAGCAGTCTTTTTGATGAATTGAATGCCATAGATAATCGCATAGTTATCCATGTATCAAAAGGGGATGAACAAGCTTACAAGGAAGATCTTGCAGCCCTTATATCAAAGATAAAAGAGAATGCGCATGTTCTGGCTGCCGAAGAGCTGGTGGAATCAGATGTCATAGTTCCTCCAGGGGATCTTACCCTAGAGGAAGCGAAGGATGTGTTCACAGGCGATGGCATTTTTGAGGACTAAAATTTTAAAGTAAATTTAGAAAGGTATTCCCCACAAGGGGTACCATTTCTCTACATTCTTTTCTATGGGCAGTTCTCTTTCCATCAGGGATTTGAGCCTGAACTCCGTGGAACTGTCTCTCTCTTTATTTTCTTTAGGTACGAACGGATAAAAACTATCCAGCTTGAAATTGTATATCCAGTACACAGTATTTTTTCCCTGGAACTTGTATATCGCACATAACAACTGTTCACTGAAACCATGATCTATCATCGTCTGGCTTACAAGATGTATGTTAGTAACAATGTCCTCGAAATCCGGGTCTTCCAGGATGGCCCATAAAAAGTTGTATTCATCTTTTTTGAGCCTGTATAAAGTTCCGGTTTCCTTGCAACTGTATCGCAGGAGTTCTTCTATCTCTGTGCGCGCTGTTTCGTAGCGGGATGATTCAATGGGTTTGAAACAGATTCCTGCAACAGTGGCGGGCTTAATACCCAGATTTGTTTCAAGAGTAATGCTTGCCGTGGAAATGGCAAACAATCTCTCTGTTTTTGCTTTTGGAAGCTTGCTCCTTCCAAGTATGGTGTCAAGAAATCCCATCAGAACTCAAGCTCCCTTTCTAACTTTTCAAGTGCTGCTAAACGTTTTTCTGTAGAAGGGTGTGTAGATAGAAGCTGCATGATGGAAGAGCCGGACATTGCAGGGATGATGAAAAAGGCATTCATGCCTTCTACTTTCCTTAAGTCCTCAGATGGCACCCTCTGCATTGTACCGCTAATCTTCATAAGGGCGGATGCGAGTTTTGATGGCTTTCCGGTTATAATTGCGGCACCTCTGTCAGCAGAGAATTCCCTGTACCTCGAAAGGGCGCGTATGAGGAGGAAGCTTATCGCCCACACAATTAAGGACACTATCCACACTAGTATAAGTCCTCCATTTCCTTCTCGCCTGTTGCCGCCTCCACCAAAGTACAGGGCGTGTCTTACAATGAAGAAAGCAACAGTGGAAAGGAAGCTGGCTATGGTCAGCACTGTCATATCCCGGTTTTTGATGTGGGTAAGTTCATGTCCCAGTACAGCTTCAAGCTCTTCACGGTCGAGGCTGCGCATAAGTCCTGTAGTGACAGCAACAACTGCGTTCTTTTTGTTCCTGCCGGTCGCAAAAGCGTTAGGCATCATAGTATTCATGATAGCTATTCTCGGCATAGGGATATCTGCAATGGCACACAGCCGTGTGATGATCTCATGCAGTACAGGTTCCTCCTGAGCAGATGCAATTTTTGCTCCTGATGTCCACAACACCATCTTGTCAGAATAGTAATATTGTAGGAACATCATTACTCCCGCGAACAGGAGTATGAACATGGAATCTGCGCCACTAGCAGCCAGGAATACCAGGAATGCCAGATACACAGCCCCCAGCAAGAACATGGTAAGCAGCATTCTGCTTTCTAATCCTATATCATGTTTCCACCTTTTCATGGAGTATACCTCTTTGGAATCATGTGTAGTTTAATCTTTGATGTTGTTGTCATGTGCATATATCAACTGCGCTTATATTCCTTGCACATGTCTACAAATGCCTTTACTGGAAAGCTCACCGGATGAGCATGTTGGTAACATGCAAGAGAATTGTGTTCCACAATGCCATCCCATCCATCTTTGATTCCTTTGCCGCGTTTCATTTCGAACGTAAGCCTAGCGTCATTATCACAATATGTGGCAGAATAATGGAACTCATGTCCTCTTACAGGTCCTTTTATGAACGGTCCGTGGGCATAGCCTTCTGTGTATCCCAATGCCTGAAGTTTCTTGGTCAGCACGGTACGTGCCGGGAAAAGGTCAGCCATCCTGTATGTGACATCATCGATCTCATAAGAGGTGGAAAGATACTGTAATCCTCCACATTCCCCATATATGGGCATTCCATCTGCAGACAGATTCTTTAAAGATCTTGTAGTGGCAGAAGCTTCAAGCTCACATGGGTACAATTCAGGATAGCCTCCGCCAAAGTACATGCCGTCAACTTCCGGTAACTCTCCAGCCATGGGGCTGAAGAACACAACTTCAGCATCATTTCTTCTGAACTCATCAAACATGTCAGCATAATAGAAGCAGAATGCTTTATCCATCGCTACTCCTATTTTCACATCTGCTTCTGGTATTTCTTTTTCCTCGCAGACATCCGTATCAGGTTTCCTGGCCAGTTCTATGATGGCATCAATATCCACGTTCTCTTCTATGAAACCTGCAAGCTCAGTGGCATCGAATTCACATTCAAATGCCATATGTAGTCCCAGATGTCTTGAAGGTACACTTATATCCTTATTGCGCGGCAGACTACCAACTATAGGTATATCCGGGATACAGTCGCGGATCATTTTTGCATGTCTTGGGCTTCCTACCTTGTTAAGGATCACACCCGCGACCTCCACGTCAGGATCAAACTCTGAATAGCCTTTTACAATAGCTGCGGCACTTCGGGACATTCCATGTACATTGACTACGAGGATCACAGGCACATCCAGAGATTTAGCCACATGTGCAGAGCTCGCAACCTCACTGGAATTCATTCCATCAAAGAGCCCCATCACACCTTCGATGACCGAGATATCAGCTCCACCTGAAGTACAGGCAATCTCCCTTTTCACACCTTCCACTTCCATCATGAATGTATCAAGGTTACGGGATGCCCTTTTGCAGATAGCAGTGTGGTAAGAAGGGTCGATGTAATCCGGACCTACCTTATAGGGCTGGACCTGCATTTTTCTTTTGACCAATGCAGCCATTAGCCCCATGGAGGCTGTGGTCTTTCCGACACCGCTGTTCGTTCCCGCTATCAGTACCGCTTTTGTCATGAGTTTTACTGTGTGTGTAACGTATATATATCATTATGTCTGATTAAACCGCTCAATGACTTCTAAAAAGGGATGTCTGTAATTATGAACCTTTCACACAGCAAGGAATTCCTTACGGATGATTATGGACGTACCATAAAGAGTCTGCGGATGTCTATTACCGATCGCTGTAATCTGAATTGTGTCTATTGTCACAACGAGGGTAGCACAGGTACCTCAGGCGAGATGTCAGTTGCAACTATATCTAATATAGTGCACGTTGCTGCGGGTTTTGGTATCAACAGGCTCAAAATATCGGGTGGGGAGCCATTATTACGTAATGATCTGGCAGAAATACTTCTTGCGTTGCCTCCTCTTAAGGATGTGTCCCTGACGACCAATGGTGTGCTGCTTTGGGAACGTGCACACTCTTTAAAGGATGCAGGTCTTAACAGAGTTAATATAAGCCTTGATTCTCTGGATGAAGGGAAATACAGGCACATAACCAAATGTAAGGTTGGTATATTCGACAAGGTTATAGAAGGTATTCATGCTGCAGTCGATGCTGGCCTCACCCCGGTGAAACTGAACATGGTCCTGCTTAAAGGTGTCAATGAATCTGAGGTAGAGGACATGCTTTCCTTTACAAGGCAGTTCCATGGGAATGTGATATTGCAGCTTATTCAGCTCATGGATTTCGGAGATGTTGCCTGTTATCATGCAGATGTGGATGAGATAGAAAAGGAACTTGAGCTTAAGGCGGGTTGTGTTCAGGTCAGAGAGTTACATCACAGGAAAAAATATATAATCGATGGTGCTGAAGTTGAATTTGTCAAACCTGTAGATAATACCGAGTTCTGTGCCAACTGCAACAGACTGCGTGTAACGGCAGATGGGAAACTTCGGCCCTGTTTGCTTGTAAACGATGATCTGGTGGATGTTTCGCATGCCTCCTTAGAGGAAATGTCTGATCTTTTCAGGCTTGCTGTAAGCAGAAGGGTTCCATTTAACAGGAAATAAAAGGGGATTTGATCATGGAAGTGAAGTTGACAGTTGATGGAAAGGATATCGAGATAAACGCCTTTGTGCAGGAGATCCTTGCAGGTACCGTAATTGGCGCAGTTGACACATTGAAAGGTGTGGAAGATAATTGCAGCGAGATAATAATAAAAATTAAAAAATAGGGTCTTGTTAATTAAACATCGCTAACTCTTTATTTCTATATTTCATTAA
>CAZAMM010000094.1:0-5264 GCA_964486435.1 uncultured Methanosarcinales archaeon | reverse complement strand
GTGGTACCCGGAGTAATGGTGGATTCAAGTACTACAAGCATGCCTTTCCTGAGATTTTTACCAACGTTCCTTATGCCTTCGATAAGTGCGGTAAAGTCCGGCAAGAGGCTTTTTGGGTCCTCAAAAGGTGTCTGTATAGCCAAAGTAACAGCATCAAGCTCGCTAATCCTTGAAAAGTCAGATGTACAGGTGAACTTGCCTGCCTTTACTATTTTCTGCAGCAGTTCTTCCAGTCCTGGCTCCTCGCCTTTGAGAGGACTTTCACCCCTGTTAAGCATATCGATCTTGTATCCGGATGAAGATGAAGCTCGCTGGAAACCCAGCACATGATCAAAGCATGGAGCATCTGCAAACAGTGCAGCTGCAGGGATACCTACATATCCCATACCGATAACGCCTATTTTCTTTATCGGTCCTTTCTCCTTAAGTATCTGCATTAATTTATCGCTCATTATAATCCCTTTTCTACCATTATTAGTATTATATATCTATCACTTTTTCTTCATGATATGATGTAATAGCAGCCATGCATGCCTCAAGGGCATGTTTTCCATCCTCACCATTAGGACGTGGTTCCTCTTTATTAGCTACACACTGTACGAAGTATTGAAGTTCATTGAGCAATGGCTCTTTAGGCTCAACTTTTGCTTCACGTACCCATTCCTTGTCATGGAGAACAACAGATTGTTTCAGATAATCAAGATATGCAACACCCGCAACACCCACTGCGGTAAGAGTGCGTACTTTGTGTGGAGTCAGCCAGTTAACATCTACAAGGCCGGAATATTCATGATCGAAACGTAGGTGTATGGATGCATGGTCCTCAGAAGAATGAATGTTTGCCCCTGCGATGGTGTAGACCTGATCAATCTTCTTACCATAGAGATAAGAAATAATATCAACATCATGCACACCAATGTCCAGAATAACACCTACATCCCTTATCCTGGGATTATAGGCACCAACTCTCCTTGTGGACATTGATACTATCTTTCCTAATAAACCTGAATCGATGATCTGCTTGAGCCTTATAACTGCCGGATTGAACCTTTCGATATGCCCTACCATGAGCATTAATCCTTTTTCTTTGGCAGCCCTTATCATCGTATCCGCATTTTCAAGAGTGTCTGCAATAGGTTTTTCCACAAGGACATTAACTCCTGCATTCAGAGCATCCAACGTCACTGCTGCATGCATTTTGGTGGGTACCACAATGCTCACTGCATCCAGGCCCTGAGCCAGCAACTTTTTATAATCTGTATAAGCTGTGGTCTTAAAAGTCTGCGCAAGCTCTTCGACAAGTGCCTGGTTCACATCAGAGATACCAACCAGCTCTACGCCTTCCATCTCACTGTAGATCCTCACATGGTTCTTTCCCATAGAGCCTACACCAATTACTCCTATTCTTACCATATTTTACCTCTGGTCCCATTCCTTTATCGATGCAATGACAGTGTTTATATCAGTGTCTGATAATGCCGGATGCACTGGTATGGACAGGACTTCCCCGGCTGCCTTCTCACTGTTAGGGTAACTTTCTGTATAACCCATTTCCTTGTACAAAGGTTGCTGGTGTATGCAAAGAGGGTAGTATGTACCTGTTCCAATACCCTTCTCCTGGAGGGCATCACGCAGTGAATCCCTTTGAGAGGTACGGATAGTATACTGGTGGTACACATGTAAGCAATTTTCTTTCTCCACAGGCAATATGATGTTCTTTGTATCTTTAAGGCCCATAGAGAGTTTACTGGCATTCTTTCTTCTTTTTTCTGTGAACTCGGCCAGTCTTTGCATTTGCACGATACCTATAGCAGCAGAAATATCGGTCATACGGAAATTATAGCCTATCATCTCATGCAGATAACGCTGCCTGGAACCATGGGCCCTGAGCATACGTGAACGGGCTGCAATGTCCGGATCATCAGTAGTGATGATACCACCTTCGCTGGTGGTCATATTCTTGGTAGGATAGAAACTGAAAGCACCGGTTCCGAAAGAACCGACCTTTTTATCCTTGTATGTTGCACCATGGGCCTGACAGGCGTCCTCTATTACAACAAGGTTCTTATCCTCTGCAATTTCCATGATCGCATCCATGTCAGCAGCATGGCCGTAAAGATGCACAGGCATTATTGCCTTTGTATGATCGTTGATCATCTCATGGATCTGGTCCGCAGAGATAATATACGTATCAGGTTCGATGTCTGCAAAAACAGGTTTTGCACCTGTGTACACAATAGAATTGGCAGTGGCCACGAAACTGAAGGGAGAGGTTATAACTTCATCTCCTTTGCCTATCCCATGAGCCATCAATGCTACGTGCAGTGCAGCTGTCCCGGAGTTTACGGCTACTGCATGGTCCACTCCGATATATTCTGCAAAGGCCTGCTCGAACTGGGCCACCCTTGGCCCTTCAGCTATTACCCCTGAACGCAGTACGGCGGTGACGGCCTCGATCTCCGCTTCGTCAAGGTATGGTTTTGCGATGCTTATCATCATATACCTCTTTAAGAACTATAACTAGAACAATAGACCTATATTTATATTTTATTCAATTGTTTAAGCTTCTCCGGCAGTTCAATTATTTTTGCAGGACACCCAATGGCTAGTTTCCACGGGGGCACGTTCTTTGTAACCAGAGCCCCTGCAGCTACCATTGCTCCTTCGCCGATCTCCACTCCTGGAACAAGAGTGGCGTTAGCACCAATGGATACACCTTTACGTAGTGTAGGTCCGTCAGCTATGTATTCGCCTCTGATCGGATATTTATCATTCGCAAGCACTGCACATGGGCCGATGAATACATTATCTTCTATAGTAACATGAGTTGGAATGTAAACGTTTCCCTGAACACTCACGTTGTTGCCTATCTTTACATTACCGTCTATGATCACATTGGTTCCTACAAGCACACTATTACCGATTGAAGTATTTTCCCGTACCATAGCATTATGACCTGTTTTGAAACCGTTTCCTGTTTTCACATTACTGAAGATCGTCGTACCTGCACGGATGAAAGACTCCTTACCAATGATAGTACCCGGGTAATCATAATCCTCTATCTCAAGTCCTTGTTTTATGACCTCCATTAATACACGATGTTCCGGGTAGCCCAATGTGACGTTTTCCATAACAACGGTTCCTTCGCCTACTAAAGTTCTTCCATAGAGCTTTGAGCTGTGATGTATCCTAGTATTATCTCCCATTAATATCCTCTTCTGGCCTTTTAGTGTAAATATGATTTCAATATAATATCTTAATTTATATATATAAAGATTACAGCATGTTTCAGGGCTTAACAGCCCCAGATATGACAGATAATAGATATTTCTGTCGCAGGTATCGGACACTCAAAAACAACAGGACAATGAAACCTGTTACCTCGGAGACGAAAACATAATCCAGAGCAGGGGTATACGCATATGTGAATAGTGTCTGGAAATAATCAAAGATACCACCATAAGTTCCGGGATTGCTCGGGAACTGCCACCCCATAAAAGGCCAGAACAGCGTTGCTGGTACTTTCCACATACTATCCTCTATCAGATGACATAAACTGGCAGCTGAGAGGAACATGTACCTAATATCATTCTTTCTCTTCCAGAGATAGAAGGAAAAACTACAGAGGACAAGGAAGAACAGCAAAGTATGCGCAAATATCCGCCCATTGTCTATAGTTCCTGAAAAAATTACCCTTCCTATTGGCTTGTCGATAAGGTCAGGTAACATAGATCCAAGGAGTACAGCTGCATAGTCAATGCGGCCTTTGAAAACTGGAATTTTACGCTCCAGAAGCTTGAAAATACCCAGTGTGATGCCTAAATGGCCAAATACGAACATCGCATTAATATAATATTCCCATATAAATACCTTTATGGTTAATCCAGCTGTAAATATAATTTCTCTTTATTTCAAAAAGAAATGAAGAGTACTTATTCAATAGACCTATTTTCTGAACTTACGATAGATTTTCCCATAAAATGGTTCTTCTTTCCGGTGTTTTTGGATCTTTGTCCAATCCCTCACCTGTGAGATAAATTCTTCTCTGGACATGCCAATCTGCTGCAAGAATAGATCTAGACCCTGAACTTCCTCAGGTTTTTCTAATTTCTCCAATTCTAATTTGAGAGCCTCTTCTCTTGTCATTCGTCCTAATCTTATTAGATTGCTGTGATAGAAAGTAGACCCTGTAACCTCCGGGAACTTAATAGTGTGTATATAGAAGGGAATTTCATGTAGAAAACAATCTGTGTGTTCAAAGGTATCCCCAGCTTTGCTCCAGCCCATTTCACGCTGGATCGTCTCAAGGATCTCTGTATAATCAGAATCCAGATAATCATATATCCCCACATAACCAGGAGTGATATGAGCAGGGACAAATTTATCCTTTATGCCCATAAGATCAAGTGCAGCACTTAAGTAGGACTTGTAACCCACTTTTGCTTCTTGCGTGAATAAGGGAGAGCATCGTCTCTCAGTTTCAGTGCCCTCACATGCATTCTGAAAAACATTAAGACCACCGCTTTGGAATATCTCTGGAAAACCGCTGAGATAGGAAATTCTCCGCCCATTTCCTGTTATTACGATTGGTATATCGAAAGCCTTAAGAGGGAAATAACTTACCAATCCTATCCCCCTCATGCAAGGAACACATACATGACCACAACTTATAATGGAATGCTTATAGAGTTCCAGCATTGTTTTCGGATTTATGGCGTAGTAGATATGATCTGCTTTTGTTGAATTTACTGCATTTTTTATGTTAATTCTTGCATAGTCTGACAAAAAGCCATTGTCAAAAGTGATACACAGACATTTAAGATTGTAGATCTTATCACAAACATAAAGTGTATAGGTGCTGTCCTTACCTCCGCTCAGGGGAATAAGGCAATCATATTCAGAATTGCGTTTCTTTATCTTTTCAACAATTTCCTCGAATTGTTTTTTCTTAAATGCTTTTTTAGTATCCCAATCACCAAATGATCGATTAAAACCATTACAATAATTGCATACACCATTTTCATCAAGTTTTACACTGGGTAAACTGGCTGGCAGGATACATCGGGAACATCTTAAGATCTCTTCCAATCAAATCCCTCCTAAGAAGATGCTAGTAGAAAATAAGACTAACCAAGAGAGATATAACTTTCTATGTAGGACATACAGAAGCTATATTTTATATGAATGGTATGAATTTTCAACAACTTACTTTATTAGCCCCCTTGTAGTATCCTCACTCAGCGAAGGCTTGTAAAGCCTTCTTT
>CAZAMM010000093.1:0-5308 GCA_964486435.1 uncultured Methanosarcinales archaeon | reverse complement strand
CCTCTTAATGAAATATAGAAATAAAGAGTTAGCAATGTTTAATTAACAATACCCTTTTTTTAAGTTGATTTTGTTTTCTGCACCCTCATTCCTATATTGATAGTTGCCTTCTGAAAGGTAGCAGCATCGGGAACACCTTTGATGAGGAGATTTACACGTCAATTTAGGAAGCGAACCTATGTTGATCAATGAATTCTCACATGATATCAATGATACCTCTGTGAGAGTTTTCCATCTCCTGGAAGAGTGTTCCACGGTTTACTTTCATACTATATCTTTATAAGTGCATGTTGTGATTCTTAAATATGAGAACTAATACGATCTTTATTATCACACTCTTAATAATAGCCTTTCTTGGTGCTGGCTGTACGGACAAAGGTACTACTCTTCCCCAGAACCAATCAGCTACCAGTTCCACTGTATCTCCTGAAGAACTCGTGGCATTCGTCGAGAATGCTTTCGAATATGCGCATGTACACGGACAGGGAGCCGCTCTTCGTGAGTTCAACAATCAGACCGGTCAGTTCGTTGACGGTGAACTCTATATCTTTGCCTACGATTCCGCAGGCAACACACTGGCCCTTCCATTCCAACCTGAGGTTCTCGGGATAAACCGATGGGACATCACGGACACGAATGGCACTGCATACATCCAGGATGCAATAGCCACCGCCCAGTCAGGTGGAGGTTTCATCCGATACCTCTATGCAGACCCTGCAGATAATTTCACCGTCAAACAAAAGCTCAGCTACGTAATGATGATTGATTCTGGATGGCTGGTAGGTGCAGGTATCTACGATCCGCAGGACGATTCACCAATTGTCAGAAAAGGAACAGATCCCTTAGTAAGAGAGGAACTGAGATCTTTTGTAGAAGAAGCAATTGCTTATGCTCATAAGAATGGGAAGGATGCTGCAATTAAGGAGTTCAACGATCTGAACGGAACTTTTGTCCGTGACAATCTCTATATCTATGCCTTCGATTATAATGGAACTGTCCTGTCACTACCCTATCAGCCACAATTGATCGGAACTGACCTCTCAGGGCTTCAGGATCCCTACGGAGTGAACTATACAAAGGTAGAGATCCTCTTGGCACAGCAAGGTGGAGGTTTCATTTTCTACCATTATTATAACCCAGCCCACAACATGACCCTTGAATCCAAGATGAGTTACGTCCAGAAGGTAGATGAAACTTGGTGGTTAGGTGCAGGTATCTATCTCTCAGAAGCTGATCAGAAGATGACAACAAATGATCTGGCTGAATTTGTAAAGAATGCATCAGAATATGCAACTACAGTAGGAGAGCAGGCAGCAATTTCTGAATTTTCGAAAAAGGACGGAGAGTTTTCCCGTGACAATGAATATATCTATGCCTATGACTACAACGGCACACTCCTTGCACACCCATACCAACCAGAATTGATCGGGACTAACCGATCAAACTGGACCGATGTACGAGGGTTACCAATGATACAAATTGGTGCATATATCGCGTCTAATGGCGGTGGTTTCATTGCCTATATGTACCCGGCACCAGAAGGTGGAGTGATAGACGAAAAGGCATTGGATACCTACGAAACGAAGATCGGTTACATCTTCCCTGTTGGAGATAACTGGTGGATTGGGTCGGGAATATACTTCTCAGATATCGATAATTCTGGTTCCAGTCGTCCAGAAGTCGTATCGAAGATGATAACGCTTGTTGAAGACTGTGCTGCCTATGGACACGAGAAAGGATCTGCCAGTACATTTGCTGAGATTTCAAATCTCTCTGGAATGTTTGTAGATAAAGAAGGGCACTACATTTATGCCTACGATTACAATGGCACGCTTCTGGCCCACCCCTATCTGCCAGAGAGAATTGGATCAACTCTAATCGAGAAACGTGATTCATTTGGTATGGAGACTATCCGAGCATTGACTGAGACCGCGAATTCAGGTGGAGGTTATGTGGTCTTTATCTGGCCAAATCCCGATAACGAGAACAAAGAAGAGCTGAAGATCGGATATGTACTCCCTGTAGATGATAACTGGTGGGTTGGCTCAGGAATATATTTGAGCGAGATCACTGGAGAGGAGGCATCAATCCCCTCTCCGGTTTCCGGATAAGTCCTTTTTTATAAAAGAGATATATAAAGAATCTGAGGGCTCTTGGATATCATGGGAAAAACTGTTTTTTGATTCAGAAAGTTGCCATCCAGCCTTCCACCATCAATAAAAGTATTATCAAAGGCAGTATATAGGCAAGATAAGGGCGTATCCACTGTGGAAAACTTATCCCATCCCCGGCATTTGCCTCCTCTATGAATTTATCCCATCCCCAGCCAAACTTATACACACAGAACAGTACGAAGGACAGAGCACCAATTGGCAGTAGGATGTTGGTGAAGATAAAATCCTCCAGATCAAGGATACCTGTCCCGGCTCCCAATGGCTCTATCCAACTCAATGTTCCAAAACTTAGGGCACATGGCAGGGATAGCAGGAATATTCCTATGCCGTTGATGAGTGCAGCCTTTTTTCTTCCCCATCCCCATTCATCAATGGTGAATGCCATAATATTCTCAAAGATAGCTATCACTGTAGTCATTGCGGCAAAAGAGAGGAACAGAAAGAACAATGCACCCCACAGCTGGCCTCCCACCATTTGATTGAATATGTTCGGCAAAGTCACAAAAATAAGACCTGGACCTGATCCAGCATCAATACCAAAGGCAAAGGCAGCAGGTATTATCATAAGACCTGCAAGAAGTGCCACCGACGTATCAAGAGCAACTACATTGATCGATTCTCCTGCAAGGCGTTTATCTCTTCCTATATAGCTTCCGAAAATAGCCATGCTGCCAATACCTATACTGAGGGTGAAAAATGCCTGCCCCATGGCAGCATTGACAGCTTCCCAGCTAAGCATGGAAAAGTCCGGTCGTAGGTAGAAAATAATCCCTTCCATTGATCCCGGCAGTGTAATGGAGCGTACAACAAGAACAATCAGTATAAAGAAAAGACCTGCCATCAATGACTTGCTTACCCTCTCAACACCCTTATGAAGCCCCATGGAGCATACCCAAAATCCCAGTACGACGGCCAATGCCATCCAGAATACGACCTCTGAACTGTTTCCCAGAAAGACACCAAAGGCCGCGCCAATGTCTTCAGGTCCGAGTCCTGTGAACTTCCCGTTAAGTGTGTAGTACGTGTAGGCAATACTCCACCCGGCAACCGTGGTATAGAACATCATTATCAGTACGTTCCCCAGCATAGCCAAATATCCAAATATATGCCATTTGCTTCCGGGTTTCTCAAGATTCCTTATAGCACCTGCTATATTCAGCCTTCCGGCTCTGCCAATAGAATATTCCATGACCAGGAGCGGAATTCCAAGAAGTAATAAAAATATGAGATAAACGATAACAAAAGCCCCGCCACCATACATTCCTGTAATGAAAGGAAAACGCCAGACATTACCAAGTCCTATGGCACACCCTGCTGATACAAGCAGAAAGCCAAGTCGTGTTGCAAGCTGCTCACGTTCAGGTCGAAAGTCTTTTTCAGACATATTACATCTCCTGTTGCCTTTTGCCAAATGCGTTTGAATAAGTTGCCCATATCCTGCACTGTTAGCAATTTTAAACAAAAGAAACAGAATAAGATTATTTTCTGCTCATGTTCTCCAAAAGATATGTGTCCAGAAGATATCAAATGAGTTCATTTCCAATCCTGATCACTTCCCTCACGAGACTATCAAAGTCGCTATATCGGCTGCGATGGTTTGTAATTCCCACATGCAGATAAATCCTGTTCCTGATACTGACAACTGAGGTAACAGCTATCCCCTGCTCCTGCAACTCGGTCTCTATCTGCTTGTTCAAATGATCCAGAGCTGAATCATCTACACCGGATCGTATGTACCGGAAGTTAACAATGTTCAATGATACAGGCATTGCCAACTCTAATTCCGGAGCAGCTCCTACCAAACGGGCAAGATAGTGTGCCTGCCTGATATTCTGTTGTATGATTCGGCCATACTTGGCAGTGCCGTGCTCCTTTATTGTCATCCAGGCCTTGAGTGCATGAAAGCCGCGGGATAGCTCAAACCCGTAGTCTGAAAGCCAATCCACATCAACGCCTGTTAAGCCGCGTTCTCCTTTGCCGTGGGCAAGGTACGTAGGTGTCAGGGAAAAAGCACTGCGGTGCTCTTCGGCATCCTTTACCAGGATGCTGCCTATAGGATACTGCAAGTACATCCATTTATGTAGGTCAAAGGCCAGGGAATCCGCCCTTTCCATTCCAGCTACGAGATGCTTGTACCCGGGAGCGATAGCTGCCCAGGCGCCAAAGGCACCATCAATATGGAACCAACATTTTTCTTCAGTGCATATGTCCGCAAGGGCATTGAGATCATCTATGGAACCTGTGTTAGTTGTCCCTGCACATCCGATAATGCAGACTGGCAGATAGCCATTTTCGCGGTCATCCATTATAGCCCCCCTCAGGGCTGCCAGGTCGATTCGCATGGATTCATCGACAGGAATCAGGCGCATTGTGTCTTTTCCAAAGCCAAGCAATTCAACGGCCTTCTGGATAGAGGAATGGGCTTCTTCCGAACAGTAGATAGTCATTTGCTGTGGTGCATTTTGCATTCCTATACTCCGCACATCGAAGCCTGCCATCCTGTTCCTTGCAACTGATAAACCAATCAAGTTTGAGGCTGAACAGCCACTTGTAATAAGACCGCTTGCAGTAGAAGGATAACCCAGAAGCTTCTTGCACCATTCAATAACCTGCAGTTCAACGTAGTTGTTACTAAGATAGGAAAAGGATCCACTGACGGCATCCATTGAGGAGGCTAGCAGATCTGCAAACATCCCCATTAAGGTGCCGGACCCGGCAATCCAGCCCCAGAACCTCGGATGGCTGTTACCCAGTTGATGAGGGCGTATGTACCGGAGGTATTCCTGATATACATCATCAGCAGATTCAGGGTCTTCAGGAGGTGGGCCTTCAAAGCGGGCTTTTACATGCGGTGGTGCATGCTCCCATATAGGACGGTCCCTTAATGTTTCCATATAGTCCATTGCATCATCAAGGATACTATGGCCGAGGATGCGCATAGATTTCCAGTCTTTAGGATCCAGAGTTTCTTCATGATACTCTTCAGTCTGTTTGCTCAGTATATCACCACCAACCCTGCTGTGAAATGATATAATGTCCCAGATTTAGTTGACTATAGGATATACAAACGAAATATGGACTCTGTAGAAATGCTCATTTGAGCAATATATCTAACCTTGACATATCTGTCAAGG
>CAZAMM010000092.1:0-5315 GCA_964486435.1 uncultured Methanosarcinales archaeon | reverse complement strand
TACAGGTTTGTACGAAAATTACCAAAAATAAAAGAACATCTGCGGAAAGACGGAGAATCAAACAATACGCAAAAAAAACATATGCGTGTTACTCTAAAGAAAAAAAATCTTAAACAAGAATATTGTAATACTTTACTTAATATGATTCTTCATGAGGATATCAATATGATGGCAAGGAGGGCAAGAAGCACACCTATCCACTGCCTTACAGCCATTTTTTCTTTCAGTATGAGCCATGCAAGCAATACAGTGCCTGCAGGATAAAGGGATGATGTAATCGACGCTATATCCAGCCTGCCCGCCTGAGACGCCAATGCAAAGAAAGTATTACCTCCTGTGTCTAAAATACCGGCCAGTATTATAATGGGCATTATTCTTTTTGAAGGTGTAGAAAAAGAGCCTTTAAAAAGCACGAATCCAAAGATCATCAAAACAGCTGCGGCCCTGGCAGCGGCCAATGGCCAGAAAACGGCCGTATCACTGACATGATCAATGGATATGAA
Organism: uncultured Methanosarcinales archaeon; assembly: GCA_964486435.1. Classification (GTDB taxonomy): domain Archaea; phylum Halobacteriota; class Methanosarcinia; order Methanosarcinales; family Methanosarcinaceae; genus Methanomethylovorans. Next base: position 4,812 of record CAZAMM010000092.1, on the reverse strand, counting down.
AAAAAAGCCAAAGCCCATTCCTGCAATTAATGGAAGCCGGAGATCGTAGAGCTGTATTTTTCCCATGCCTTTATTTCCGCCTGCAATTAACCAAACAGCTGCCAGCGCAAACACAAATCCTGTCATCTGATACATAGCAGGCAGGCCTTCATAGAATGCACCATAGACTACCGGCACAGAAGCGGCTACAACTGCGGAAATAGGAGCAATGAAACCCATTTTACCCTGAGACAGGCCATGATAAAGTGCCAAAAGCGCTATACCAATAAAAACTCCAGCAACTACCCCCCAGACCATTCCAATGGATGATGGTACTTGTTCTCCTGTGAGATGAGCAGAAGCAGCAAGGAGGAAAACTCCAACCGTTTGGACTATCAGGACAACAATAAAGACATTTGCCTTTTTTGAGGCAAAACCTCCGCTAAAATCACCCGCACCCCAAGATACGGCTGCAAGCAGGCCAAAAAAGACTACAAGAAATTCTGTCGGTATCATCTATGCTCTCTGCTCCGTACAGCACAATTAATTAGAGTTGCTCTGATAGTGCCTCAATTTATCAAAGGTTTCCTCTGCAGCTATGATATACGGGCATGTGCTGTTAATCTATTTGAACTCAATATTTATATCGCCTATATTTTTGGCAAGGGACTTTGAAATATATCCTGCTTCCAGTTTGCACACATGCAGAACTCCGATAGGAACAAGACAGGTATCACAACATGGTGCATGGCTTGCTTTTTCAAGTACATAGTTATCTTTTATTCCATGTATTCCCTCAAGGGGAACTTCCATATGTGCTATGTTCTTGACAACATTGCAAGGAGTGTCAATTTCTATCAAGACTTTATTCCCATCGATCTTCCCGCTGACTTCATGGACATAGCCACAGATTCTAGAATTTATTGTCACATCTGTCATTTAATAGCTCCTACATCAATTACCGAAGATAACTCCCCAGAATATATAGTAAAAGCGTTGCTAAAATAAAGGTTCTCCGGTGATTTTGCTATCGACAGATAGATAACAATTTATTTAGAACTGATGACAGAAATCTCATAAAGAATCATTGTCACAGATTCTTTCCTCTGTATATAGAACCGTCCTTTGCCAGCTTGGCCAGTATACCTAATTGAACTATTTCAAATATGAGATCAAGAAAAGCATTAACAAGGTCACCTGAAACAGGAACCTGGGCAATGGTCAGGTCCGTACCTATATTTGCCAGAGAGAGGACGATAAAGCCTGCAACCAAATTCCTCATTTTCTTTTCCTGAGTTACCATCTTTAACAAACTGATCTTATTCATATTAACACCCATAATGATAATGCATAGGCAGAATTCAATGATCCGATACTGCAGAAGAAGATCTTATCGAATGTCCCAATGAATATCATAATCCATACATGATGTTGCCTTCTTCTTCATGGAAGAGCCTCGAGTTCCATAACCCATAATAATTGCTGATCTCATCCATGATGTATTTAGCTATTAATAAGGAATCTTCTTCCAGTTTCCAAGAATCCCACTGTCTTTCTACAAGGATATCTTCAGAATCACATTCATTCCCATTTTCATTCTCGCTTTGACCATTCATGATAATAGAATTTGCGCAGTTGAATATCTGTACCTGGACCTTCACTTTACCAATATAGTCAATATTTGAATAGAAAGTTGATGAAAACCTGATAGTATGCAGTATGTTACAAGCAAGGGTCTCGTCATCAAATCTTTTTCTGTGATCATTCTGAATGAAACTTCTGCAATTTTTCATTGAGTGGACCAGCCCATTCCTGTGGACCTCAACTTTATTGTTCACATTAATGATATTATCCTGATCATCCCATTTAATACCGAATTTTGTGGGTCTGATCGAAGATGTAAGATAATCGCCACAATCATTCATTCCTATAGAATATCGTTCCATAAGCTCGCGACCAAATTCTGGGGAAGGATCGAACATCTGCCCGTCGATCTTTAGCGGGGTTACGATCACATGAGATTCAATTCCATGCAATTGCACCTCATGAGGGAGTTTTTTCTGACTGGAGTATATAGCTTCTTCAATATACCTCTCAAGCTTGCTCATCCCAAAAAAGCGCGACTGATATAACCACTCTACTTCATTTTCGTCCATGGGAGTAGCTGAGAAATTATACCGCTTGTAGTATCGCTTATCCTGATTATTATAATAGGGTTTGCTTTGCCCTTCCGGAATGTGGACCACTAGCAGGATCCTGTTTGTACCAGGGATAAGTATCTTTTTTATCTGAACACTGACCCTGGGTATTATATTGCCCAGAATGATCTGTTCCAGCCTTTCCTTATTGATATCGCTTTCTATTCCATTGATATATTCGGGATGTCCCCCTTTTCCTGTTTCTGCCACCCCGTAAACCAGATAGCCACCTTTGGTATTAGAAAATGCTGTAACCTGTTTTATGATACTGTAGTCATTAAGTTCCTGCTTATAATCAAGGATCATCGATTCCTCTATCTTTTCCTCGGATAATTCCTGAATGTCATCAAAAGTTACATCTGCAAGTGGCTTATCGAACAGCATATAGTATCAATGGATTAAAAAGTTGCTTTTGATTAAAAGTTAGCTGTCAACCTGATAAATTTATGGGTAAGTAGAATGCCTGTGCATTCATTGGAAATATTAGCCCCCCATACTGAAACCAGCATAAAATATAATACAAGCTACATCATTATCACACAATATAGATATCCAGGATGTAAATAGACCATGCCAGGCGGAAAAACACATGAGACTATAAATATTACAGTACTGGCAGCTATATTGGCTGGCATTTTTTATCTTACAATGTGTCAGGAAGCTGCAATATTCTCAATATATCTGGATACTTATACTGTAATTGTTTTTTCTTGTTCCTACCTCTTTGCAACATTCTTCTTAAGTCCTGATCTTGATACAAAAAGCAGGCCTTATAAAAGATGGAAGATGTTCAGGATACTCTGGTGGCCCTACAGGACCATATTCAAACACAGAGGAGTCTCCCACAACATAGTCCTTGGACCTATTACCATCCTGCTGAACTTTTTATTGATATTGCTCTTATTAACCCTGCTTGCTGGCGTTGAACTGTACAATATTCCTCTGAAAATTCTTATTACAGCCACTGCAGGCATGGTCCTGTCAATGGAGATCCACATAATATCTGATTGTTTTTTTTCAATGGTAAAGAATATTGTCTAAGACAGAGGAGATCAAAATACACATCACATGTTTTTTATATTGAATTTATGAAATTGTCATAATTATCTATAAATAAGAACAAAACCTTTATCGAGGAGTCTGTTTAATAAAGGTGTGTGATTAGATAAAAAAGCCATTACTTGACGTGTTGTTCATGTCTGAAAAGAGAAGGACAGTACTCTTTTTATTACACAATGGACCAAAGGAAATGGAAAGTTTGCTCAAATCGCTGGATACTAACAGACAGGCCCTGCTGCCTCAGATGAAAATGCTTGAAGATAGCTATCTGATCATTCATTATAATGACAGTTACGAATTGACAACTATTGGAAAAACCGTAGTTGATAAGATGGTACCTTTGTTAGGCACATTAGAGGTCTTTGATGTGCATATTGATTACTGGGGAGATCATGACCTCAGGTTCGTACCTGCACCCCTTTTGCACAGACTTCGTGAAATAAAGGGCTGCAAAGTGATAGAACCAAAATTAGTGAACATATATGAGATGAATAAAGACTTCATCGAAACCTGTGCGATCTCAAAGGAACTGTTATTTATCCTGAACTTTGCACATCCTATCTTTACAACACTTCTATCCCACTTTATTGCTAACAATTCACGCGTCAAAATTATAATCAACATGGACCTGTTACAAAAATACAAAGCAAATAAGCAGATAGGAATTAATGGATATATTAATAATGAAAGGATCAGTTTTTATCTGTACCAGAAAAACATGAATCTGGGCACATTTGCTCAGAACGATTATTGCTCTGTGCTGAGACTTCTCTCAAAAGACAACACTTATGATTACAGTCAATTGTTTTGTAAAGGGTCTGATGCACTTAAATGGGGAAAGGAATTATTTGAGTTCTACTTAAAGGATTCGATACCAATAACAGAAATCTAGCCTGTTCCATATTACAGTTTTTATACACAAGTGCTTTATCAGCACATAATTGGCACATTAAGTAAAAAGTTATTTTACATAATTTCTCCTGATGAGAGAGCAGTTGCAGGCAAGAATCCCACCTTTTTCCTTTCTTCATATCACATTTATGGTCTGGTTCAGAGTCGTGTTCATGGTTTGGTTCAGAGTCTGATCCATATTCCCTCCCACAGCCTCTATACTCATGTTTAGTACCTGTGCAACCGTCTGGTTAAGACCTTCACCTACTGCAACCTTTGTCTGGTTTATGGACTGGTTCACAGCACTACCCACAGCCTCTTTTGTTTCGTTGATGGCCATACTCACAGTCTGATTGATAGCCTGTCCAGCAGCGTCTTTGGTTTGATTGACAGCCTTTTCTATTGTCTGGTTTATATTTTGTCCAACTGTCTCCTTGGTCTGGTTTACTTTCTCTCCTATGGCCTGTTCCACGGTCTTGTCTGCACATCCGGAAACTGCCGCCAGGCCCAGAACCATCAATCCGATAAATAAGAAATTAAGTAATTTATGCAAAGTTATCACCTTCTCTGTTCTAATAGTAGTCCGGAATAAATGAAGCTATTGTTTCCATCTTGTATATGCGATAAAAGATTTTGGTCTTGTTAATTAAACATCGCTAACTCTTTATTTCTATATTTCATTAAG
>CAZAMM010000091.1:0-5341 GCA_964486435.1 uncultured Methanosarcinales archaeon | reverse complement strand
TTTATTTATTTATTTATTTATTTATTTATTTATTTATTTATTTATTTATTTATTTTCCTGACTGGAGTTTAATACGCTGAGCAAGGATACATTTGCCGCCTCTTCTGCCTCCAAGAGGATTGAATGTAGTTCCCATGGAGTTCATACAGCGTGCCATAACAGCAGCACCTCTTGCCAGACCATCGTCTACAAATACAACATGCTCCTCTATTTTGTGATCGATGCCTAGCTCTTCCAGGTACTTCAAGATAAGTTTTGGTTTGTCGCCTGTTATTGCTGCGCGCCCAGTGACTCCGATAGCAGTGTTCTCAAATACAAGACCATAATCCTGTGCTACCTTTACAAGCCTTTGTACTACACGGGCCATTACGTCATCGATCACAGCGAACAGGAAGTTAAGACCATGTTTCTCATTTATCTCAGCACCTATTGCCATGAGCTTGTCCATATCTGAGCCGTTAACACCTACATCACAGCCTATGAGCACAACACCTATATCCTCTGCAGCCTGAGGGTTCACTGGCACGCTCCCGTATCTTTTAAAGCCTGAAGGAACTTTCTCAATACGTATATACTGTTGGATCTTTTCTGAATATTCCTTTATCTGTTTACCTTTCAGCATGAGAGATACTTTGCCAAGAGAAATGTTCTGAGCTATTTCAAGAGCAGTGCCTTTGTTGATGTCGACCTTACCTGTTCCTTTAATAATAGCATCCGGAATAGCACCTGCATAACCGCAGAAGTTCCCGACTGTCTTTGCATATGGAAGTTCCTGGTTTATTATCCTGCCATCCAGCGTCGTACCAAAGTCCATGGAAATACAAGGGTTACGGAAGTCCACATCCACCCATTTTGCTCCTTCCTTTATACCTGCAGTTGCAAGTTCTCCTTCCATTTCATTGGCCACGATCTCCACACCTGTAGCTCCTTTTGGAGGTGTGACACTGGCTACTGCTCCATCAAATACGACCTTTTCCAATTTAGTATATTTGCGGAACTTTTCGTGTATATTCAATATAGACATTGGCGGAGTCATGCGATTTGGGGGCACACCTGCTATGAGACAGCCATCGGCCAGTGCCTTTATGAACTCACCCACCTCTTCAGGTGCATCAAAACCTGCCACAACACCTGTGGAACGTACCACGAAATGAATATCCGTCTTTATGTCAAGATTTGCCGCATCCACTGCTTTGAGAAGCGTATCTCTTACAAGTTCGGCAATAGATTGTCGCGTAAGCTCCACACCGCTGAGGGTCCGGCCAAATATCTCCTCTCCGGGCTTAGGTGCTCTCACATCACGGGTCATGGTGACCGTCTTGTTTATAAGACGTGTTTTCCCGTCTTCAAGGTTCGTGGCTGTGAGGATACATTTGGTAGTGGTGTTACCTACTTCCACTGAAGCTACAATGAAATATGCAGTGGAACCGGACTTCAGTTCGATGAGACGTACTGAAGGACTCTCGACAATTCTTGGTTTGTGACCCATATTACAAGCTCCTATATAATAATCAATTTAATTAATAAGTGGTTTTAATCTTTGCAAAAGCAGATGTTTCGGCAGCACCCCTGAAACACGGTCAACTAAATTGCCCTGTTGGAAGATAAGTAATGTGGGAATGCTTGTTATTCCCAGGTTCTGTGCAATCATGGGATTCTGATCAGTGTCAAGCTTACCGAACACTATCTTTCCTTGCAGCTCAGAGGCAAGCTGGTCAATGGTGGGTGATAACATGCGACAGGGGGCACACCATTGTGCCCAGCAGTCGACTACTGTCAGGGGATATTGTGTTATGAACTGATGAAAACTGGTATCTGTCACAACCACTGGCTCTGCCGGATATTGACGCGCTTCAAGGGAACGCTGCAGTTCCTGAAGTCTTTTCTTCCTGATCGCTTCCAGATCGTCCATATTACTCAACTTTGAATGATTGGTCCCTTTGGATTAAAAACTTAATCCTGTAGTGTTTATTTTGTTTAACAACGCCAATATGCCACATTAGAACATAAAGTTTTGCATGGTTGTGTAACTATCATGCAAATAGCCTTGTTATCAACCTCTGCTATATATGGGATCAGAAGCGCGAATATGAGTACAAGTGAAGCAAAAATTACCATATATCCCTATCCCTATATATTTTAGAACATATTAGATGATTTACTACATGAACATCTGGACAATCGAAAGACTGCTGGGCCTGGAACCCTATGAGTTTGAGGAGTTGCTCGGTCATTTATTCACAAAGATGGGATATATATCACAAGTAACTCAGAAGTCAAGGGATGCGGGAGTGGATATAAAGATCTCCATCGAGAACTTTGGTCTGTCCCATACATGGATCGTGCAGGCTAAAAGATATGCAGAGCCGGTGGGTGTCAAAGAAGTAAGGGAATACAGCAGCCTGCGCTATAGGGATAATGTCGACGGTGTCATCATAGCTACTACCTCAGGTTTTACCAGGGATGCGCAAAAAGAGGCTGCAGAGCATAATGTGAAACTGCTTGATGGGCAAATGCTTGTGAAGATGCTGGAGCATTATATGCCGCCAGATCCAAATAGAAGGATACAGCAGGGCGCCGTGTCTGAAAACAAAGATATAGGGAGTATTGAAGGTACTGTTCTCAAACAGGGAGAAAAAAAACTTGGAGAAGCAGAGGTATTTTTCAGAGGTGAAAGGTTCTTGATGACATGTACCAACAAGCGCATCTTTTTGATAAAAAACATAACAGGCTTTCTCTCCAAAAGAAGAGAGGTTATTCACTCTATCGAGGTGAAGGATATGCTTGGATGGGCAAATGAAATGCCTTCAATATATTTGGTTATGGGAGGTAGACAGATTACATTGCTGAGGGTGCGTGCCAGAAAACCGGAACATGCAACACAGATGCTGGAATGCCTGCAGCAGGGATACATACGTGGAGAGTATTTGCTGAAGTTCGAAAGAACAAAAGATGAGTTTCTATTGCTCACTAACAAAAGAATAGCAAAAATTTATTCTTCAGGCAGTGCAGACGAAATAAGCCTGAAAAATATACTGGGCACTGAGATAAAGGGCAGCAGCTTTTTGAGCCGAGAAAAACTCCTTCTCATGGGGAATAAGAAAGAAAATGCCTTTTATGAAATTGATTGCTCAGATATCGCATCGTGGAAGGAAGCTATAGAAGGGGCTATAAGAGTGAGTTGAATTAAGAAAAATGACAATCTGAGATCAAAGTACTGGCATTAGTAATATAGGAAGCTGTCTATGACTATTGCATTCCAGATTAAGACAATAAGGATCGCCTATTTTTCCGGCACCGAGGCACGGCCAGGGTTGCTGATGTCTTTGAATATGAATTGAAAAGAGGCAGGTAATCTGTTATAAGGTCCGAGATCCGAGGAGGGAACCTTCGATCTGATGAGAAAGAATATCTATTGATATTACTGTTTCCCGTGCATGCGTTCAATGCTCCCCGGGTCACAGATCAGTGGATAGACAGTCTTTCCAGTACCAGACAGATTCCTGTCGCGGTAATTTCCGTTTCCGGAGGAGGGAAAATCTCACCAAATACGGCATACCGCTTAAGTTCCATATGCAGGCTGGAAAAAAGAAATACATAGTGGTCTATGAGAAATGATAGTCATGCCTTGTAACTGGGTCATGAGAACAGATGACGGACTGGCTATCAGGTTACTTTTGGTCCTGCCATGGGAAGTTAAAGAGTATTGTTGACGATCTGTTGGGAGGAGTTCTACGCAGGACCAGACCAAAGCTAATAGACAGCTTTTTCCCCATGACAGGAGAAATAGAAAAAACCTGAGCAAGATTCATTGGCAAAAATCTGCGGATAAATGATAACTGTAATGGCTGCGGCTGGTGTGCAAAGAACTGTACTTCAAACAATGTTACTACGCTGGATAACAAACCTGTGTTCGGAGAGGAATGTATCCTCTGTTTGAAGTGTATCTACGGCTGTCCCACATAAGATATTGAGGCAGGAGTACTCAACTTCATAGTGCTGAAAGAAGTGTATGATCTGCAAGCTCTTAAAAAAAGAATGCAGAGCGTTCAACTGACTCCTGTGAAGGATCTCGCAAAAGGATATATCTGGAAGGGAATTTAGGAATTTTTGCTTGAGGAGTGATTTAAGCATTATGCAGCAAGAAAAAATGTATTAATGCGCTTGCATAAGGATATTATAGTCTGCTCGCCAAATGTTTGATGAGATCGAAAATACAAAATCGGTGATATCATGGCACAAGAAACGATCAACATAAATGGAATGATGTGCGGACACTGTCAGGCAACTGTGGAGAAGGCCATAAAGGCAGTGAAGGGAGTAAAAAGCGTAAAAGTTGACCTCGCAAAGAAGCAGGCAACTGTTGAGTATGATGCTGCTGCAACTGATATCAGCAAGATCAAAAAAGCTGTTACAGATGTCGGTTATGAAGTTGTGGCCTAAGATAGCTGAAGTTCATTTTACATGAAATCCAAATTCAAAGTTTATGGCATGACCTGTATGCACTGTCACAAGCGTGTGACAGAGGCAATTTCCAAAGTAGCCGGGGTCAGTTCCGTGGAGGTGCAACTGGAAGATGAAAGTGCTGCAGTTGAATTCGACCCGGCAGTAACTGACCTTGAGACCATAAAACAGGCAGTGGTGACAGCAGGTTATGAGACCGGGGAAGAATGCTCTATCGCTGATGCGCAGCAGACATGTCCTTTGCCCATACCTGAGGAAAACGAAAAAGAAGATAAGGATCGAAAAAAGGTCGAGCCGGGTAAAATCGAAGAGATCACCCTGAAAGTATCAGGGATGCAATGCTCTGCCTGCGCCCTTAACATCGAACGCACCCTCAAAAAGCTGGAGGGTGTAGCTTCTGCTTCTGTGAACCTGCCTATGGCAAGAGCTTACGTCTCTTATGATCCTGCACTTGCGAGTCTTAAGGGGATGGAAGATGCTATTGAAGGCATAGGATACAAAGTTGCAAGGGACAGCCTGAACCTTAAGATAGAAGGCATGACATGTGCTTCATGTGCCCTGAACGTGGAGAAGGTACTAAAAAAGCTCAATGGCGTGGAGTCTGTGAGTGTGAATGTTTCCCTTGGGAAAGCCCACGTGGAATACAATGCTTCCCTGGTTTCCCCCGAGCAGATGAAAGCAGCTGTGGATGGCATAGGATACAAAGCATCCCTGGAAGCGGACCGAAAAGCCCTGGAAGACAGGGAGCGCAAGGAAAGGGAAGAGGAGATCAGTCAGCAGAAAAAGAACCTGCTTATATCTGGCGGTATGATCATCCCGGTGATGCTCGGCAGCATGAAAATGGGATTCCCGCAGCTGTTATCCTTTGTGCCGGATA
>CAZAMM010000090.1:0-5406 GCA_964486435.1 uncultured Methanosarcinales archaeon | reverse complement strand
GTTCAATAAATGTTGTTACATGGAGGCATGATTATTCAGGAAGATGGAACTCATGGCCCGGAAAAAGAGCCTGATACAAAGGACGCCATGTCAAAACTTAACAAATTGATAGCCTTGCGTTTTGATGAGAACTCAGGAAATAACGTGGAAAATCCGGACACTCTTTCTCTGAGAGCTGTTGTGGAAGAGGTCATTACCTTACCGGAGAAAGAGATCATTGAGAACACTGCAGATACAGTTGCCATCAACAAAGATTTCAGTACTTCCCATTATGATGCCACTATCATTCAACAGGGGAAGCTATCACATCTTCCGAATAAGGATCAAAATCCTGGACAGGAATGGCAAAGTAAACTGAACGAATTAGCCTCCACAAGTTTTGCGGAAATATCATATGAGTCCTGTGAAATAAAACTGCAAGAGTCTGAGTCTCTGAAGCTGCAGGATGTTTCTCACACTGTTCCTCTTTCTGCTTCCCATGCGGGTACAAATGCAAATAGAACATGTTCTGAGTCTGCTATGCGATCAGCCACGGGTCAGCAAGTGAATACAGCATCTGTACAGGAAAAAATCGTAATGCGAAAAGCTGTAAATGTATCTGCCCAGGCTGAAAGAAAAGAACTTCCTATTCATGGGAAGGTGCAAAAAGAAGCATTAGTTGCTGGTACAGGCAAACAAATACCAAGTAATGACAGTAATGTAAAAGCCAGCATTAGAGATATTGACAAGCACACTCAGGGAATTGAGGACATTATCAGCACAATTGATGTTTTTGATTCCATAGAATCCGAAATGAAAACAAAAGAGCTTCTTAAAACCCGATCTGTGCCCATGAAAGAGTCTGAAAAGAATGTTCATGAGCAACAGGCAGAAGGGAATACAAAACCATCATCTTCTAATGCACTTAAAAACAAGGTCATAAAAGATGATACAGGGGTAACGGCAAAAGTGGCTGTGCTCTATTCTGAAGTTCATGTCATGCATTCACCTAAAAATACTAATGTCCAGGATCTAGAACGACCTGAGCGTCTTACGAGGGCTATGGATCATCTGCAACACAGCAGTGTTTTTGGTGCACGGTGTGATCTTGTCACCGATACATATCCTGCTTCAGAAGAAGACCTTTTACTGGTACATTCGAAAGAGTATATCAGTTTCGTCAGATCATATTCAGACTCAGGGGGTGGTTTTCTTGGAGACAGCACCTACATGACATCCAATACATTCGAAGTTGCACGACTTGCCACGGGCTCCGCCATAAAGGCCGGAGAGCTTGTGCTCTCAGGGCAGTACGCTGCAGCAATGGTGATGATACGGCCTCCTGGTCACCACGCAGGCATAGATAAGTACAGAGGATTCTGTATTTTTAATAACGTAGCTGTTCTGGCCCGTTATCTGCAGAAGAAAAAAGGTCTGTCCAAAATAATGATCATTGACTGGGACGCCCATGCAGGCGATGGCACTATGGAGATCTTCTACAATGATCCCACTGTAATGGTTGTATCCTTGCATCGTGATCCACATGATTTCTATCCTCGCAGAGGTTTCAGTCATCAGACAGGGGAAGGACCTGGTTTAGGTTACACTGCCAATGTGGAAATGCCCATGGGATCAGGAGACAAAGAATATGCTTTGGCTTTTGATGAATTAGTTATCCCTCTTTTGCATAGGTTCTCACCGGATTTTGTAATATGCAGCTGTGGGTTCGATGCTTACTATCAGGAACGGCACATAAAGCTGAATCTTACTTCTGCTGGTTATTACATAATGACGAAGCAGATCATGTCTATTATGAATGGGAATTTTGTGCTCGTAATGGAAGGTGGTTATCACAAGTTCAATGGGCATCTTACTCATGTGGTCATCAATTCGCTGCTTGGACTTCCGGACCCAGTAAAAGATATGCTTAAAACAACGGATTATGAACGCAATCAGCAGAATTTGATCTTTAAAACGACAGAAAAAAAGATACTTTACATTAAGGATAAGCTAGGATTCAAGGACAGCTAAAGAGGAAGAATGCGTAGCACAGGTGTGATATACAATACTAATCACGGGGTGCATGATTATATGCTGAAAGGTTTTCCAAGTCCGGAAAGCCCGGCAAGGTTGCAGAAGATCATGCAGTACTTCAGGGATAACAATGTATTTGAAAAAAACAATTGCAAAGTTCTGATCCCCAACAGTGCTTCCTCAATGGACGTTCTGCGTGTGCATACAGTGGATTATTTTTCTTTTGTACGGTCACATTCATCAACCGGTGGCGGATGGCTTGGCAATGATACTTACCTGTGTGCAGGCTCTCTTGAGGTATTGTTGCAGGCCGTCGGGTCGGTGCTTGAAGCTGGTAAGGCTGTTGCAAAGGGAAAATGCGACAATGCATTTGCTTTGGTAAGACCACCCGGTCATCATGATTATGCAGATATGCACAGTGGTTTTTGTGTGTTCAATAATGCTGCTATCCTTGCCAAGTATCTGCAGCATGTCCAGTCATGCTCAAAGATCGCTATTGTCAATATAGACGCTCATGCTTCGGATGGTACTCAGGATATATTTAAAGCAGATCCCTCCGTACTATGTATCTCTGTGCATCAGACCCCATCCGATTTTTATCCTTTCAAGGGCTTTATTCGGGAAAAGGGTTTTATACCTGCTTTGGGGTACACACTGAACATGGAAATGCCACAAGAGGCAGGTAACTTCGAATATTCTATTTTTTTTGAGGAGGTGGGTCTTAGGGTGCTGGAGCAGTTCGGTCCGGATATGGTCATTCTGGAGTGTGGTTTTGATTCTTACTATAAAGACAAGCTTGCTAAGTTAAATCTCACAGTTGATGGTTACTATTATGTGGTTTCCAGTATCTGCAGCAGGTGGCCAACCATTGCGTTGCTGGAAGGTGGTTATCATGAGGATCTTGGCTTGCTGGCAGATGTTGTGGTCCAGGCATTAGCAGATAACAGGTATACTAAAGATGAGGTTGATCAGATGAATTTACTGGCTTCCCGGCAGAGTTCTTGCAGACGCATATTCGGGAACAAGCTGAATGAACTTAAGAGCCTGTTGTCGTACTACTGGGAATTTTAACATATCGATCAGGTGTTTATATGATAGAACTTGCTCACTATGCTGGCGGCTTAAGGTTCTCTCAGCTGGAATATTCATATGAGCTGGATAAGCTGAAAATTGGAAGATTTGATTATTTCAATACACATCTGGGTATGAACGATTACATGGGTAACTTTCGCAGCTGGCTCAAAAGGCAATCTGTGAACCTTATTGTCGGAATAGATGGTGTTACCATCGTGGGTTGGGTTATGACAGAAAGATGGAATCAAAAGGCTAAGGATGGCCGTTCTGTCTATGCATTGAGGGCTATCGAGGTTTCTCCATCTATCGCGCGTACAGGTATCGGTAAAACATTGTTCGTACTAAGCTTCAAGACCTGTTCCGGACATATACTGACCAAGCCAGTAAACTCTGTAGCCAGGGCTTTTTTTCTCTCCCAGGGTTTCCAGGAACCTGGCAGGAACTGTCCGGTTGATCTGAGTAACTACCCGGGTTATCTTTTTCTTCCCGGAACTTATACATTGCAGAGTATTCCTCATGAACTCATAATGAGCAAAGGAGGAATTGTGGAATGCCAGAAAGAAACTTCTGTGAAGGATATTTTCCGCCCTGACTTTATTTCGATCGCTGTTCAGCATGCTGAGGTTATGCCTGCAAGAGATGATTCCCTTATCAGAAGTATTGGTATGGATAACATAATCAAAGCTGAAGTTAAAACAGGAAAAGATGATAATTGTGCAGGATATTCCACACTCTCTTCTCTTTCTGTGATCATGGATGCTGAGGATCAAGCTACCTATAAAAGCAGGAAGTTCTTGAAAGATCACAGAATGATGACCTCATGCTGTTGTGGTGAGTACACGACACATAAATATACAGTGTCAGGCAGTTCTTCTGGTTTTCTTTTTATATGCACTTCATGCGGAAAAGAAAGATATTTTCTGAAAGATCAATAATTTTTTCATTTTTCTTATAATTCGCTTTTTTATGATTTACAAGTTTGCATTGCAGTAAACTAATAGAAACGGTTTTATTGGTTTAATTATATATATTGTGTAAACATAATTAAAAGCAACTATATGTAGGTAAAACATGGCACAGGAGCAGGGTATTGCAAAGGTTGATCTTAATTATATCTTCAAAGCTGTCATTATGGGGACTTCTCTCTACTCTGACAACTGGGAGAAAGGAGTACTTTATCTCACTAATCTGAACCTGTGGTTCTCTGAAGGCAAAGGTTGGTTCACTATCCCACTCAAGAACATAACAATGGTGGGTAGGGAGGTACCTAATACGATCCGCATGAAAGCACAGCGTGCCATAGGTACAACCAACGTGCTGATAATCGACTATCTCCAGGCTTCCAGTATCAGTGCAGATTCATATGCCTCGTCAGTGGCACTATTGGGTGGTAATGAAGTAGTGGTGAACACCTTGAAAGCTTATTTGCAGCCGATGTGTGGCACTCCTCCCAGGTCTCAGTCCCTTTCAGACATTGACAAGAAACTGCTTTACATGCTCTATACAGGGATCAATGATATGCTGAAACTTTCCTTCCTCATAGGAACGGATGCAGAAACCCTTGCCGGGAGCTTCAAGAATCTCAGGGATCAGGGACTCTGTGATACGATGGGAAAACTGACACAAGAAGGTATGACAAAGATCAGGGAGCTGATGTAATGGTCTTTTTTCTTATATTTTTCTTTAGGAGGTTTATGATATGAGCGATATACCACCGGGTTTGCCTCCCTTTATGACCTCACAGGCAGGTGGTCCTCCACCCATGGCCTCCGGTGGCAGTTTTGCTCGTTCTCTTGGTGCTTTTGGTACCATGTTAAAGATACAGGAAACAATTAGTACCAGATTCCCGATTTCAAAAGTACCCTGGAGAGACACCAGGTTTTTCCTGCGAGCACATAGCATCGAGTCGATCAGATCCACTCTCTTGTACGGTTTTATGATGCGCTTGTTCAAGGATGTGGGCTTGGGAGACATGCAACTTGTAGGATATGCGCCTATGCATTATGTTTTCGCAGTTCCGGGATGCCCTGTTTGTAACATCTATCCTGCTATTAATAACCAAAAAGTGTGTGTAGCTACCACGGATGCTTTGCACCGGTTCTTCAAAGAAGAACTAGAGCTGGAATGTATGGTCGAGGAAACAGAATGTGTAAAAGACAGTGGGGCAGTTTGCAAGTTCAAGGTATCATTGCAGCCTATTTCTGCTTATCAGGTCCTCCTTGATGACAATGACAGATTGATCCTTTCCGGTAAAAGACCTCTGGCAATGGAACAGCCTGAACTTGTCAGCAGGGTAGAGGTACTTACTATATATAAACT
>CAZAMM010000089.1:0-5429 GCA_964486435.1 uncultured Methanosarcinales archaeon | reverse complement strand
ATCGGGGGTATATCAGCAGCTCCCGCTGAGATCGACATCACAGTTATTACTGATAATAGAACAATGCCTGACAGAATATACGTAGTTTTCCTGGCAGTATGCTCTTCATAACGGCGTGAGATCTTCCCGTCTGGCTCATTCATCATTTCACCGTTTTAAATTAGTCCTCAAATGTCATATTTCAAGTTTTGTGAATGCAGGGATTCCATAGACATTCATGATTTTGTCATATATGTCCTTTCCAAGTTCCTCATCCCCCTCGCATACAAGGAAGGTATAGATTTCAAGGGTCTTCTTTTCAAGATCCACATCTTGGAACCTGTCAGGGTAAAGTGTCTTTCCCGCAAAATATGAGTCTGCAAGCACCGAACCAAAGTTTGTTGCATACTGGTTGAAAGGCAATACTCCATACACGTTTCCTGACTTGACTGCCTGGAGCTGCCTGTATGATGAATCATTCTTCAATAAACTAAGGCCGCTTCTGTCTGCTCCGCATTCTATTGTGTTCAGGTCCACAAAGATGATCTCAGGATCCCATTCGATGATCTTCTCCTTTGCAACATCTGCAACATTAATATTCACATCCCCATATGCCACATTCTTTGCATTGGTGAAGAGGAATGGCGGATATGTTGGTTCTGTGGACTGGAATCCCTGTGGTCCTCCTGCTCGCCCTATACCACCTACATAACATGTGGGTTTGTCTTCTTCTGGTATATCGGCAGTGCGCTCCTTGAGGTCTGCTATGCTTTCATCGAAGAAAACAATCACTTCTTCTGCACGCTCTTCTTTCCCTACGACTTCCCCAATGATCCTGAGACTCTCATCGAGGTCTTCCCTGTTATCGGCGAAATCCCCTGTATTCACAACAACTACCGGGATGCCAGTTTTCTTCTGGAGTTCAACTGCATCATAGCCTGTTGCAGAATATGTTTTTATTATAACTTCGGGCAGAGGGTCCAGAGTGAGTATCTTTTCAGGGTCGTCCTGTCCTCTGGTTTCTCCAAATACAGGATAATCCGTGCTGAACTGAGGATTTGCAAGAGAATATGGCTTTGCATTGGATGCTAAATTAGTTGTTTCACTTCTTTCAACACCTACGATCTTATCCTGTGCTTCAAGGTATGTAAGATATCTCAGAGTACCTACACCGGAGCAAACGACATAATCTATAGATTCTGGAATTTCTACATTTCTACCAAGAGCATCTGTAATTGTTCTTGTTGCTTTTTCGTCCTTTTCCTGGACTTGCTGAGAGGTTGATGAACCCTCCATGCAGCCTGAAACAAATATTGATATTATCAAAATCAATAATAAAAAAATAAGATGTGTGTTTTTACCCCTATTCATCTTAGGTCTCCTTTACAATATATCATAGCTAATAGGGTTAATAATTATATATACTTTATTAATTTGTAATAAACATTTTAGCTATATTAACTATTAAATGCATAAAAGATAATAACTATTCCGAATAAACAATTATATCTAGTTTAAATGAAGCGCAGTTAAAACAAAGAAATTAACTATTATTTATTGATTATCTGCTTACAACATTTTTCATCTGCATTTTTTATAGAAAAATAGCTGATCATTGCTGATACAAAAAATAAGCATATGAGGTCATTATAAAGACTCATCAAAAACAGGCACATATGGTTTTATATCAATTACCGGAGTTCCATCCAGTGCATCAAGACCAGCGACTTCCAATTCTCTTCCTCTTCTTTCAACCAGCTCTACAACGGTGACTCCTATGGGGCTTGGTCTTCCCGGTGTTCTAGAGGCAAAGACTCCTCTTACTCCCCCTTTACGTCTTTCTGCAATCAGTTCATATCCTTCTGATCTGTCGAAATAAAAGATCACTTGAAGATGATCAATATCCTCTATTTTGTATAGCCCATCTTCATATTCTTCGTTAACTACAATTATGCTCCTTTCTTTGCGCATTTCTTCAGGGCTTGTCGATTCGTTGAATGAGCTTTTTACCTTACCTATACATTTTACTTCCATTTTTAACATCCTTCTTGTCTTTTTATATATTTTAATATCACATAATATCTTGATAGTTAATTATTTTTATATAAACAATATTAAATTAATACTAGTGTTTATTATTCTTGTGCAGCTCCATATGCATCATTAATTTGTTATAAAAAGTAGTATGAATAATATGATTAACAATAATATATACTTTATTATTGAGTTATTTAAGTACATTTAATGATAATAATTATATAGCTAAAAGATAACATTAGTTGCTTTTATAGAAACAGGAATTTACTAAAGAACATATTTACAAGTTTCTTTGAGTTATATAATTCCTGCTCTTAACCGGATGAACTATACAAAGATAGTGAACAATTCTGCAAGAAAATCTTCTCAAGTCTTCTTTCAGGGAGAGATCTTTATGAAAAAAATGATGAAAATTGTAGGTACTATTGCAATGATATTGGTTTTGTCCATGATCACCGCAAGTGCAGAAAACGTGACTTACGAGTTCAGAAGTGCAGTATATGATAACAAGGATCCTGCTACATCAACGGGAGATTTTTACTGGGATGCGAACAACTTTCCAGCTTTATGGTACCAGATAAAGCCAGGCCTGTCCAGTGAATTGTTCTATATCCACAACACATGGAATTCTTCCTCTGTCATGAGGCTTGGAGATAAAGTACCTTATGGAGATCTTTATTATGTGAGCAAACCACAGATGAAGAAGACCAAGATCGCTGATCTGGATGATGGAAACACTTTTATTGTGGATGACTGCGATCTGGAAAAATATTATCTCATGGGATTTTTCGGTGCCCAGCACATGGCAATGCCTGTAGATACATCCAATCTTTCCAAAGGTTGTAAACCGGATGAGATATCCAGAATTCTCATGGATAGTGATGAGAAGAGAAATATGTTCGCCGGGGAAGAATGGCAGCTTCCGGGTGGCTGGTCCCTTGTAGCACAGCAGATTGACATAGATGGAAATAAAATGTATCTGGAGCTTAAGAAGAGAGGCGAAACCGTAGATACTGAAGTGATCTCTACACATATGGACCGGACAAAGCAGGAAAAGACCTACATATACAAGGATGGGGATGATAATCCTATCTTTTATTGTTACGTTGATTCAGCTTTCAAGGGAATGGATAGTGATCTTGTAGTACTGAACTATGTGTTCTTAAGAGGAGATACCATCAAGATCAACAACGGTGATACTTATGGTACTTTCGATGTAGAAAGCTTCACAGTACCTGGTATCATGGACGGGGTGGACTATGCAGGCAGCGGACCCGGCACAGTGCTCAATACCGGCGATGATGCACTGGTAATGGCAAGCAACAAGGACATTGTCTTTAGTTCGGACAAAGATTTCGATCTTTACGGAGATATATATATCCGCAGTGAAGACACCGCCAGTCCCGATCTGAAACTAACCTTAAAGAAAAAGTTCACCATTGAGGTACCAGATTGTTCAGATACTGCAACAGCTGAAGTCAATAATACCACTTCAGGCCCAACTGAAGAAAAAGCATTGGTTTCTACGGATGACACAAAAGCACTGACCTCTACAGAAGCTACAGAACCCCAGCAGGCAGCAGAAGTTATGAAGAGTTCCATGAAGACACCAGGATTTGAAATTCTTATAGGGATACTGAGAATCCTTGCAGCAGCAGGTATCAGAAAATAAAACAGTTTGGGAGATAAGCTCAACCACTTTATATTTTTCGTCTTTTAACAATATATCCCTGTGAATGGAGAGACATCCTGTTTTTAAAGAAACTTAGTCTTCTAATTTTGCTATATATAGCTGATTCTTTTTTTGTAGCACGTTCTTTTTGAGGTCTTTGGCTTCCAATAAATAGAAATAGTTTAGACATTATTCTGGAAATATATTTAGGGCTCGATAAGCAATGAGATTAAATCTGATCCAATTTCTGGCAAATTCTTCCCTTATGATGTCTGGTATCTTTATACCTGTTTTTGCGAGATCCCTTGGAACTTCATATTTTGAAGTAGGTCTCATCAGTGCCTTTTTTGCAGCTGCTTCTTTTTTCTCCTCATTCATATTCGGGAAAGCTGCAGATATAAATCGTCTTCGGCCTATAATTCTCGCAGGTCTTGCTGTTTCTGCAGTGTCTTTCTTTATGCAGATATTTGCCTATAATGCCGCCTCACTTGCTGTTATCCGGGCAATGGTTGGTTTCAGTGTAGGAGTATATCCTGCTGCCCTTATTGTTAGCGTGTATTATGAGAAGGAAAGCATCGGCAAATTTAGCTCTTTTGGTTCCCTTGGCTGGATGGTAGGATATCTGGTTGCCGGGTTCATTGGGAACATGGAGCATCTTTTCATTATATCATCTCTTTTTTTCACCATCGCTTTTTTTGCAGCTTTTGGACTTACAGACGTGCAGAAGCCTTCTGTTTCAATTAGCTATTTTTCACTGGCTGTTTTCAGAAAGAACCTTGATGTATATCTTTCAATGTTTCTGAGGCACATGGGTGCAATTGCCGTGTGGACCATTTTACCTTTGTACATGTCTTTCCTTGGTGCGTCTAATTTCTGGATAGGACTTATATATGCTGTTAATCCCGCTATACAAGTCCTTATCATGCGTAAGTTAGACAAATTCAGAAACGAATGGCTCATCAAATGGGGCATTATAACTTCTGGGTTGTCTTTTGCAGGCTATTCTCTGGCACAGGATTTTTATTCCATTGTTCCCGGAATGATACTGATAGCTTTTGGATGGTCGTTCTTATATGTTGGTGCAAATAAACAGGTTATAGCGCAAAGCGTTGAAAAAGCCAGTTCAGTAGGCATTTTGAATTCCACCATATCTGCAGCAGAAATTGCAGGATCTATAATCGGAGGAATAATCATGCAGTACTTTGGTTTCAGGCAAACAATGGTATTTGCTGTTATATGTTCAATACTGGCCATGATGATTTTTAGCTCGATGAACAGATCTTCTCATATGGGTTCAACTTAAGCCGCTATAATTTATTTATCTTTTAATGTACAAGCATGCAGGGTCATGAACATGGTCGTAAATTCAGATGACAGAAATGGAAAACTCGTAAGGGATAAGATCCCTAACATTATCAGGCAGAGTGGCAGAAAACCTGTATATCACCGGGCTTCTGAGGAAGAATATAATACAAAACTGATGGATAAACTCGTAGAAGAGGCAACTGAGTTCAGGTCGTCTCCATCTGAAGAAGAACTTGCAGATATATTAGAAGTGATCTTGGCTCTGGCAGAGCATTTTGGATTCGATCTTGATCATGTTGATGTTATACGCTCTTCAAAGCTCAAAGACAGAGGAGGCTTTGGGAAAAGATTTATCCTGGAAACAGTAATCCATCAATAAATAAATAGGGTCTTGTTAATTAAACATCGCTAACTCTTTATTTCTATATTTCATTAA
>CAZAMM010000088.1:0-5616 GCA_964486435.1 uncultured Methanosarcinales archaeon | reverse complement strand
TTGCAGTGATGAAAAAAGGACTTGTTGGCATAGTGACAGGTACAGATATTGTGAGATATGTCTCCAAACTGGATGAACAAAAGTTCGATAAGAAAGTACATGAGATCATATCTGATGAGCCTGTTCGTATACACAGGCATCATACCATTAATCATGCAATTGAGGAGATGGAAAAAAATAACGTAGAAGAGGTTCTAGTTGTTGACGATGCTGAAAAAGTAGTAGGGCTGGTATCCGTAAATAATGTTGCCCTGAATATGGTAGCTGATGCCGATGGAGAATTCCCCACAAAGAATGTAAAAATGACCAGACGCCCAACATCGGGCGGGCAGAAAGCATACAGATATGTAAAAGAGCTGCCTCTGGTTGCTGAAGACATCATGTCAGAAATCAGTACAATCGTAAAATGGGATGATTCAGCGGTTGAAGCTGCAAAACTCATTGTTGAGGAGAACTCAAAGGTTCTTCCTGTTGAAAAGGATAGCCAGATAGTTGGAGTTATCCGAAGGAAGGACTTGATAAGAATAGCGCAGTGAAGGAACAAAACAAATC
Organism: uncultured Methanosarcinales archaeon; assembly: GCA_964486435.1. Classification (GTDB taxonomy): domain Archaea; phylum Halobacteriota; class Methanosarcinia; order Methanosarcinales; family Methanosarcinaceae; genus Methanomethylovorans. Next base: position 5,064 of record CAZAMM010000088.1, on the reverse strand, counting down.
AAACCGAAGGTGAAAAAGATGGAAGTAAAGGATATAATGACAGAACCACCAACTATCAGTAAATCAGACACGCTTTCCCACGCACTTGATATTATGGAAAAGAAAGAAATGCGTCGAATACTTGTGAAAAACGACGATAAGATAGTTGGCATCCTTACTATGAGAAACCTCACAAGAGAACTCGGTACCAGAAAGAAAGGAAGCATGCCTGCATCTTCACTGCATGTGGCCACAGCAGTTTCTGACAATTTCGTGAAGGTTTTTCCGGATGTTAAGGTAAAGGATGCTGTCACCCTGATCAATAAGAACCAAGGAGTTATCATTGTCTGCAAGGATGAAAATGTTATGGGTTGGGTGACACCGGCGGAACTCCTGAAAACTAACAACTTCAATGGCTTTGCCGGGGAGTTCATGCAGAGAGAACCTGTGATAGGAAGCTCTGGTGACCGTGTGAGCCATATCAGGCGTCTCATGCTTGATAATAACATAGGAAGGATTCCGATCATAGAGGATGGTAAACTGGTAGGAATTGTCACAGAAAAAGATATTGTAAAGGCTATGAGAGCTTTCAGGGATATTGTTTCAGGCAATCAGCAGGAAGCCAGGATAAAGAATCTGATAGTTGCAGATATCATGAGGAGGAGTGTAAAAACAGTCAATACGAACACACCTCTTTCAGATGTGGCAAAGATTATGCTTGAAGAGAACATCGGTGGCCTGCCGGTAATGAACCTTGAAGGTGAGTTCGTCGGATTAATAACCAGAAGAAATATGGTACACTCAATGGCCCAGTGAACATGGAGTACTATCCACAAACAGAGCTGGATGTTGAAAATGCTGCATCTTTCCTGGACATTTCTGTTCAAAGGATGCAGGAATTGATAGAAAGAAGAGTGTTGGTACCTAACTGGAACGAGTACCAACACCTATTCCGTTTTGAACATAAGGCTTTACATATTGATATTGGAAGTGTCCTTGTACAAAAGGAAGATGGATTCAGTCTTATTCTTGGATTTCCAAAGATCAAAAGAGCAATGCTTCTTGGCCCTGCCATCAAACGCAATTTCGGGGAGCTACCCAGGGTGGCAGTAGAAGAGAAAATGAACGGATACAATGTAAGAGTGATCTTGCTGAACGGGAAACTTGTAGCACTTACACGCAGCGGCCACGTGTGTCCTTATTCATCTGAAAAAGTTAATGATCTGTTAGATCTCAATTTTTTTACTGAGAACCCCCAACTTGTGGTATACGGAGAAATGGCAGGTCCTGATAACCCTTATGTACCCAAGGAAATTTATGGCATTGATTCTCTGGAATTATTTGTTTTTGATATGAGGCATAAGAACACAGGCTTACCCCTTCCGCTATATGAGCGCAGAAGTCTTGCTGAAAAATACGGCTTCAGGCAGGTTAGACTTTTTGGAGAATTCGATATCCAAGAAGCTTCTGATATGATCCGCCATATAATCCAGGATATCGGAAGAAAAGGTCATGAAGGAGTTGTGGTCAAGGATCCTAAAATGGTATTGCAACCAATAAAATACACTGCTTCTCAAAGTAATTGTTCTGACCTGCAGCATGCCATGAAAGTGTACAATGAAAGTGGAAGAGACTTCATATTCTCCAGAATAGTAAGAGAAGGGTTCCAGTCAGTAGAATGGGATGAAAGCGAGGAAGATTTTAAAAAACGTTGCCTTCAACTGGGTGAAAGTATTCTGCGGCCTATGAAGGGATCCATAATAAAAGTAAGGAATAGAGAGAGGATTGCCGAAGAGTTCACCATAAGAGTGAAAGACAGGGGGACCATATCAAGGTTCGAGGAGTACATGAGAAGGCTTGGAATGGATGTAATGTTCAGTGAACCTGAAATCAGAGGTAACGAATACATTGTGCACATGACAAAGGTCAACAAGAGCACCAGTGATAAGACACTAGCCATGTGGGAAGGCCAATTGTGGTCATGAAAAAGGATATATTTGTATGATAACATTCGTAAGCTCATAAAGATCAGGTGCCAATATGACAAAAATCACTATAATAGGGAGCCAGCAAAGTGGAAAAACAACACTTGCTGCAAAATTAGGAAAGAAGGGAAACGTATCGGACTTCACAATGTACGATTTTGCCAAGGGCGACAAAATAATGACTATCATAGACCCCACTGGATACCCCGATTCCGTTAAGCCACTAATAGCCTCACTTACCCTTTCTGATATCGCCATCCTATGCGTACCTCCCACCGGTCTGGATGCCTATGCAGGGGAATGTATTGTCTGCCTGGAGTGCATGGGATACAAACATGGCCTTGTGCTGCTTACAAAATCTGATACAACTTACCCGCAGGCAACAGATGAATTGAAAGCAAAGTTGCAGAAGATCACAAAAGGCACGGTTCTTGAGCATTGGGAATATATGGAAATTTCCACTAAAACCTTCGAGGGTATGGAAGAGCTCAAAGAAAAGATCTTCAATATGGGTGAAACCATTGACGAGGAGGATAAGAAAAAGGCCACTTTGCCAACAAGGGTGATAATAGACCAATCATTCAATGTCACTGGGATCGGATGTGTTGTGCTCGGTGTTGTAACCCAGGGTACTATCAATGCAAAAGACAAAATGACGGCTTATCCCACCAGAAAACCTCTGGAGATCAGGTCTATACAGATGCATGATGTGGATGTTAAAACTGCCCCAGCCGGAGCGAGAGTGGGACTTGCTCTTAAGGGGATACAGTCAAAAGATATCGACAGAGGTCATGTCCTTTCCCTTGAAGAAATGGTCGGTGAAGACTTGAAAGTACACTGCGAGCTCTCACCTTTTTCAAAAGGATTCAATGCTGGAAGTGTGTTGCATGTATTTGTGGGACTGCAATCTTCCCCTATGCGTGTCAATAGCATAGAGAAAAACGGGAATATAGTAGAGAAAGCCTCTCCAGGAGAGGAGTATATTCTTGAACTGACGGGTATGAAGGAAATATCCTATTCACAACAGGACAGGTTCGTACTCACAGACCTGGACGAAAAACAAAGGTTCATAGGGTACGGTTCCCTTTGAACTAAATCATTTTTTAGGTGAGAGATTTTTAAACCCGTCCAGCATGGAAGGTCTTTCAACCGCTTTTGTAAGGGAAGTATGCTCAGGCAGGTCCGTCAATTGCGGCCTTTCTAAAGGAGCTGAAGAACCTACCTGAAAGATATCTCTTGTTCTGAAGGAATTACTGATGCCTGAACTACCGTGGGACTGCGGGGGCGATACAGATGACAGAGAGAGATTTTCCTTATCTGCCCCTCTTTTTGAAAGACCGGCTTTCATATCACGTTCTCTTGTTCTGGCACCTTCTGATTTTCCGGCCTCATAGTTTTCTTTGACAGAAGTGCCCAGATAACCTTGAGATGCAAACTCGTAAAGTGAGTTGAACCTCTCCTTTACCCATCCGATCTCTGAATGTTTATGGTAACCTACCTCAAAACCCAGTTCGTAGGAACTCTTGATGAGGGACTGTTTCTGAGTTTCAGTAAGCTCTCTTTTACTTTCCTTTTTCTTAAAGATCTTGACCATCGGATCAATCCATCATTCAAGATATCCTTCTATCTTCAGACCCTTATCAGTAAACTGCACTGTGCGCATGTTACAATCATGCTTCGTTCCCCTCATTTTTATTATTTGTATGGCTCTGACCATAGTCTTATCATAGAGGAAATTATGCATGAAGATTGCCCCATGTGCTGCAAACTGTTCTGTTGAATAGGCTGCCGGATCGGTCAGTTCTCCTATCAGTATTGTGGTACACCCAAGCTTCTTAAGATTCCTAATGAATCTAGTCATTTCCTTTTCCTGCAACGAAAAATCCTTTGTTGTAAAGCGGATGGCAGATACGGAATCCAAAACAAGTCTTTTTACATCATATTCTGCCACATAAGCAGCAATTTCCTGGAATACCATTGCAGGAGAAGGAGCCTCACTTTCAATGGAAGTTCTGCTGACCTCATAATGAGGTGATATAGAGTCATTTAGTTCGTCCATGTATCCATATTCCATCCTGGGGCCCAGGTCAGCAAAAAGTAATTTCCTCATCTTTATAAGTGGTATGACATTGAGCGCATAATTGGACATATCATCAATGATATTCTGAGGACTTTCCAGCAAGGTAACGTATAGACCTACCTCTCCGAGTGCAGCACCATGAGCAAGGAATTGTACACAGAACGTAGTTTTACCGCTACCCGGTGGACCACTCACAAGATAAACTCTTTCAGAGAGCAGACCTCCTTGGACAAGTTCATCAAAGCCTTCAATTCCAGTTTGTATTCTCATCATTTGTCCTCATATATTACGGGATATAATAATATAATTGTAAACAAATATATAAGTTGCACGTTCATAGATCTGACTGGAACCTGATGGAAAATGAAAGCAAAAAAAGGAAACTCGTTCCGTGCTGGCCGGCAGGAGATGTTATGGTCGGTCAAAATGTTCACAATTGCCGTGTCCATCTCCTGGACAGTTAGCATGCTCTTCTATTTTCTGAGTCTGGCAGCCGCATCTCCAGACTCCATGAATACAGCTATAACCTCTGGTACTTCCATGGCCATGAAGAAAGTAGAATCTGCAGCAGAACATGTAAGCTTACTGTGGTCTATCTTTCTCTTTAATTCACTTGCAGTTATGACAACCTCCGTAGGAACTGGATTCTTACCTTACATACAAAACATATCTTTAGCTGAAATCAAGCTGCGCTCACACAACCGGAAGTATGCAACATATTCAGTGAAAGTGGAAAAACTATTCCAGCCCTTCAGTTCCCGTATAAAAGATAGTATAAAATGGCTGGACCCGGCACTTGCGGGTCTGAAAGAACAGGGCAGTTCCGAAAAGGAAACGTCGATATGGAAAAGTGCAAAATATAGTAAGGAACACTTCAGGTTATTAACTTACATCGTTCCATACATCATTCCAATCATAACACTGACATTGAATGGTATGCTGCTTGGAATAACATTGTCTTTCTTTATTTTGGTCTTGTTAATTAAACATCGCTAACTCTTTATTTCTATATTTCATTAA
>CAZAMM010000087.1:0-5703 GCA_964486435.1 uncultured Methanosarcinales archaeon | reverse complement strand
GTGCATTGTGCAGGAGATCTCCCAGAAAACATACAACAAGAATAATACCGAACTGAACAAGATATTTCATAGGGATCATTTTTCAGAAAGAGCTTTTGAGAGAGGGAATATGATATTGATATTAGTGGCTTTCGGTAAAAGCATCTGATAATGTTCCTTTACTTAAATAGCATGTCAGGTAATAAATACTAAAATATACTAAATATAAGTTATTCAAATAATAATGGAGTGCGTTCGAATTGGTTTTATCCCTCGTGATCGTTGTTCTTAGTCTGGTGGCATTCGCAGCTATTCACAGCTTTATGGCAAGCCTGGCCTTCAAGCGACACCTAATGAAGGTCTTGGGACCCAGTGCAGACAGATTGTTCATGCCGTTATTCAGTTTCATCGCAGTGTTAACCTTGCTGCCCCTGGCTTATCTGCTTTTCAAATATCCGGGACCTTTCCTCTACATAGTGCCATCTCCCTGGCGCTGGGTGATGGTCGCCGGGCAGCTGATAGCTGCAGGCGTTGCACCACTGGCTTTGCTGCACGCGCCTCATAGGTTCAGGATACGTGCACAGCTGTCTGCCCCGCAGACCCCTGAAGCCGGTCCATTGGATATCCGGGGCATTTACCGATGGGTAAGGGATCCCTTCCTACTCTCAGGCCTGGTCATGATATGGCTTACTCCCTTTATGACCGTCAATCTGCTCATCATATACCTTTTAGCAACCATATACCTGTATCTGGGATCCCTGCACTGGGAATCAAGACTGGTGGCACAGTTCGGTGATGAATACCGGAAGTATCAGAAGAAGGTACACAGAATAATCCCTGGAACAAAAAAGTACGCTCCTGCTATTACTAGGAAGATATGACTGCAAAATAGTACAACCTTCAAATTCTGTCCATTATCCGTAATTTCTGAAAAAGCGTTGTGGGCTATAGTGATCAGCAAACAACGATTTTTTTACTATTTTGGACTTTAAAGCTTCAAAAGAAATGATTTAAATACACTAGCGGCTTCATCTAGATGCAATATTACAGGATTTAAAGAGGTTGTTATTTGGTGTCAGATAAATTATCCATTATGATGGTTTTTGCACTATATCTGCTGTTTATGGTGGCTATTGGTGCCGTTTACTATAACCGGACAGTCAATCTGTCAGACTATATCCTGGGTGGAAGGAAACTGAACAGCTGAGTCACTGCGTTCAGTTCGCAGGCATCGGACATTAGCGGCTGGTTGCTACTCGGGCTTTCCGGATATGCATACCTTGCAGGTATGGAATCCATCTGGATCGCAGCGGGGATTGGTGTTGGAACATACCTTAACTGGAAATTCATTGCCAAACGCCTGCGTAAATATACCCAGGTAGCCGGTGATGCCATTACTATACCAGTTTATCTTGAAAATCGTTTCAGGGACAAGAGCAAATCCCTTCGTATAATGTATTGAATCTTGTGTCTTATGCGTGGGCAGGCTTTGGAGCCGCCTTCGGACCTACCATAATTTTTTCCCTTTTCTGGAAAAGAATGACAAGGAACGCCGCGCTTGGAGGATTAATCTCCGGAGGCCTTATGGTCATTCTCTGGAAGCAGCTCAGTGGAGGAATATTCAACCTTTACGAGATAGTACCCGGTTTTGTACTTTCATGTATTGTCATCCTCGCAATAACAGTGCTGGAAAAAGAACCTTCTGATGAGATCAAGGAAGAGTTTGACAGGGTAGCTGTTGCCGATGTCTGAGACGTGATTACAGTTAACAGGAGGCCATAGAGCAGCCAAATTGCTTTAGGGAAGTGAGGAGGTATGGAGTACCTCCCCTATGGATTTACACCCCAGTCCTGACAAGGAACTAGGATGGATGATGAAAGCACATTCATATATATAAAGATACTCTTTGATAATTTAAAGACCGCTTTTCTAATTAAAAAACAATTCATATTGCAGTTGGTTTACTGAAACAAAAACACAATTGAAAAACAAAAAAACTTGTATTGAATTACCTTTATGTGCTTTAGTTTTATCGAGTCTGGTAAAAATATAGTAAGCAACATGTATTTTGCGAGTGCTTTTAGTAGAATTCACTTTTCAGACAAAAAAAGATAAATATAATTATATTGATACTTTTTGTTATTAACCCTGTTTAATGGTTTAAACCCCTTAAGGAGAACTACAAACCTGAGAAACAATAGTAAAACTAGGGGAGGAAAAATGAATAAGCTCAAAAATATTCCCATTGATGAATATGAGATCGCGACCTTTGCTCTTGGAACTCCCTGGAAAGTAGAAGAAGTATATCGTAACAAGGCCAGAGGAATAATTAGCACAGCCACAGGATATACAGGAGATGAAGTACAGTATCCCCGATTTGAAAGGGTGAAAGAAGAAAGAAAAGACCTTGTACATGCCGTGCAGATTATTTTCGATCCAAAACTAACTTCCTACGAAAAACTACTTGAGCTGTTCTGGGAACTGCACGACCCTGCCTATGCATTGAAAACAGATGAAGAAAGCAACATTTTCAGATCCATCATATATTATCATTCAGAAAAACAAAAAGAAAAAGCGATCATTTCGTGCAGGAAATACCAAAGATCCGAGAAGTGCAAAGGTCAAATGAACACACAGATCTTACCAGCCATGTATTTTTATGAAGTTGTGAAGGAAAAAACAAAAAGCAATAACAATACAAGCAAAAAAATGGGTATCAACAAGAGCTTTCCTCCAAAAGGACTTCAGCACCAGGCACGATAATACCCATCTGCTTTCTGTACCTCTACAGGCAATCCAAATAGCATGGATAGATTGGAAGAAGTCAGAACTTCTTCTTTTGGACCATCCATGAAGGTTCTGCCATCTCTGAAAAGTATGACCCTTTCTATTTCCGGAATTATGTCCTGAAGATTGTGTGTCACAAGGATTATGCTTTTTCCTGCAACTGCAATTCTGCGTAGCACTTCCCTGAACCTGTGAAGACTATGCAGATCAAGACTGTTGGCAGGCTCATCCAGCACCAGTGCCAGAGGATCATGTACCAAGGATCTTGCTATAAGAACTCTTCGTGCCTCACCTGTCGACATGTGGGAAATGGTTTTGTCCCGAAGATGAGATATCTCCAGGAGATCCATTACTGTCTGGACTATACACCTCATCTCATAGGTAACATGATGATTCCTGTAAACACCAATACTACTGAAAAAACCTGATAACACTGCCTCGTAGCCGTAAATATCCCGGGTATACTCCTGCTGCAGGTCACCTGAAACTATACCCAGTGAACGTTGAAGATCGAACACATCCCACCTTTCTTCTCCCATAATGCGGCATACAAGACCAGATGAATTAGACAGTGGCCGGTATTCCCGGGTAATCGTCTTGATGAGAGAAGATTTGCCAGAGCCATTGGGACCAATGATTGCAACGTTCTCACCCACATCTATCTGGAGGGAAACAGAATCAAGAATCTTTCGTCCATCACGGGCAACGGTAATATTCCTGAAATCGATCAAAGGCTGCGGATGGTTTTCTGAACGAATGGATATATCCTGCATGATGTCACATATCTAAGGAAACTCTTGTATAAAAACAATATCTGTTCATGCATTTCAAAATAGTTACCATGTTTCTTTCTCACCACCATATATAAATACGTAGTCTATTATTGCATATCAATTACACTCATAGTAATAAGATAATAAACGTTTCTCATACCATACATTCTAAGATCATACATTCTCAGACCTATACCGATCTATGAAATATGATAATTAAAGCAGAACGAGTCACATACAGGCAACATTAAAAAAGGCAACATGGTATCCACTACACCTATCATAGAGCTTAGGGATCTGTCCTATTCCTATGGGAATAGCAAGATAGAGGCACTTAAGGACATAAACCTGAAAATATACTCTGGTGAAAAAGTAGCGTTCCTGGGAGCCAATGGTGCTGGAAAATCCACATTGTTCAAACACCTGAATGGTATCCTTAAACCTAATTTAGGTGAGGTGCTGGTACATGGGGAGAAAATATCGAAAAAGAACATCTCTAATGTGCGCCAGACAGTGGGCATTGTATTCCAGAATCCTGATGACCAGATCCTTGCGCCCACTGTGGAGCAGGATGTAGCCTTTGGTCCTGTGAACATGGGTCTGTCCGAAAAAGAGGTTGATGCGCGGGTCAAAGAGGCTTTGGAACTAGTGAATATTGCGGGACTGGAAGAAAGATCCCCTCACCATCTTAGCGGCGGGCAGAAAAAACGTGTTACTATTGCCGGTATCCTGGCGATGAGACCAGAGGTCATTGTGCTGGACGAACCTACTGCAGGACTTGACCCCAGGGGCGCGGAAAACATAATGGCTGTCATTGAGAAGATGAACCGCGACCTGGGAATCACAATAATACTATCAACGCATGATGTGGATATGGTCCCCCTTTTTGCTGACAGGGTCTTCCTGATGCACCATGGCAGGATAGAAGCGCAGGGCACTGCAAGGGAGATATTCAAACAGCCTGGACTGCTGGAGCATGTGCATCTGAGAATGCCCAGAATAGCAGGAGTGTTCGAACTGCTGAGGGCCGAAGGCCTTGATGTGGAAACAAAGGTCACACCTATGGATGCCAGAGATGAGATACTGAGATTGTTGAACGTATCCAGGGGATAAAAGAAGGCAACTGCATGGAGATAACTCTTACAGACATTGAAAAAGAAGCATATAAGGATAGTCTGGTGCATCGCCTTGACGGGCGTGTAAAGCTTCTTGCAGTAATCCTAATAATAATATTCACAGTAAGCCTGCCCAGGGTACATGAAAATAATATGATGCGTTTGGCCTTGGTAGAATCATACCTTATTGCTCTGATGATTGTCTCAAAGCTGAACCCTGTATATGTGATCATACGCTTACTTGCAGTGTTGCCTTTCGGACTTGGAATAATAGTTATCCAACCTTTTGTAAGACAACCTTTTTTTGATTCTTTTACGGAATATCCCCTTGATCTGCCACTGGGAATTACAATGACATATGAAGGTATGGCATTTGGCATGACACTGCTGGCAAAGTTCTTTGTATGTATAAGCGCTATAATACTGCTTTCTTCCACAACGAAGATGCATGATATCGTGGGAGCTGCAAGAAGGCTGGGCATTCCAAAAGAGATAGCCTTGCTGCTTACCATGATGGTAAGGTATCTGTTCTTGTTCTGGAGTGTGCTCAAACGTATCCATACGGCTCAGAAGTGCCGTTTGTTCAACATCTGGAACAAAAAGGTCCATCGCAGGTGGACATTGGAACAGATAGGATATACTATCAGTTCAATTTTTATACTGGCCTACGAACAGGGAGAAAGAACATACATAAGCATGCTGTGCAGGGGATATGGACAGAACGGGGACATCCAGATACATAACATATCTCTGAAGGTGTCAGATATGCTCTTTTCAATTGCCACAGTTTCAGTACTGATTACATCCTATTTTGTCGGATAGGACAAGATTTAAGACAAAAAATAATAAAGTAATTCTCGGCAGACTACGTATCATCTGTGGTCAATGTTGATACCATTACATTCATGCAACGACATTTCTATCATTGCATCATAGTATTTCTGTGAAAGCCCATAAAAATAAGATATGAGGCAGTATTTTGCAGAGCTAAAAAATATAGGGTCCTCTGAGATTCCCTCTCTATTGCAGTACTAATCCTCCTTTTTTAG
>CAZAMM010000086.1:0-5706 GCA_964486435.1 uncultured Methanosarcinales archaeon | reverse complement strand
CTTAAAGAAACTGAAAAACCCTGGTTCCAGCTCTTCTGAGTAAGTCGTGCTAACTTCAATGTCCAGTATTTTACCGTTCTTGGTGCGATGCTTTGTTGAAAATTTGTCCTTTCCTGATTCAATGACCCTGCAGATGTGAGCAACAGTTTGCTCATAGCTCTCATTTGCTTCCAGGTCTGAAATACTCATTGAGAGTAGTTCCTCGCGTGCATACCCGCTGATCTTACAGTATGTTTCATTCGCTTCCAGGATATCTCCGTCTAAATTCACATACAAGTAACCATCACAGACAGTTTCTATAAGGGATCTGTATAATTCTTTATCTTTAAGCAATCCTCTTTGTGTCCTTCTTTTTGCAGTAATAACCTCGCCAAAAACAGCTAGCTTCTCTACTTTTCTATCTTCACTGATTATAGGATAAATATATGTTAGCACTGCATACCCATCAAGTTCACCTTCATAATGGCAGGGTTTGCATTCAGCAATTACTTTTTCTGCCAGTTTTCGCCACTCTTTCGCCACTTCAGGAGGCATAAGATCATATACGTTTTTTTCTTTGACTGTTTCTTGATCTATTTTCAGACGATAAGCTGCAACTTCATTGGCATAAAGGACAACTCCTGAAACATTAATCAGGATTATAGCTTCAGTGGAGGAATGCAGAATAGACTTGATGTTCCTCGCGCTTCCTTCCAATGATCTGATGGTCTCTATGACCTCGGTAACATCATTTATAAGTCCGATAATTCCAGCTGTTTTTCCCGATGCATCGCTGAAAGTAGATTTATGGAATATGACCTCTCTTTTAGATCCGTCAGACAGCCGGATCTGTGACTCATATATTTGAGTACCAGGCTTTTTAAAAAGATATATATCCATATTTCTATATTCTTCAGCAAATTCTGTTGACCATATGTCAAGTACATTCCTGCCAATGATATCTTCTTTTTTCTTCCCGGTAAAATGTTCAAATGCCTTATTGCAGCCCAGATATTTTCCAAAAAGATCTTTATAGAACACAGGTAAAGGAACAGTATCTAGAAAAGTAGTTAAGAACTCTGATTTAATGTTTATGTCAGTACCTGTATCAGTATCCTCCAGGACATTTCTGCAGCTTTCAAGGAGGGATAATTCATACTGCATCCCGGGCCTTGTTTTGTTTTTCATAAGAGTTTCCTTTAGTTACTATTTCATGTTGCAGGACATACTTTTGAGAAATATAAATTTATTTGAATATGTACAATGTTTCTTTATATTTTGCTTTTTTCTGTATATAAAAATATGTCCTTTATTTCTAGGGCAGTATATGTATAAAATTACAAATGTAACCTGCGGTTGTTTTTTAAGCATTTCAGATTTTATGTTTATTCATTCATTCACTTGTTATTTATTTATTTATTTATTTATTTATTTATTTATTTATTTATTTGTCTATTTTGTAAATTGTTTATTTTATCGATATGTTCTTCAATTTGTTTAGTATTTTGTATTGTGTACATATTTTTTTCCTGAGAAACATTGCGAGGAATACCTATTAATATCATTTCGGTAAAAAAGAGCTTGAGAGTGGTCTTATGGAAAATGAGAATATTATCGAGCTAAATGATTCTAACTGGGAGGAAATGCTGGAGAACCAGGAAAGACCCATGGTTGTCATGTTCTATCTACCCGGATGTCCACATTGTAAGCAGATAGAGCCATATTTCAGGGAATATGCAGCTGAGTTCGGGAATTCATGTACTTTTGTCAGGATGAACGGTATAGAGAGCCAGATGACTGCAATGAAATACGGTGTGCTGTCTGCTCCCACGTTCAAGTTCTTTTGCAAAGGTAAAGCCATCAGGGAAGAGGTAGGATTGGTGTCTCCTTCTCTGCTTAAAAATGCCATAAAGGAGTTCATTGAGCATGGCAATGAATGCGCACTCCATAGCACTCTGATACCCAGTGAGCTCTCACCTTATGAATAAGGATGTGTAAACCGTCAGCCTCATGCTGTACTTATAGGTACATTCTCCTTTGCAGAACAAAACATTTCTTTTTTCAATGCAACGGCCTACGTGAAAATTGTAGATTTAGGCAATGCAGATCCTTCATCCAGTGTTGTTGCTGAACAGAAAATCACGTGTCTCTCCCTCAGCAATGAGGAAAATAAAGCATTTCTGTATTTAGTACCAACAAGTGAGCTGTTGGAAGGAAAAGAGTATTCTCTGTTAGTGCATATAGATGCAGATGGTGATGGGAACGTTTCAGAGGTAGATTACATTACTGTCCAGCAGTATCCTTTTGCTTCAGATATAAAGACCCTGGACGTAATGGTGCATAAATTATCAGGTGATGAAACAGCTACCAAGATATTGACCGAGGATCATGTCTATTAAGTCCATGATTGCTTCATAAAGAAAACTGCATTAAACAACGGTGGGTAAAAAACACTTATCACATGTATTCAATCAATATTCACACTTATCTTCATCTTCATACTTTTATTTACATTTTAACTGATGTCAGCATATAAAATATCAGAACAAAAAGTAACCTATTTAATAAGTGATGATCTTATTTTACAGTAGGAGTTGCGAGTCTTTAGTAGCTCTCTTTACTTATCTTTCATGTTCAGCAGAAATCCAATGTTCAAAAGGTGAATAAAATGATGGAACGATCTTTCATAAAATCATTGTGTATCTTTACTGTTCTTCTGCTAATGGCAGGGTCAGCACATGCTTTAACAGGAGCAGGTGGAGGAGAATGGAACTATAGTTCTACGCTGTATATTCGGGAGAATTCAGGTGCTGATCTTTCCGGATATCAGGTGAATATCTTATTTGACAGTTCTAACTTCGACTTTACAAAAGCCGATTCCCGGGGCAAAGACATAAGGTTCGAATACGCTGGAATGCAGCTTAGCCATTGGATAGAGCAATGGGATTCTGGTACTGCTACAGCATCTGTCTGGGTAAAGGTTCCCTCCCTGAAGGCCAACAGGCTATCAGATATCGAGCTATATTATGGAAATCCTCTGGCAGAGGATGTTAGTGACGGAGCTTCTACCTTTGAACTTTTTGATGATTTCATTGATTCCCGCCTTGCCTTTGGTACATGGGAATCCAATACCAATGGTGGTGGACAAATTGGCTTCAGTTCAGGTGCGTGCAATCTCATCGTCCCTGCAAAGCACCCGAACGGTTTTGCAGTTCTCAAGTCAAAGCAAGACTTCCCGATAAATTCAAGTCTTGTCGTTAAAAGAAAGAAGGTAACTACTGGTGAAGATACCAGAGGTCCTATCCTGCAGCAAGGTTTTGTAGATGCCCGCAGTGAAACCAGGAGCTGGGTACTGATGCAGACAGAGCTGAATAATGAAGCTTTTGTCACATGGACTATGAAGAGTGATAAAGACAACCTCAGATATAATCCATGGGACCTTTCAGATGTTAATATAGAGCATGATATCTGGTACACCTCGGAAACTGCCTGGTATCAGGAAGGAGATGAGGTCAACAAAGTATCCTGGTTCAAGAATGGAGTAAGGGATCCAAGAATGGATGTAGTTTCCACTGAGGAGAAACCTTATGTTCCAGGGGCCAATATGAAAGTGTTCCTTAAATCCAATACTTATGTGGATGGCTCTCCTAATACTGGTTCTATGTCCATTGATCATCTTTTCGTCCGCAAATATACTTCACAGGAACCAACCATAAGTTTCTCAGCGATGCAAACTGAAGAACAGCCTGCTGAAGAAATTGTTGAAGAGCCAGAGGTTCCTGAATTGGTCCTTCCTGAAGGGAAAGTGCTGTCTTTAAGGTATTTTGATGTGGAGGACTATGATGATAATATCCTCAGCCGTTTCAATGCAACAGGTGTAAATATGGTTTTCCTGAAGACTACAGAAGATTCTATCTGGAAATCTGAAAGGTTCATCAAGAATGCACATGAAAATGGCATAAAGGTGTATGCTATGCTTTTCATTCCAGAAGGAGTCAATGCAACATCAGGAAAAGATCAGATCCTATCTGCAGTGAACGCTATATTGGATTATAATACTAAATCTTTGGCTGATTTTGATGGTATAGATATTACGCTAGACCCCTGCAGCGAGGACACAGCGCAGGCATGCCAGGATAATATGCTGCTCCTTGAAGAAGTAAGGAAAATAACAACTGATATTATTCCTCTGGCAGTGGATGTGCCTGCATCCTATGATATGACAGAGCTCGCCGGCTTTTCGGATAATGTTGACCTTTTTGTGTTCCTTGCCTATGATGCTGAGAAGCAGCTATCTTCCACCAGTGATGTAATAGATGCTTTGGCTCCAAAAATGGGCGAGGCAAGAGGCACTGATAGCAAGGCAATGATAGATCTGATGGTATCCAATGTACCTGCCGAAAATGCAACCACATCTGAACTTATTGGAGGTCTCTATAATTACTACAGCAGTGATCCGGCCTTTACAGGCATTGTCATGACGCTAGAGGCGGACTATTCCCAGATCTTACCCATCGAAGAAGATACTGAGGAAGAATCTCCAAGTAAAGGGATCCCAGGATTTGGAATCTTTTCTGTGGTCTTAGGCTTTGCTTTAGTGTCCCACTTAAAGAGGGAAAAAAGATAAAATATGTAAAAGAGGCTTAGGCCTCTTCACCTTTTTTATTTTCCAGCAGTTGTAATGCAAGTTCCCTTAACTTAAACTTCTGGACCTTGCCACTTGCTGTAAGCGGATATTCCTTAACAAAGAATATGTGCTTTGGAACTTTATACCTGGCTATCTTTGTGCGGGCGTAGTCCTGTATATCCTCTTCTGTAAGCTGAACTCCGTCGTTCAGCATGACAAAAGCACCTACTATCTCTCCGTATTTTTTGTCAGGGATGCCCACTACCTGTGCATCCTTTACGCCATCTGCGGTATACAGAAATTCCTCTATCTCTCTTGGATAGATGTTCTCCCCACCACGGATGATCATGTCCTTTATACGGCCTGTGATACGATAGTAACCATTTTCATCACATGTTCCCAGATCACCGCTGTGCAGCCAGCCGTTATCATCGATAGCTTTCTTTGTTTCTTCAGGCATTTTGTAGTAGCCCTTCATCACATTATAGCCGCGGCAGCATATCTCTCCTATAGTGTTAGGAGGAAGCGGCTCATACGTTTCCGGATCCAGCACAGCGGCTTCCACGTGAGGGAACACTGTTCCTACAGTAGATACTCTCAGTTCTATTGGATCATCTGTTGTAGTCTGTGTAATTCCGGGAGACGATTCCGTCAGGCCATACACAATAGTGATTTCCTTGCAGTGCATGTCATTTATGACCCTTTTCATGGAATCGATAGGGCAGGTTGAACCAGCCATTATTCCCGTACGCAAGGAAGAAAGGTCAAACATCTTGAACATCGGATGAGTATATTCCGCGATAAACATCGTGGGAACCCCATACAAAGCAGTACATTTTTCTTTCTGCACAGCTGCCAGTACCATCAGGGGTTCATAAAGTTCAAGCATTACGAGAGTTGCTCCATGGGTAAGGACGGCCATTACTCCCAGAACGATTCCAAAACAGTGGAACAGAGGCACCGGAAGGCATAAGCGGTCATCAGCGGTAAACTTCTGCCTGTCTCCAATAGATAGTCCATTGTTCAGGATATTTCTGTGTGTCAACATGACACCTTTTGGAAAACCTGTTGTACCTGATGTGTACTGCATATTCACTACA
>CAZAMM010000085.1:0-5965 GCA_964486435.1 uncultured Methanosarcinales archaeon | reverse complement strand
CATATACTGTTGAAGGATATAACAGCATATTGAGGCACTTTCTGGCAAGATTGAGGCGAAAGACAAAATGTTATACTAAGAGTCTTGAAATGCTGAAGTATTCTGTTATCCTCTTAATGAAATATAGAAATAAAGAGTTAGCTATGTTTAATTAACAATACCGTAATTTTAAGTAATAGCATATAAGAACAGTTATTCAAATCCTATTATTGCGATTTACTATTTTGTAAATTCAAGCAATAATAGATATGAAGTTGAATTTTTAGAAATATTATTTAAGATGTATTTAAGATGCTGATCTGGTATAAACTGCCATCATAAAAACAATATCTCAGATCTATATTTAAATAGTGCGAAAAGTATTTATACAACATAGGTGCATTCTATCACCTGAGAGAAAAGAAATATATAGTTAATGAGGGATATGAAAAGACTTGGAACTGTGCTTCACGCTTTTGGGAATGGAACTTTGATCATTCGAGGGGATGATAAAGCACCCAAAGGTGAAAAGCCTCGTATGAATTCTTTTGTGATGGACAAAACTGTCAAGAGGATTGGCAAGGTCACCAGCTATTTTGGTCCTGTGGCAAATCCATACTATACTGTGAAACTTGACAGGAGAGGCAATACTATTGAAGCTCGGCATTATCTGAACGCGCGCCTATATGTCCAATGATTGGAACATATAAAAATCTAATGTCGGGTTTTTATTAATAGTCACATAATCACATTTAAAGTTCGTCTGTAGTATCTTCAAGGTGAATAAAATGGTTGAAGTCGAAAGGGTACGGTATTCAGACACTTCTGAAAGAGAAAAAATACGTGCCATGATCAAAGCACGTAAAGAGAAAGAACAGAATGCAGAAGTTGAGAATGCAACGGTCCAGTGTCCGGAATGCGGCAGTCGCAATCTCGTACAGGACTATGAAAGAGCTGAACTTGTGTGTTCTGAATGTGGTCTGGTAGTGGATGCAGAATTCGTGGACGAGGGACCTGAGTGGCGTGCTTTCGATCACGACCAGAGGATGAAACGTTCTCGTGTGGGCGCACCCATGACCTACACCATACATGACAAGGGTCTGTCCACAATGATCGACTGGAGAAACCGCGACTCTTATGGAAAATCTATTTCCTCAAAGAACAGGGCACAGCTTTACAGGTTAAGGAAATGGCAGCGTAGGATAAGAGTCAGTAACGCCACAGAAAGGAACCTGGCATTTGCTTTATCAGAACTGGACAGAATGGCATCAGCTCTTGGTCTTCCCAGAACGGTGCGCGAAACTGCTGCTGTTGTGTATAGAAAGGCAGTTGACAAGAACCTTATCCGTGGAAGAAGTATAGAAGGTGTGGCTGCAGCAGCCCTATATGCAGCATGCCGCCAGTGCAGCGTGCCAAGAACACTTGATGAGATCGGAGAGGTATCGAGAGTAAGCAGGAAAGAGATTGGAAGGACCTACAGGTTCATTTCCAGAGAACTCTCCCTGAAACTGATGCCCACCTCACCCATAGACTATGTACCAAGGTTCTGTTCAGGACTCAACCTTAAAGGTGAGGTACAGTCCAAAGGTGTGGAGATCCTGCGTCAGGCCTCTGAAAAAGAGCTTACCAGTGGGCGTGGGCCAACTGGTGTGGCTGCAGCTGCTATCTATATCGCATCTATCCTTTGCGGTGAGAGAAGAACCCAGAGAGAAGTTGCAGATGTAGCAGGAGTTACCGAGGTCACTATACGCAACAGGTACAAGGAACTGGCCGAAGAGCTGGATATAGAGATAATTCTCTAAGACCACATGCCTGTAGAAAGGTTTTTACCTTTCTTTCTCTTTTTGTGCTAAAGCACATAGGTAAAGTGGACAATGTTCGAAATTGAGATGCTTACCATAGGTTTTGCAGTAGGCCTTTCTGGAGCACTTGTACCGGGACCAATGTTATTTGCTACTATAGACAGTTCCATGAAGACTGGCTGGACCTCCGGGCCAAAGGTGGTACTGGGTCATGCACTACTGGAACTTGTGATATGTATTCTTATTGTTCTTGGCATGCCCTCTATTACAGGAGAGAGGGAAATATCTGCAATCTCACTTATCGGAGGTGCAGTGCTGGTTCTTTTTGGAATAATGACCATAAAGGATGCACACAGGGAAGTGTTATCACGAGGTAGTGAACCGGGTCGCCTCTCTTCCAATCCTGTGGCAGCAGGATTTATTACTTCAGTATCCAATCCCTATTTCTGGGTATGGTGGTTTGCAGCAGGCAGTGCGCTTGTACTCAAAGGTCTTGAAATAAGCCCCCTGGCTGCCGGATTATTTGTATTAGGACACTGGATAGCGGATCTGAGCTGGTTTAGTATTGTATCTGCATCTTTTAGCAAGAGCAAGGAACTAATATCTTCAAAGGCATATGAAATCGTGCTTCTCTCATGTGGAGTATTTCTTATTTTCTTTGGCTCAGGATTTGCCCTGGGGGTGCTTATATGAAAAAACAATGTATTCAGACAGATAAGAAAAAAGGTGAAAAGGTCCGGAAAGTCCTTATGGAAAAAGGATTACTGGATACTTCAGTACGTATTGTTTCAGATGCATCCTACATATATATTCCTCTTATTCCTGCTGCAAACCTCAGTGATGTGCCACTGGAAGGTGCACAGATAACGGAGCATGAGTTCAAAGTACATGAAAAGCCAGCTACTCTTAAACACATTCTTGGATACACACCCAGGTACGAAGTAATAGGCAGTATAGCCCTTCTGGAATCTGAGGATAAGGATATGGAAATGACAGCAAAAGCATTGCTACAAGTCAATCCACATATCAAAACTGTGCTGGCAGCATTATCTCCTGTGGAAGGAGAGTTCCGCACCCGCAGATTCGTATTCATTAAAGGCGAGAACACTACACAGACGGTCCACAAAGAATATGGTTGCAGGTATGCTGTTGACATGGAGAAAGCATATTTCACTCCCCGGCTTGCCACGGAACGTTCCAGGATACTGGAACAGGTCAAGGATGGCGAGGTGATCATTGATATGTTCGCAGGTGTGGGGCCTTTCAGCATTCTTATCGCGAAGAACCGGCCTTCATGCCGTATGGTAGCCATTGACAAGAATCCCGAAGCTGTTAAGTTCCTCAGGCATAACATAACTCTTAATGCGGTCAGCAATGTGGAGGCTCTCGAAGGAGATGCCAGGGAGGAGGTCCGGAAATATGCAGGGATAGCGGACCATATCGTTATGAACCTGCCCCATACTGCTCAGGAATTCCTGGATGCGGCCATGGTTGTTGCAAAGACGGGAACTGTGATCCATTACTACGACATCACCCCCGAATCCGACCTGTATTCCACTTCCCTGGCTCATATAGAAGCTGCGGCATCCAGGAATGGCTTTGGTATTGAGCTCATTGCCACGCGTATCGTGCGCTCTTATTCTCCACATCAATTCAACGTCTGTATTGAAGTAAGAATAAAAAGCTGAGGAAGATGATTATTTTCGTTACCTCACTTTTCATTGAACTTACCTTCAAAGATCAATTCGTTGAGTTTCATTCTATCAGAGGGGAATTCTCTTATCCTGTCTTTTTCCTCTAGATCGTCTATCTTACCAGGCATTCCTATTGCTACCATTATATTTACATAATATTCTTTAGGGACCTCTAATACTTTAGCAGCCTTATTCTCATCAAAACCCGCAAATGGGTGAACAACCAACCCAAGATTAGTTGCCTGCAATTGCAAATTCTCAAAGGCTGAACCAGCTGAGAACGAATGTGTTCTATTTTCTGCATCATATTTTGTAAATCTGATTTTAGAAATAATTACCATAAGAACTGCAGCATTCCTGCACCATCTTTTGTTGCCTTCTGCAACCAGATCAAAGAATACATCCCAGTATTTTGTTTCTTTTTTTGCATAGATGAATCGCCACGGCTGCTCATTGCTTGCACTTGGAGCCCATCTTGCAGCTTCGAATAAGCGCATAAGGTCCTTATCCGGGACAGACTGTCCTGACATTGCTCTTGGAGACCACCTCCTGACAAATAACTCATCAATTTTAAATTCTGGCTTCCTATATTGATGTACATCTATTTCCGTTGAAATTGTCATTTAACTCACCTATGTAGAGAAAAGTAACTCACATTTTTTATAAACTATTGCATATGACCTTCAAAAATATATAAGTTTGTTATCCCATTATTGAACCTTGCTCTATATATGAACCATGGCATATAGCTTATTTGAGGACTTCCTGCAGCAAAATAGTGTGAAGTTCCTTAGCAGGATACACTTGCTTTTCCGAAGTACCAAGATATATACTATATGATGATCAACTTCTTATGTCTCCACATCTTATGGCAGCTCCCTCATATGCTCTTCTGTTCAAGAATGAGGCTCAAATGAAACTGGCTTTATATGGATGACCACGTCCTGGATCCCATCGAACTGCTGCTTTAATCTATCTTCAACTTCATGGGCAATTGTATGTGATTCTATAATTGATATATCATCATTTACTCCAATTCTCATATCTAAAAATATATTTCCGGGTACCCCTCTCGTTCGTATCATGGAGCATTCCAACACTCCTTCTACGGAATACGCTACATTGCATATGTCATCTGGATTAAGTTGTGAATGGTCTAATAGAACAGAAATATTCTTTGAGATAATTGAATAGCCCACATGTATGATCAGTCCTGCGATCACAAGGGCGATCAAAGGATCTACTATCGGGAATCCAGTCCTGATGGCAACAAGTCCAATAATAACAGAGAGAGAAACATAGATATCACTTTTAGTGTGCATGGAGTCAGCAATAAGCATCTCACTTTGCAGTTTTGTGCCTTTTTTATATTCATAGGTTGTAATGAGGTAGTTTATTGCCATTGTACCTATCATTATCGCAAAACTTATCGAGGTCACTTCAGGCACATCCCCATTGCCGAATCTAGAAAAAGATGAGCTTACGATCTTAAAAGCTACAGATATAAGTAGAACTGCAATGAAAACTGATGCCATTGTTTCGAATTTGCGATGCCCATATGGATGTTCTGCATCCGGAGGCTTGGAAGCAGCCTGGATAACAACCAGACCAACTATGTTGGAAATACCATCAAACAGAGAATGATAACCATCGGATTGCATGCTAAGCGTATTTGTCAGCAGACCATAGCTTATTTTAGCAAAGGAAACTGCCAGATTGAGGAACAGAATCAGGATCATTACATTTCTGATTCTTCTGTAGCGTGCATCCATTTGTATCTTTTAAGGTTTTGATATGGTATTATATAACATAGTATGATTTTAATGCCGAAAAAATAATGGTTTAATTACATTTTATATGTATTACTATATTTATGAAAGTTATGGGAACCATTTATTGAAATGAATAGTGATAGAAACTATTTGCCTAACCAGATGATCTAATAGTGGAAATACCGTTTTTAACTCTTATATATTAGTATAGTGTGAAGAGCAATTGTTCCAAATATGCAGATCAAGAACAAAGGAAGGAAATACTCACTTAGCATTTCGGCTTTTGATGTTTGGAACGTTATGTAAGCGAATACAGATACAAACTCAAGCTTGAGTATTATGATCATATTACGCGTATAGTGATAAGCACGTACTCTGTTCTCTTCGGTGATCTTTACAGGCATGTTCCACATAGATGGATAAAAATATGCAATTGTCAATAGCAGATAAAGGAACAGGCAGACAAGAACAGGGAAAAATATCATATTCTTGTTGCTCCAGCTGTCGATCTGGCCCTGAAAGTTGAAATGTGATGGTATTTGCTCAGGGATCAGATCCCAATTGGTTATCACATAAGCAAATAAGGAAAGTAGGATAACAAGTGTTAATGCCTCGATCATTAGTTGCGTTTTTGTGTATCTTTGCTTCATGCCATTTATCCTTTAACCGACCTTCCGCAGATGTCTCCTCAGAAATAGTATTTTTCACAGCTCTCCCC
>CAZAMM010000084.1:0-6255 GCA_964486435.1 uncultured Methanosarcinales archaeon | reverse complement strand
CTTTGGGAACTCCGGATCGCTGCTATGCTCACTCTATGATTCAAATACGAATTCTTACAACTACTAGTTTTTTACTAGTCAATACTCTACTTTTTATCTGATTACTTTCTGTTTTATTTCTGCTACAATTATTCATCTATTGTCAAAGTTTTTGCTGAGGCAACATACATATATCTTTACTTTTATCTACCCCTCATGACATCCAGATTCGAGATATTACATAAGGATGCTGCAGGACGCATAGGTAAACTCACCACTGCTCATGGTGTAGTGGAAACTCCTACTGTTATGCCTGTTATCAATCCCAACATCCAGACCATTAAGCCTTCAGAAATGCGAGATTTCGGGGCTCAAATGCTCATCACCAATTCTTATATCATCTATCGCAAGGAAGAGCTGCGTGAGAAAGCTCTAAAGGATGGTCTGCATTCCCTGCTGGATTTCGATGGTCCTATTATGACAGATTCGGGATCCTTCCAATTATCAGTGTATGGTGAGGTAGAAGTGAGCAACGAGCAAATTGTGGAGTTCCAGCAGAAGATTGGCTCGGATATAATTGTTCCTCTGGATATTCCGACCCCTCCCAATGTCACAAGAGAGCAGGCAGAAGCTGAACTTGAGACAACTGTCCAACGCCTTAAGGAAGCGAGAGAACTGGTCAATGGTGACATGTTACTCGCTGGCCCGGTTCAAGGGTCAAGTTATCCTGACCTGCGTGAACAATGTGCACGTACTCTTTCAGAAGTGGGCTTTGATGTGTATCCATTTGGAGCGGTCGTACCTCTTATGGAGACATACCGCTATGCAGATCTGGTCGATGTCATCATTGCTGCCAAAAAAGGACTGGACCCTTCTGCTCCCGTTCATCTGTTTGGCGCAGGTCATCCCATGATGTTCGCTCTTGCAGTATCTCTTGGATGCGATCTGTTCGATTCAGCAGCTTATGCCCTTTATGCTAAGGATAGGAGATACATCACTACCACAGGCACGTATCATGTTGACCAGCTTCAATATCTTCCATGTTCATGTCCTGTATGTGTATCTCATACAGCCGAAAAACTCAAAAAAGCATCTAATTGTCAGGATCTTTTAGCCCGGCATAATCTCTATGTAACTTTTCAAGAAATACGCCATGTAAAACAATCCATTAAAGAAGGAAACTTGCTGGAACTCGTTGAACAAAGATGTCGTGCGCATCCGAGACTGCTTTCAGCCCTGAAGCAAATGTATAGGCATTCTGATTGGTTAGAACAGCACGATCCTGCATCCAAGTCCACATTTTTCTACTGTGGGCCAGAGTCCTCCAAACGTCCTGAAGTTTTGAGATTCTCTCACAAATTAGACCGTTTTTCACTTAATGGTAAAGTTTTGATCAGAGCTTCACCTACACGCATCGATTCAGAGTTTGATCATGTACTTATATTCAGACCACCATTTGGTGCTTTTCCCTTAGAGCTCTCTGAGATATATCCTTTCAATACCGAATCTGTTCATAATCCTGATTATGAATCCCTTGAAGAAGCATATACAAACGTCCTTGAACTAATTGAACTAAATCCTGATGTAGAATTCACTTTCATGATCTCAGGAAGGTTTGAGCATCCTCTCGTAGAGAAATTGAAACAGGTGTCAACTATTATCTAATGTATAAATTTGAACATAGTAGGAGTTCTCAAAAAAGTTCTCATTGCGGTGATCTAATTGGTTTCAATCTCAGATTCAAAGACTACTCATCCGTTCATTGAATTACTAAGGCCTGAAATTGCAGATATGGACCTTGCCTTGCCAGCAGCAAGTGCATTGCTGGCTTCCTATCTGGCAACAGGTTCTCTGCCTCCTCTTCCCTCATTTATCATAGCAGTAATTGGAGGCTATGCAGCCATTACGAGCTCCTATGTATATAATGACTGCTGTGATGTGGATATTGATTCCATAAATCTTCCAAATAGGCCTCTTCCATCCAGACAACTAAGTAAACAAAAGGCTCTGAAATACGCCATATTTCTCGGATTGATAGCATCAGCAGCTGCATTGATCCTCAATCCAGAATCATTTGTTGTGCTCCTCGTAGCAGTGCTAACCATCAGTGTCTATTCAAGTGTGGCCAAAAGGACCACTTTCCTAAGTTTCATTCCCGTAGGCATAGCTTATGGACTTGTACCTATTGGTGTATGGCTGGCCTTTGATCCGGCAGGGATACTTAAACAGCCCGACTACGGTGCTATTTTACCTCTTCCTGCAATTTTCCTGGGTCTCATGATGTGTTTCACCGACTGGGGCTTCACGCTCTCAGGTGTGGCAAGGGATGTAGAAGGAGATCGTGCACGTGGTGCACCCACATTGCCCGTAACTTTTGGTGTACCTGCTACATCCAGATTCGTCATGATCATGTGGGTAGTGGGAGTTCTTGCTTCCATTGCAATAGGTATCACTGCTCATCTTGGGCCAGTATTTTTTACTGGTGCTATCCTCGGAGGTATATGGATGCTGTCACAGTCATTTGATTTCATCAAAAATCCAACTCCTCAAAGAGGTGGTCGCCTCTTCATTCAGGGTTCACGTTACAGAGGCATCATGTTCGGCTCACTTATATTTGATGTACTGATATTGGTATTGTCAACCACTTATGCTTCTATATTATGGTAAGGTAATGATCATGGATGCAGATATTGTAGTAATTGGTGCCTCTCCGGCAGGTCTCATGGCTGCCCGTAATGCTGCATTAAAGGGTACAAATGTCATTCTGATCGACAGGAAAGAGGCAATCGGAAATCCCACCCATCCTGCAAACACTTTCTTTAAAGGGATGTTCGACAAGACAGGTGAAACCGTTGACCAGAGCTATGTGATAAAGAATCTTAAAGGTGCACATATAGTAGCTCCTTCCGGCGATGAGGTTGTTGTAGAAAGCCCGGCGTATTTCCTGGACCGCAGGAAGTTCGATGAGTACTATGCACAGCAGGTGCTTAGGGCAGGTGTTGACATTCGCACAGGAATAGAAGCTTTAAATGTCATCCGTAATGACGGCATATTTTCCATAAGTACAAATGAAGGGACACTCAAGTCTAAGATCGTAATAATCTCAGATGGCATAAATTCCAGGATTGCTGGACTCTTGAATATGAAACCCATCAAATATCCCAGGGATATAGCCTGGTCCATGGAAGCCGAGATAGAGGCTCCAGGCATTGGAGAATCTGATACTTTTGAATATTATGTAGGAAATCATGCACCTGGATGGAAATCAACATATTCACCATGTGGCGGTGATCGCGCAACCCTTGGGGTATATGTGCGCAGGCATGGTAGGGATGTATCATCTTTCTTTGATGCCTGGGTGGAGCGCTTCAAGAAAATAAAAGGCTTGGAAGAGTTATCTTTTATCCATAAGTCTGTGGGTGGGGACCCCATAGTTGCCATTCCCGGAGATATAATAGGTGAAGGCATTATGGTCACCGGAGGCTCTGCTGCCCAGTCAGGCATAGGATATGGGATGCATGCTGGCCAGATGTGTGGTGATGTGGCAGCAGATGCTATTGCAAAGAATGACGTTTCTGCAGGGGTCCTGTCAGAGTACAGAAAACGCTGGAACCGGGAGTACAGGAATGAGTACTACCTGGGGCGAATAGCCCTTGAGACTCTGCGCAAGATGACAGATAAGGAAATAGATGCTATGATGCAGGTCTTTGAGGGTGAGGATCTTTCATTCATTCAAGGTAAGCCCTTAAATAAGGCAATACATGCGGCTATGTTCATGCTCAGGAAAAAGCCATCTTCATTGCTTGCCTACAGGGCAGCATTGAGGAGGAAGTGAAAATTTTATGGATAAGTATTACTTTTACAGGAATCCTCTTTTCAAGGTATATGCAAAAGTGCAGGATGGTCTTGTTAAGATGGATACCGAAGGTCTGGTATCTCCTATTTTCAACCCGATGGTAAAAGATCTGATGCAGATGTTCGATAGTACGAAACCTTCTATCGTGGAGAATGATAGGCTCATCTATTCTACCTGGATGCCTCCCATACCCAGCAAACCCTTTGATAGGCTGGTATCCAGTCAGATGGGTAACATGCGAGGTAAGTATATACCTGAGCAGCTGACCATTTCCATCACAGAGGAATGTCCAAACAAATGCCTTCACTGTGCATTACCTGATACAAAGAATCGTGCAACTCTGGAGCCAGATGTTGTGAGGTCGATCATCGATCAGGCACAGGAGATGGGTACCACTTTAATTATATTTGACGGAGGGGAACCTTTACTCTATGCAGGTCTGGAAGAGCTGATCTCTTATGTGGACCCACAGCGTGCTATTTCCGGTTTGTTCACTTCGGGTGTGGGTTTTACTGCGGAGCGTGCACATAGGCTTAAAGAAGCTGGTCTTTATATGCTCAGTGTGAGCCTGGATAGTGCAAATGAGGCAGGTCATGACCTTATGCGTGGCCGCTCAGGTGTATTCAGAGATGCCATGTCGGCAATACGCAACGGAGTAGATGCTGGTCTATTTGTGAATATCTATGTGGTCATCTCTCCGAGGAACATACATGAACTGGACGATTTCTATCAATTGGCTCGTGAAACAGGCGTACATGAGATATCCTTCTTTGAGATAGTTCCAACAGGCAGGTGGCTTGACCATACTAAAGAAGTTCTCTCAGCTGAAGACCGCAAAAAATTCGATGATTTTGTATCCAATACCTCTATGAGCGATGGTCCCAGGATATTTCCGATACCTCAGGTAGTTGGAAAAATGGGTTGCTTTGCCGGGCGTAAATGGTTGCATATAACGCCTGAAGGTAACGTATGGCCATGTTCCTGCCTGCCTTTAAGTTATGGCAATATACATCATGATAACCTTAAAACCATATGGAAAAAGATCACTGTAGATCCCGCCTTCACAGGTGGTAAATGCCTGATGCGCAATTCCGAATTCAGACGTATTCGTCTGGGAATAAATGAATAAAATACAAAATTAAAATTTAAGGGTGAATCACCCTTATTAGTTACTTTGTTATAACAGTCCAGATCTCTGAAGCGCCATCAGATTTTCTGTGGTGAGCTTTTCTCCAGCCTTGAACTTATCAAAGATATCTTCAGCATCTTTACGCATATCGGCCTTGGATATTTCTCTTCTGCCGTCAGTTTCTCCCTTCTTGAGTTTACGGAGCTCTTTATCAATATCCCTTATCTCCTTCTGGGCAGCGATGAACTTCTTGTGCTTCTCATCTGCGCTTTCCTGGAACTTTACAAATTCCTTGTGAGCGGCATCGGATTCTGCACGTATCTTGTCAGCTTCCTTAAAGGTGGCTATCATAAGGTCATGATGTTCCTGTGCTTTCTGGGCGTATTCAGAAAGTAATGTATGCTCCTTTGAAGCCTCATCCCTTATATCCTGTGCCTTTGTGAGCAGTTCCTTTAGTTCCTGGTTGCTTTCAAGCTGCTGTTTTTTAGCATTGTATATCTTACGCAGTTCTGTGATCTTGCTTACAAGTTCCCTTTCTTTACTTGTGCTCAGAACCTCTGTCTGCTGGGCGAATTCCAGGCGATCTATGTCTTTGCGTATGTCTTTGATTGAGGGGCCTGTAAGGTTATTCTCTCCACGTATGGTATCTATCTGAGCATAGATATCATTGGCCCTGTTATTGATCTCATCTCTCAGGTCCTTGTGCTCTTTAACCTTCACATTGTTCTCATCACGAAGGTTCTTGTAGTTCTGGGCCTCATTAATAAGATCTTTTGTCTTCTTGTTGAGCTCGTTGCGGCTTGCAGCAAGCTTACTTGCCTCGGCATTGAGTTCGTTGCGTTGTGTCTTGTATTCTTCGGACAGTCTTTTCAGTTCTGTCTTCTTATCGTTAAGTTCTTTCAACATTTCTTGTTAATCCTCCCTCTCCGGCATTGAAGCCGGCATTTCATGCATTTCTAATGCACGATACACACCGCTGATCCAGATCGAAAGATTCGATAACTGGAATCACAGCTTTGAGGTTCTTCTCTATAATCACAACATGTGCATGTTGTCTTAATACGGGCTTTGAATTGAATGCTATAGCATATCTTGCTCTTTTGAAGATACCTACATCATTTGCTCCGTCACCTACAACTATGCAATCTTCAGGTGTGATCCCGTGCTGAGCTGCAATTTCTTCAAGCACCAGTTCCTTTGAGTTTT
Organism: uncultured Methanosarcinales archaeon; assembly: GCA_964486435.1. Classification (GTDB taxonomy): domain Archaea; phylum Halobacteriota; class Methanosarcinia; order Methanosarcinales; family Methanosarcinaceae; genus Methanomethylovorans. The sequence continues at coordinate 85 of CAZAMM010000084.1, read as the reverse complement.
GTGCAGTGAGGTTTCCTTTCACTTCACCAATGATGATACCATCTTTTACTGTTAGTTCGTTGGACACTACGTGATCTATCTCAAG
>CAZAMM010000083.1:0-6278 GCA_964486435.1 uncultured Methanosarcinales archaeon | reverse complement strand
GGTTATCCTGTAGTTATGAAGATCATCTCTCCCGACATCTCGCATAAGACCGATGTGGGTGGAATTAAGCTTAACCTGGTGGATGCAAAGGATGTGGAACGTGCCTATCTGACTATGATGTCGGATGTTAAACATTACATGCCCAATGCTCAGATAACAGGTGTGCAGGTGCAGCAGATGGTCACAGGTGGTAAAGAGGTGATCATAGGCATGGACCGCGACCCCCAGTTTGGCCCGCTTCTGATGTTTGGGTTAGGTGGGGTTTATGTGGAATTCCTCAAGGATGTGTCTTTTGCTGTAGCTCCCATCAATGCTAAGGAAGCTCAGCACATGATAGCTTCTATCAAAACGTATCCATTGATAGCCGGTGTAAGAGGCGAGACGCCTTCAGATATCAAAGCTATAATCGACACTTTGCTCAAGGTGTCACAATTCGTGATGGACTTCCCCTGCCTGGCAGAATTTGAGATAAACCCTCTTATGGTCATGCCTGAAGGCAAAGGCTGTCTTGCAATGGATGTCAGGATGACTTTAAGGAACGAATAAGAATGTGGTTTTAGATGACCTTTATAATAAATAATCGAATAGTTGCTGTTAAAGTTAATTAGGAGGGAGATCATGGCTTCAATGCTGGTAAGTTCATCGGAACAGTACTCAGGAAAAAGTTCTCTGTGTCTGGGTCTTGGAGTGCTCCTTAAAGAAAGGGGTTATAAAGTAGGATATATGAAGCCCATTGGCAATTTGCTCATAGATGTCAATGGATCACTTGCGGATGAGGATTCTCAGGGCATAAAGAAATTACTGGGATTACAGGACGAAATGAGTTCTATTACTCCCATTTTGCTTACGGAGAACCTCACGGATGATGCTCTTATGGGGGTGGAGAAAGGGCTTGATTCGAAACTGAAGGAAGCTTATGAAAAAATATCAAGTGGCAGGGATATTGTGCTGCTGGAAGGGGCAGGAGGCATCGGTGGTGGAGCCATGTACAATCTCTCTGACCCGGAGGTAGCCACTAAGCTTGACACCAAGATCTTGCTCATCACACGATATGATTCCGCTCAGGCTGTTGACCGGATCCTATGTGATCTGCGTATTATTCAGAACACAGAGATCCTTGCAGGTATAATACTAAATGAAGTCTCACTGGATAAACTGGAACAAGTTTCCCATCTGGTAGTACCTTTCCTTGAGAAGAAAGGTATCAAGGTATTCGGTGTAATTCCGGAAGACCATATGCTGTGTTCCGTGTCGGTAACTGAAATAGTTGAATATCTTAATGCAGAGGTGCTGGTTGGTGCAAACCACATGGAATACCTGATCGAGCATTATCTGGTGGGTGCCATGGAAGTTGGTTCAGCTATCAAATACTTCAGACGCATGCCAAACGCAGCTGTGATCACGGGTGGTGATCGTTCGGATATACAGATGGCTGCCATTGAGGCAAAAGTGAAATGTCTGATACTTACAGGCAATCTGCGTCCAAGCGGAGCAGTGCTGGGAAGTGCCGAAGAGTCTAACATTCCTGTGATTCTTGTAAGAGGTGATACCATGGCCACCATTGAGAAGATGGAACATCTGATCGGTCATGCACGCATAAAACAGGAAGTGAAAATAAAAAGGATTGTAAAGCTCATTGAAGAGCATGTTGATGTTGATGGCTTGATCGCGGAAATGGGACTTGCTAAATAAGTCCATTCTCTTGTTCATCCTATATTTTTCCCGATGAACAACTGGATCTGCATTAAGAATGCAAAGGAAAAGAAGTAAGCATGAAAGATCTTACTTCATTCTTTCCAGTACATCGCACACTTTGTTGGTGGTGTCGATGACTGTCTGCATGCCCTCTACATCATCAAGGGCTGGTTTTTGAAGAATACCTCCAAAGTGTCCTCCATCTCCCACGACTATCATTCCATGTATATGCATCCAGTCATGGATGGTCTGTATGGTCTTTTCCTGCCCGCCGTTACGTGAACCTCCCACTGCTAAAGCTGCACCTACTTTATTCTTTAACTGGAAGTCCTGTCTTCTGTTCAGCACGCTGCGGTCAAATAGAGCTTTTACCTGAGCGGTCACTGTGCCGAAATATACAGGAGAGGATACGATAATTGCATCTGCCTCCTTTAGTTTCCTGTACACCTGTTGCATATCATCATCAATGGGGCAGACTTCCTCGTACCTGCACATTCCACAGGCAGTGCATGGTCCGATCTTTGATGATGATATCAGCACACTATCAACTTCAAATCCCCTGTTTTTTGCGATTTCCAGGACCTTATCTATCAGCTTGTCATTGCTGCCACCTTTATTTGGGCTTGCGGAGATACCTAATATTTTCATATATATCATGCATGTGAAACACTACTGTATTTATTATCTTTTGCTTTTAGTACCAGTTGTCATTGCATTTCAAAGGAACATATAAATATAAGATGAAATTGAATAACCATTCTATTCGATGTTTCATATATGTTATACTGACATGAATTATATTTACATCGAAATACTCTGCTTTATATAACTGATAGCGGTGATAGAATTTTGTCAGCTAAGGATATCCTCACTATAGATGATTTTGATGTGAAAGGTAAAACAGTGCTGGTACGAGTGGATATTAACACTCCTATGGACCCGGAAGGAAACATCCTGGACGATATGCGCATCAAAAGCCATATCCCCACGTTGGTTGACCTGCATGAGGCCAAGGTGGTGGTGCTGGCTCACCAGAGCAGGCCTGGCAAAAAAGACTTCACTACTATGAAGGCACATGCTGCCCGAATGTCTCAGTATCTTGGCCGTGAGGTAAAATATGTGGATGATATTTTCGGAACATGTGCGCAGAACAGCATCTCTGCCATGAATAATGGCGATGTCATCCTCCTGGAAAATGTACGGTTCTATTCTGAAGAATCTCTGGAAAGGACGGCAGCAGAACATACAAGATCTCATTTGGTCAAAAAGCTTCTTCCGTACGTTGATATCTTTTTAAATGATGCGTTTGCTGTATCTCACAGAGCTCATCTTTCCATATTAGGATTTACTGAAACTCTTCCTACAGGTGCGGGAAGGGTCATGGAAAAAGAGGTCCTTTCTTTGGACAGGGGTATAAAAGGTGGTGCACGTCCTTGTATCTTTGTGCTGGGAGGTGCGAAGGTGGACGATTCTCTTAAAGTTGCAGAGAATGTGCTCACAAATGGAGGTGCAGACAGGGTTCTTTTTACCGGTGTGGTTGCAAATGTAGTGATTGCAGCTTCGGGTGTTGATATTGGCAAAGTTAACATGGATTTCATAGAATCCCAGGGATACACTGAGCAGATCGAAAAGGCGAGGAAAGTGCTTGAAAAATTCAATGGTAAGATCTCTCTGCCTGTGGATGTGGCTCTAAGCGATAACGGTAAGCGCGTAGAGGTACAGGTTGATGAGCTGCCCAATGGTAATCTGCCAATTTATGATATTGGTCTTGAGACAATAGTCGCTTTCTCCAACGAGATCAAGAATGCAAAAACCGTGGTTCTCAACGGTCCTGCCGGACTCTCTGAAATGGCTGAATTTTCCCTGGGCACGCATGAGATCATAAAAGCTGCTATACATTCGGAATATTCTATAGCTGGCGGCGGCCACATCTCAGCTGAGATTCGTAGTCTTGGTTTTGAGGATAAGTTCTCGCATTTGAGCACAGGTGGCGGAGCATGCATAGATTATCTTGCAGGGGAGATGCTGCCGGGGGTCGTGGCGCTTAAAGAGGCTGCTATCAAACGGAAACTTATCAAGTGAGCATCTATAGATCATAAATGGAGTGGGAAGTCATGCTAACAGCAATCGAGGGTAAAATAGCTGTGCAACTTGCACGCGATACCATCAAGACCTATTTTCTTACGGGAAATATTATGGATGGCTCTGAAACAGAGCTTCCACCGATCTTTAACGAAAAAAGAGGCGTGTTCGTTACTCTTACGGAGAATGGTATGCTAAGAGGCTGCATTGGTCACCCATATCCCGAATCCATGCTCAAGTATGCTATCACTGATTCAGCCATCTCTGCGGCTTTCCGGGATCCTCGTTTTCCGCCGCTGAATATTGGTGAGCTTGATAAAGTGGAAGTAGAGGTGACTATTCTTACTCCGCCCGAGAGAATTAATGCTACACCTAAGGATATTCCTTCCAGGATCGAGATAGGAAGGCATGGGCTTATTGTAAAGAAAGGTTATCATCAGGGCCTTCTCCTGCCTCAGGTGGCTCCTGAGAATGATATGAATGAGATTGATTTTCTCAGTCATACCTGCCTGAAGGCAGGACTGGAGCCCGATGCCTGGCTCATGGGAGCTGAAGTTTATTCTTTTGAGGGTCAGATTTTCTCAGAAACAGAGCCAAACGGCGAAGTTACAGTAAAAAATTTTAAAGAGTAAAGCCAACATGCTAGAAGGTCTGAAAAGCGGGGTGTGAAAACTCTTTTCAGGCATGGGTATGTTCACACATATCTTTTCAGCAAACAAAGTAAATCCTGTACGTCTTTTTCGAGTTTATCTAAAGATACCTCTATCATAAGGTTTACGTTCCCTTCAGGTCCTAAAGTCCTGATATCTGTCCTAAGACCAATAAGTTCCTTCCCTTTTGCATAAGCATAGCCTATCTCCCAGGCTGTGCCGGAATCTGCATCACTGCCACCATCCAGCACTGCAACTACGATATCACATTCATCGATGCCTTTAACATCTTTCTCGAAAATATTCTTCTGCTTTAATTCCAGTCGGGCTTCGGTATCATCAGACCCATCTTCCTGTGGCAGGAACACAGAGAAACCCTGTTCTACGAGCTTATCACGCAGGTATATGTTAAAATGTCTTTCAGCCTGAGAAAAAAGAGGGCCGGCAAGATAAATGTTTTTTTTCACTTTCATACGATCATCCTTACTCGAGAAGAATCTCTACTTTAAGCATTCTTTATAGATAAACATGACCCGGATGCTCCAACAGGAGCTCACAGCAGAGTTATTGAGCTCTTCGGTTATTGATAAGTAAATAACTGGGTTCTATAGAATACACCTAAACACATACTGTATACACCTGTCTTATGTTGTTCCTGTAGATAGACACATGCAAAATAAAAAAAGTATTATGCAAAAAATATATTTTATATTACATTATTTATTAAACATGTTTAAATAATACCTTATTACATATTATGTTATGGGTATCCACTAAGGTAACTCTAAGTTTCCTTATATGTGGATAAAGGGGGTGTAGGATATGAAGACGCTTGAACTTATTGGACTCCAATGTAAGAGAACAACTCGTGAAGCTGTTGATGAGATATATATGATTGCCGAAGCTGACAACCACTCTATAGGCAGAATTTGGTCACACAGCATGGATGATGGCGATAACAGAAGCATATCCTGGCGACGCAACTTCGAAGATTGGATTAGTATCAAACTCTACGAAGAGGATAAAGTTGGTAGCGATGAACATATAGATACGATGACAATCCGCGAAGAAAACCCAGCAAGTGCATATCGGAATCCATACGCTTTTACTGGGCATCATGCGTTATACAATTTGTTCTACCGACTAACAGAGGCAGATGTAGGATCTACTTTTGAAGCTGCTACATTGATACTTCGGACTTTGAGATGCAATGATGCACAGGAAGCAACCGATGAGCCATATATTGTTGTGAATGGAGTTACGCAATGGGGTCCTGAAGATATGAAAACAAGGGACACCAAACAAATTAACCGGAATGTGCCTTTTAATAGTTATGCACGTATTGAGTTGTGGGAACGGGACCCTTCCATATCAAATTTAATTGATGTCCATGGAGTTAATTACGACATTGTCGAAGTTGGCGGGGAAACTGAGGACATTCCTGTTCAATTTAATCGTGGCAGAGGTGCTATAGACGCCAAATATACATTAACTTATCGTGTACGGCGTTAATATAACTACAGGGCTTTCAAAATTTTACTGAAAGCCTACTATTCTTTTTTTGATTTTTTGATCTAATAATTCATGTTTCAATTGTAAATGATCTTCAGTTACTTTTACTCTCCCAGGTACATATCGGATATTTTACAATTCCACGTGTACAGAATGTATCTCATATAGGTGCTCAGAACAAAGTGAATGAGTATAATTTTCAGGGTAGAAAATATCAGAAGCTCTAAAAGGGTCTAATTCAGACCTTCAACTCCAGTACTTAAATTTAAAATTAATTAAAAAAACGGTCTTGTTAATTAAACATCGCTAACTCTTTATTTCTATATTTCATTAAGAGGA
>CAZAMM010000082.1:0-6303 GCA_964486435.1 uncultured Methanosarcinales archaeon | reverse complement strand
TGGTAAGAAAGCCAGCAAGTATGTACAGGAACGTCAGACAACGTTCATTCACCCGTAGGAAATACATGGGTGGTGTTCCGGGAAGCCAGGTCATTCACTACGATATGGGTAACAAAACAGATGAATTCCCTGTGAAAATCTCGCTTATCGTCAAAGAGAGATGTCAGATCAGACATACTGCTCTTGAAGCTGCCCGTATCACTGCTAACAGGGCCATAATGAATGCGGCCGGACGTACGGGTTTCCATTTGAAGCTCAGAGTATATCCTCATGAGGTCTTAAGGGAGAACAAGCAGGCAACTGGTGCAGGTGCAGACCGTGTATCAAGCGGTATGAGAGGCGCCTACGGAAAGAATGTAGGTACTGCTGCCAGAGTATCTGCAGGCCAGAAGATCTTTACGATATCTGTGAACAAAGAAAATTATGCTATCGCTAAGGATGCACTGAGACGCGCCGGTCAGAAACTTCCCACTCCTGTGAGGATAGTAATTGACCAGGGACTGGAACTTGTACAGTAAATCTTTATACCCGGTGTTCCTGAGGTATTAGACATGGATAGCTATGAGAAGTTACTTGACCGCGCGTTGGCCGATCTGCCTGAAATAGAAACCACTGGTGAACGTTTTGTGGTCCCCGAACCCAGGGTACTGGTTGAAGGAAAAACTACCATACTGGATAATTTTGGTAACATAGCGGATGTATTCAACAGGGACGCAGACCACTTGATGAAGTACCTTACCCGGGAACTCGGTACGGCAGGTAAAATAGAGGGAAGCAGGGCTGTATTCCAAGGTCGTTTCACTAAAGATATGATGAAAGCCAATATAGATGCCTATGTTGAAGAATATGTCATCTGTTCTGAATGCGGCCGTCCTGATACACAGCTTGTTAAAGTGGACAGGGTACTGATGCTCCGATGCTCAGCATGTGGTGGTCACAGGCCAGTCAAAAAGAGACGTGCAGTAGCTCAGGCTCCGAAAAATGAGCTCGAAGAAGGAAAGGAATATGAACTGATGATAGATTCTGTCGGCTCTAAAGGTGATGGGATCGCTAAAATCTCCAAGTACACTATATTCGTTCCTAACACTTCTAAGGGGCAAACTGTTAAAGCCAGGATCAAAAGGATCAGCGGTAATCTTGCCTTTGCAGAAAGGGTTTAAAGGGCAATAGGCAGGTATAAAGGGAATAGTAGACCATATATTGCCTTTGTCATAATATGTGGTCTGCTGTCCAATATTGAATGAAGTTGTATTCAGCCATATAAGCTATGGTGTACAGCAGATAGTTTGAAACTTCTCTTCATTTATTTTATCATAATGTTGAAGCTCTTGCAAGATCCTGTTGAAATCATATCTATCTTACCGGAACTCATATATTATTTAGAGAACCTCTACTCACAATCCTTATCTAAAGTAAAAACAAATCTGGGTAAGAAAGCAGACATTTTCCCTGCACTCCTCAAAAAAGGAGCATATAGATGAATTCCGCTGAATATTCCACAGAAGGTCCTGAAAATGATATAACTCTTGTATCTATATCCGGGCTTACGATTAAATTACATAAGAATGATGAGTTTCTCAAACTTGAAGCAAAAGGCCCTCTCAAAAGAGCATGTACTCCTTTTCTTAATATGATCAACTCCCGTCTTAAGGACGAAAAGCCTGCTCTTGTAACGGAAAACTATGTAGTGGCTTCTACGTGGCTCCCGCCCATTCCGAGTAAAGCTTTTAACAGGTTGTTGCTTGCCGAGGTCCAGACCGCACTTGGCAGATATGTGCCAGAGACTGTGTCTTTTGAAATCACACGTAAATGTAAATGCCAGTGTGCGCATTGTGTGATAAGTGGTGGAGAAGGAGAACTTGACACTTCCTCTGTGAAAAAAGTCATTGATGAAGCACTGGATATGGGAGCTTTCATAATCACTTTTACGGAAGGAGACCCTATGCTTCGCGAGGATATATTCGAGCTTATAGAATATGTTGATAAGGAGCGAGCTATCGTCAATATGTATACTCCGGGTACTGAAATGACTCCGGAGGCTGCAAGGAGGCTCAAAGAATCAGGATTGTATAATCTTCTGGTGAGCATATATTCCACTGAGCCACAAAAACACGATGAGGTACGCAGGCTTGAAGGTGCTTTTGAAAAAGCTACTTCTGCTATCAAAATGGGACTTGATGCCGGGTTGCTGGTCACAATGTGTACACACGTTTCCCCAAAGAATATTGATCAACTGCCTGCTATGTATGAAATGGCAACATCTTTGGGAGTACATGAATTTTCTCTGTGGGAAAGCATTCCCAAGAAACAGGAAGATCCCATACTTTCCGATCTGCAGCGTAAAGAGATTCTGGATATGTATCTGCGTATCAATTCTTCAAAGGGAGGACCGCGCATATTTGCAAATACATACTTCGAAGGACGTATGCTGGGATGCATGGCTGGACAGCGCTGGCTACATGTATGTGTAGAAGGTTCTGTAAAAGCTTGTCCTTATATACCTTTCAGTTATGGTAATGTTGGTGAAGAGTCTCTGAAGACTATATGGAAAAGGATACGTAAAAGCCCATATTACAGGGGAGAGCATTATACCTGCAAAATGCATGAACCTGCGTTTCTTGAACTGGTGAGAAGCATCCCACAGGATGTGTCAGCACCATATGATTTCAGGTTGCTGGAAAAAGAACCCAGATGATCTTTACTCGCAATAAGAACATTTACATATAAATACGTGTTTTTACTATTGCCTGGTAGCCAGCGGCATACATAATATATATCAATATACACAGGACCTAGATCCCTCATGAACGTAAAAATAGATCCATGGAGCTCAACTAACATCGTAGATTATTCCAAATTATTTGAGGAATTTGGTATAATGCCTTTCGATGATCTATATCTCCGCATACAAGATCCTCACAGGTTAATGCGCAGAAAAGTGATTTTCGGCCATCGCAGTTATGAGCATGTGCTTGATGCAATGCAGAATAAAGACCCATTTGCCGTAATGAGCGGATTCATGCCCTCTGGGCACATACATCTTGGCCATAAGATGGTTATGGAGGAAATAATATGGCATCAGCAGAAAGATGCCGATGCTTTTGTAGGTATAGCTGACCGTGAAGCCCATTCTGTAAGGGGCATATCGTGGGAGCAATGCAGGGACACAGGCATCAATGAGTATATTTTGAGCCTCATAGCTCTCGGTTTTGAACCACATGGGCACATTTATTTCCAGTCATCTTCGGATAATGTGAAAGACCTTTCCTTTGAGCTTGGCTCCAAGGTAAACTTTTCAGAGCTGAGTGCTATCTATGGGTTCACAGGAGAAACAAGCGTTTCCCATATGGTCAGTGCAGTAACTCAAAGTGCTGATATTCTTCATCCTCAGCTTGAGGAGTATGGGGGACCAAAACCCACTGTTATCCCTGTAGGTGCTGACCAGGATCCGCATATGCGCCTTACCCGGGGACTTGCTCATAAAATGAACATGTTCAAAATAGAGGGCAGGGAAAATAAAGACGGACAGCATTATTTTAGCATACGCAGTAAAGCAGCTCCCCAGGGTGCACTGGAGGATCTGCATGATGCTATTCCCGGAAATACAAAGCTCTTCGAAGGTCATCTGGATGTTCTTGGTGCTGATAACTTTGAGGAATTACTTAAGACCGTCAGGGAAGTTGAACTGCGTTACGGAGGGTATGCGTTCGTACCGCCTGCATCCACATACCATCGTTTTATGTCCGGCTTACAGGGTGGGAAAATGTCAAGCAGTATTCCTGAAAGCCATATCGCTCTTCTTGAAGATCCCAAACAAGGCGCAAAAAAGGTAAAGCGTGCAAAGACAGGAGGGCGCATTAGCCTTGAAGAGCAAAAGAAACTGGGTGGTGAGCCAGATAAATGTTCTGTATATGAGCTTTTACTTTTCCATTTAATGGAAGATGATCAGGAGCTTTTACAGATACATGAAGAATGTGTCACGGGGCAGAGGACATGTGGCAGTTGTAAGAATCTGGCTGCTGAGAGGATGGAGAAGTTCCTGAAAGAACACCAGGAAAAAAGAGAACTTGCAAGGGAAAGGCTTGATGAGTACTGTTTATGAATTCAAATATAATTTATATCGGGTGTGACAATGAACCGCCAGTATAACCTTACCACTAATGAGAAAATTGTTCTGATAGATCTGGGGAAGCAAGGTAATTTGAGCCCTGCAGAACTTGCGCAGATTTCCGGACTTAAGGTCGAGACTGTTGTACAGTCTGCTTTTATGTTGCAGGAGAAAGGGCTTGTTGATGTCTCTGAGCAGGTAATAGAGTCTTATAATCTTACCTCTGAGGGTGATGAGTATGCGAGGTGTGGTCTTCCCGAAAGACAAATGATTTCAGCAATTTCGGGTCCTGTTTCTCTGGAAGAGCTCAAGGAGAAAGTATCACCTAAGATCGTGGGTATTGCTACCGGATGGATCCGTCGCAAAGGATGGGCCAGTATAGATCAGGGGACAGTGATCCCTTCAGGTAAGGCAGAGGTGGGTGATGATGAAAAGACCCTTGCAGGTTTAAAAAGTGGAAAGGTTACGCCTGACCAGTTGGGAGTGGACAACACCATTATTCAGGATCTCATTAAGCGTAAACTTGTTGTCAGAAATGAGGAGAAGTTAAGGTCCATTGCTCTGACTTCCGAAGGTAAGGAACTCTTGCTTGAGGGTATAACTCTCGAGGAAGAGGTCGCTCAGATCACTTCCGAGATGCTTAAGAGTGGTGAATGGAAAGAGAAAAAGTTCAGGCCTTATAATGTTCATACGCCTCCTCGTCCTGTTTATGCTGCCAAGGTACACCCTTACCAGCGCCTCATAGATCAGATGCGGCAGATTTTCCTGGAAATGGGCTTCACTGAAATAAAAGGGGATATCGTGCAGAGCTCTTTCTGGAACTTTGATGCTTTGTTCCAGCCCCAGGACCATCCTGCCAGAGAGATGCAGGATACCTTCCACCTGGAAGGAAATTCAGAACTTCCGGCGGAATACAAGAGCAATGTATGTGCCATGCATGAGCATGGGGGAAATCTTGCATCAAAGGGATGGGGTGGCAAGTGGAGCGAGGATATCGCCTGCAAGAATGTCCTGAGAACCCATACAACTGCTGTGACGATCAAATACCTTGCAGATAATCCCAAGCCACCTATCAAGGCATTCTCCATTGACAGAGCGTACAGAAGAGAAACTATTGATCCGACCCATACGCCGGAATTCGAGCAACTGGAAGGTGTGGTAATGGATAAGGACATGACCTTTGCTCATCTTCTGGGTCTGCTTTCAGAGTTCTATCACAGGATGGGTTTCAAGGATGTGCGCTTCAGGCCGGGTTATTTCCCATATACTGAACCCAGTGTTGAGCCAGAGGTTTACGTTGAAGGACTTGGCTGGGTAGAGCTTGGAGGTGCAGGTGTGTTCAGAAAGGAAGTCACACATCCTCTTGGCATTAAATACCCTGTGCTTGCCTGGGGTCTGGGAGTAAGCCGTCTGGCAATGCTCAAACTGGACCTTAAGGATCTGCGGGAATTGTATCAGTCAGATATCGACTGGCTGCGCAAGACTCCTTCACCAAGGCTCTGAAGCCTCCTTTTTTTATGAGGTCCGTTTTTCGTGGTACAATTTAATGCTAAATTGCACATATATGGGGTTGCATCGCAATAAATTCTATTGCGGGCAACCACTTAATTTAATTGGGACCTCACATTAATCTTATCAATGCACAATAGTTAATAACTTTTAAATAGTTAAAACTATTATTATATTTGCCACAATATGTGGCGGTGGTACTATGAAAAACGCATTGAGTATAATTGGAGTAATTGCATTTGTATCCCTTTCAATTGGGTCTGTAAGTGCTGATCCATCATTAAATGTACAGGTAGATAAGGATCAATACATAACTTGTGATAAATTAGATATCCCGGTTACAATTGTTGGTAACCAGATGATAGTTGGGCCTGTGTCACTGCAAGGCTATAATGCTAAGGCTATAGATGCCATTGGTTTTAATCTCAAATCTGGGAATACTGTGACTGAAGTGAAATTTGGAAAGAAAGTTTTGACTCCGATACAGTACAAGCCATCCACCTTTTTTGGCGCTGAACTTGGAACTTTTACCAAAGTGCTCGACCTGCCCAATTCTGGTCCAAATAAGACCACTGGTCCTATTTACATCACATTTTCCAGACCTATTGAATTGACTCCTACTACACTTAAGAATTAGCCCCCTTGTAGTATCCTCACTCAGCGAAGGCTTGTAAAGCCTTCTTTTC
>CAZAMM010000081.1:0-6401 GCA_964486435.1 uncultured Methanosarcinales archaeon | reverse complement strand
CAGAACAAGCTTTTATTCTAGATATCATCAGAATTTATCACTCAATGTTGTGGATATCCCAAAAAAATAAAATCAGAGCAGCTCTTTGAAGAGCTGCCGGTATTTTGGCTTCCATTTCCTTTGAAAAACTTCTATGTAATGAATAAAGTTATGTACTCTCAATGCTTTTCAGATTTAGGATCTTCATTTTTATCTATATCCTCTGTACTTTCCTCAAGCTCAAACTTTGCTACAACATGTAGTAACCTTTCTGCCATTTGTGAAAGGCTCTGGGCTGATTGAGCAAGTGATTCCATAGATGCAGTTTGCTCTTGCACAGATGCCATTGTCTCTTGAGTTCCAGCAGCAGATTGCTCTGCAGCTGCAGCAACTTCTTCAATAGAAGAAGTAGTTTCTTCTATGGATGCTGCCTGTTCCTCTGAAGCGGCTGCAATATCACCAACCATGTTTTTGATTTGATTTCCTGAATTTACGACCTTTTCAACCAAGGACACTGCTTTTTCAAGTGATTCTGCTCCATTTGCAACTTCTATTCCGCCTTTATTCATGGAAACGACTGCATTGTTAGTACTTTCCTGCATTTCACTAACCAAAACTGATATCTGCTTGGCTGCAGTTGCCGATTCTTCTGCCAGTTTGCGCACTTCATCCGCAACCACCGCAAACCCGCGACCATGTTCACCTGCCCGTGCAGCTTCTATGGCTGCATTTAGTGCAAGAAGATTAGTCTGATCAGCAATTTTGGTTATAAAACCTACGATCTCACCAATTTGAGAAGATTTGTTATTAAGTTCATTGATCGTACATGAAGACTCATCAGAAGCAGATTTAATATTGTTCATTTTGAGAATAAGGTCATGTGCAACATCTCCCAGGCTTTGGATCAGTTTGTTTGATTCTGCTGCACTCTCGGCAGTTTTCTGTGAGTTCATAGCAATTTCTTGTACACTAATGCTCATATCGCTAATTGCCCGGGAAACCTCTTCAGTTTTCGTGGACTGCAACTGAGATCCTTCTGAAATCTGGGAAACGACATTCGATATCTGGACTGTACCAGCTGTTATTTCTTCAGAGGATGCAGCCATCTCCTGGGATGTGGATGAAAGATCCATTGAACTCTGTTTGACCTCACCCACAAGTGTTCTCAAATTATTTACCATAATTCCTACAGAATCTGATAATTGACCAATTTCATCTTTGGCTGTGTTAATGACCTTTGTTGTAAGGTCACCATTCGATATTTTGTTGGATGCAATGACCAGATCATTCAATCGTGTTGTTAAAGATCTGGAAATGGTGATGCCTGTAATTAAACCGAAAGCAGCAGATATTATTATGATACCAACAATATTTCGCACAGAACTTTTATATGCTGCCTCAGAGTCGACTTTAGCCTGTTCCATTTTAATATATTGAATTTCCTCAAATTCAGCAAGAGCCATACTAAGTTTTTCCCCGGCAACATCAAAATTTTCCATAGCATTCATGCTACCAGTATCATTTATTGCCATTCCTGCTTCATCTACTGCTTTAATATAGTTAAGCCCAGCTGTTTCAAAATCCTTGTGGAGGGTAATTATATTGTCAAAATCATTTTTTTCCTTCGCATCCATATGTAATTCGCCAAGAGATTTTGCATGATCATCAAACTCCTCTGTAGCTTTTACAAAATCATCTTTTGCAGCTACCTCGCCTAATCCATATGATGCCGCTGCGTCTCTTGCCATCCATACTGATATTCCCATCTCCATTGAAGAATCTGCGGATACAACATGTTCTGACAAAATTTCATTTAAATGATCATTAACTGTTGAAATACCATTGTATCCTGTATATCCGATCAAAACCATAAACAATATGAGCAATGCATAGCTTCCAATAAGCTTTTTGGACATCCTGATGTTATCTATTTTTTCTAGCATTTTATACATTCCTCTACATCCTATAGTGCTAAAACTTTTTCACTTTTTTTGAGATAATCCGTTTATTAACTATATTTTAAAGCTAATTTTTGTTGCTTAAAATTTAGTTAAAGTTTGTCAAAGTTTGTACTTATATTATTTATTGTAATATAAAAATATATGTATATTAATTAGCTGGATTTATAACAATTTCATTACGTGCTTGGGTTTGCACTATTATGTTGACACTGCACTTGTTCAAGTTGCTCTGTCAACATTTCATCAAGGTATCTGCCAAAGATTATCTTTCAAGCTACAGGTCCTTCTTCTGAACTTCGTATAATGGGATGGAATGCAATCAGCAGAGCCTCCTCAGGCGAATTGATGATACCTGCGACATGTTTTTTAAAATGGGAGAAAATAACCGGACTCGCAATTATGGTTATTAACCGTTTGTTTGAAACTTATGGTATTGACATCACAACCTATTGAATGCGATTTTAGCATTTATAAGTTACAAACCATGAGTGTTTAACTATAAATGATCAAGAATCAGAGGATAATATTTGTATCAAGGTTTGCCAAAACTGCAGGATAAAGAGTGTCAGTGACATAACCTGCATGCTCACCTAGCACAAAATAGAAAGTATCATCCCATGCTCCATAATCGCATGCCATGGAATTTAACATTTCTGTCTTTGTGTTCAATGCATTCAATGCACGTGCCATATTTGTTGATACCTTATTCTCTTCAAGATGGGAAAACTCCTTTCGACAATTTGTTAAGTAGTAAGAAATACAACCCTACTTTACCATTCAAAAATAATATAAGAGTTCTTAGTTTTGTAGTATTCGACCAAAAATGACACCAAAACTAGTCGAATAACAGAGTGGGATTACTCCCACTCCGTCTTCTAAGAACGCACCGTGCGATTTACACCGCAGTACGCTCAAGTATGTCGCATGCATGATGAATAAGAAGAATGATAGTCTTTGGACTTGTAAATGCCTCACTTACTTAAGTGCATTTGACTCTTTTACATGCTCATTAATCTTATTCCTTTGCTTTTGACACACCTTTGACAAGTCAGCACCCTTAAAGCTGGCTGAAAACAGTCAGCCCTGCTGCCTGCGATGGAAAGCATACATCTGGACCTTCTTCATCTTTGCAAGGTTAAGGATACGTTTCATCTCATCTTCTTCAATGATCCTTGTATCTATGTAACCACAATCTGCAGCTTCATTGAATATTTCGTATCCTATGGAAGACCGGGTAAGCACGGATGTCCAGCCATCGGGGGTGCCTACGCCCCCGAAAGATATATCAGTGTTCTCAGAAGCCATGTCTGTGCAGTATTTGCATGAACTGCTGCGGCAATTGTCAAGCTCCTGCAGATCAAAGCTTTCATTTCCTTTTGCTGTAGTGACCTCGAAACGTCCTTTCCTGATCTTCATAGCTTCAATATCCCCAATGCGCATGCTCTTGCCCTCGATGAAATGTTTCAGGCCCACATGATCAAAACTGTCCATGCAGAACAGACCAAGCTTGAGTATCCTTGCCCTCATGAACATGTGCAGGAACCCACGGGGACTTCTTTGCATCTTGTATACAGCATCTATGTTGCAGCTTGGACCTACAAATGCAATACTGTTCATACCCTGGCGTATGGCACTCATCAGGGCATCCATTGTCATACTGTGACTGTAGATACTGCCTGATGACTGCAGGAGATCCTCATATGTCCTTGCCACCACAGGTACTGGCTTCCATGGCTCTTGCTCAGAGCTTTTAGTGACAATAGCGCAATCAATAAGACCTTCCTCAAGACCATATGCAAGCATGGCAGTCACCACACCACCATCCTGCCCTTTGATCTCCTTAAGATTGGACTTTGCCGCATATGCCTGCCGCAAAGAACCTATCAAACCTTCTTCGGTGGTGATAGTCCTCGGACACTGATTGTAACATACACCGCATGCAGTACATTTACCTGTCAGCCTAGGCTCTCCGTCATCTAAAGAGATAGACCCACATGTCGCGGCACAGGCCCCGCATAAAGTACAGATCCCAGGTTTGATGATATCATTACGCAGTTTCGCAAAGGAAATTTTCTCTTTTTCCTGCAGAGAGCACTTAAGACGAATAGCGTTCCTTTCAACCTTATCCATAGAACAATGGCAGGAAATCAGATTCATATTAAGATCTATTCTGCGGCGTTCTCTTATGATATCTATATCTCTGAGATGGAATCGTTTATTTTCTGTACTTGTCAGCATCCTATCTACCTGCATGATGATGCCTGATGTTTTGCATCAGCTATGTTTGCAGATTAAAGAAAGCAGACAAGACATATAATTTTAATTTTAACTAAAAATAATTTTAATGAACAATCATGCACTATTCAGAGCTGATCAGCAGGACCATGTTTATTCCATGCCTCCTCTTCAACTTTTCTTATGATGTCCTTCAGAGGCAGATTCATTTCTTTGGCAGCCAGCTTGCAATCTTCATACTCTGCAGAAATATGCAAAATCTCACCATTGAGGTCCTCAGCTATCTTCACAGGCATGTCGTATGCTTTTCCCCTTATAAAGACCCTTACGCTTTCCATGCGCCTGTCGGCTGTATAGCGGTGTTTGGTAGGGATGACACGTATCCCCAGAGTGCCTGTTTCCCTCATGATCTCCCGTGCGATGGTAGCACTGTGCTCAGGTTTAGTGATCACTTTGATAATATGTCCTGTGCGCCCTTTTTTCATAGTGGCAGGAACAATGGCAACGTCCCTGGCCCCAATTGACAGTAATTTTTCGAACAGGTTACCCAGCACTTCCCCGGTCACATCGTCCACATTTGTTTCCAGCACCTCAATGGAATCTCTGGACAGATCGTCCTCTGTATTTATGAGAGTGCTACGCAGCACATTAGGATCTTCTGTATCAGCGTCTCCTGCACCGTAACCTACAGACAGGACATTTCCTTTTGGAAAACTTTCGATCGATCGGGCAAAATGACCCAGGATGGCAGCTCCTGTGGGTGTGAGGAGCTCCCTGTTCCCTGAACCATAGAATGACAGACCCGTGTGCCGCAGGATCTCAAGGGTTGCAGGGGCGGGTACAGGCATGTAACCATGGGCAGCCTTCACCCTGCCTCCTCCGACGTTAACGGGCAGACAGAAGATTGCATCAGCACCTATTTCATGCATTGCATAACAGGAACCTATTACATCAGCTAAAGCATCTTTCTGGCCTACCTCATGAAAATGTAGTTTCTCAAGGGATTCACCGTGGACTGTTGACTCTGCCCTTCCCATCAGCTCAAAAACTGCCAATGCACTATGTTCAACTTTGGGTGGAAGACCGGCTTTCATCACAATGTCCACGAGGTCATTATAGTGGCGTGCGTGCTCTTCGTGTCCTACATCTATATGAACATCCACTGCAGAAATGCCCCTTTTGTTCGCTTCACCTATCCTTACTGATACGTCCACTGCAGATTCAATGGTTTCACGTATCTTTTCTCTGTCAGCTCCCAGAGATATGAGCGTTCCAAGGATCATATCCCCGGATGCACCCGAAAAAGCATCAAAGATGATCGCCCTCATGCCAGTGTCTCCTCATTGTTCCCATTACGGGCCTTTGCAACATTATTGGCTATCCTTGCAGCAAAAGCCCCTGCAACGAATCCTGCATCAATGTTCACGACCGAAAGCACAGAACATGACTGCAACATGGAAAGAAGTGCAGCCTCACCCTTTGCGCCTGCCCCATAACCAGTGGACACAGGCACACCTATCACTGGCACGTCCACAAGACCCGACACAACTGTAGGTAATGTGCCCTCCCTCCCAGCAGCCACCACAATAGAATCCGGTTTATGTGACTGGAGCTTGAGCATCTCACCGACAAGCCTGTGAAAACCTGCAACCCCCACATCATAGATAGTAATGGTCTCACAACCCATTTCCGAAGCTACTATGCGGGCCTCTTCAGCAACTGTGATATCAGCTGTCCCTGCAGAAATTATTGCCACCACACCTCCAGTTTTTGGAGCTGGCGTGCCATTGTGTACCACAACTATCTTTTTGTATTTCCCCCATTCAAGCTGTTCAGGCCCGAAGGCAGCTTCCAGCAGCTTTACATTTGTCTCATTAAGACGTGTTATAAGTACCCTGCCACACGCATCCACATGAGCTTGCGCTATTTTGACCACATCTTCAGGTTCCTTGCCTTCTGCAAGGATGGCTTCCATAACACCGGTGCGCTGGCTACGACAAACATCAATTTTCGCAATGTCGGAAACAGGAACATAACCCATGCTGCGTATAAGAGATTCGGCCACATCCAAGTCTGTTTCGTTGTTCTTTATTTTAAGCAGGATATCTTTGAGGTCCATGTTCACACTCGGATATTGATGTAAAAGTTTAAGATGCTTTCTAAACCTGTTACTCGTAACCATTCACTGAAAAATACAACGGACATGTCTCCTTTGTTCTACCATGA
>CAZAMM010000080.1:0-6407 GCA_964486435.1 uncultured Methanosarcinales archaeon | reverse complement strand
ATCCCTATCACAATATTTCATTAACTGGAAAAAGCATTACAGGCTTATATAGTTTATATATAAGCAAAGACCTTTAGTGGAAAAGGAAAACAAAAGTGTGAAATTAAGAACCGCGTATTTTCATTATCTCATACCCAGTCTTTCCATATTTCACCGTCTTCCAGCAAGTGGCTTCTGAGACTTTTAGAAGCCCTTGAAAGGTCTATCAAGTCTACTGTATATGGAAAATTTATTTCCTCTATTTTTTCCATAGAATCAATTAACTTTTTCCTGTTACATTGGGAGCGGGGAAGTACCCCTATGGCAATTTCCGTTGAACTGTGAGTATATCCTCTTTTATCAAGATCAACAAGTATTATCCTAACATCCTCTCCGGCAAATGTTCCCAGCAAGATATCCTTAACCTGCTGAAGTTTTTCTTCGTAAAGATAGAATGTGGCGGCCATGAGGATCAACTTAGTAGTAACAAGGCTCACACATTGTTTAAACAATTGGCCCCGCTGGAAACAATACAATGCTACAAAAACAGTAAGTACAAATCTGTCATAAACAACTATTGTATAAAAAAGAAAAGAGGTAGCATGCAGGATAGAAGTCCAATAGGTGATGATTCGGTTCTCATGAGGTGGATGAGAACAGAGATGAATAAGCTGAACGATGGCATCGTATCCGAAAGAAAAAGCCTCGCTCAGCTTCTGCTGGAAGAAAAGCCCACAGCAAGAACAAAAGGTGGTAATGATCACCTTTTTGACGTAGCAACGCTCAGGAACCTTAACGAAAAACTGCCTAAAAAACTGCATGACAAACTGAAACTGCCTATACTGTTCTTTTTTGATAACAAAGTCACAGACAGTTGCTACCTCAATGATGCAAGTGCTTTGGAAGCCTTACAGATATTAGGAGATATAAGTCGCCTGCGTACCATGCAACAGGGCAGATCGTGGGTTGGCAGGTCCATTGCATACTCGATAATGAAAAAATATCCGACCGTGGTGCAGATGGTGATGTGATGACCACAATTTCAACAACGATTTGAATTCCATAAAACCATGCTATTAAAAAGCCTGAATTCATAGGTTAACAAAACGTACATAAATTTTATTCATATGTGTCACAAAGGATTTAATGAAAAAACTTAATTATGACTGCATGACAATTCCAGATTTCCAGACCATAATGCTCCCACTTTTAAAATACCTAGATGATGGCAAAGAGCATAGCATAAGAGAAGTTATTGACTATATTTGTATTGAGTTTAAGCTCACGGATAAAGAAAAACAAGAACAATTACAAAGTGGACAACCAATCATAAACAACAGGGTTGGTTGGGCTAGAACTTACATGTTAAAAGCTGGGTTAATTGAATCTACTCGAAGAGGTTTTTTCAAGATTACACCACAGGGAAAAGAAATTTTGAAAAATGAACCTAAAAAAATAAATACTCGATTCCTCAGGCAATTTCCTGAATTTAGAGAATTTCAAAACATCAAAAAAGGAGAAAGTGAAAATGAGAAGGGGTCTGCTCGAATGGAAACAGAAGATGAAAGCATAACTCCTGATGAATTAATGGGAAGTGGTTTTAACTCTATTCAAGCAAGCTTAGGTCAAGAGCTTTTGACAAAATTGAGATCCAACAGCCCATACTTCTTTGAAAAAGTTGTACTCGATCTACTGTCGAATATGGGATATGGAGAGGGAAAAGTTACCGGAAAGACAGGAGATGGTGGTGTTGATGGACTTATCAACCAAGATCGTTTGGGATTAGACAAGATATTCTTCCAAGCCAAAAGATTTGGAGAAGATACACCTGTTTCAGCTTCTATGCTGAGAGATTTTGTAGGTACACTTGAAGTAAATGGAGTGAGCAAAGGCGTGTTCATGACAACTTCCAGATTTCCAAAGGATGCCGAAAATGTGATCTCAAGAAGTCACAAATCAATTGTCCTGGTTGACGGTCCGAAACTCGTTAAACTAATGATCGACTTTAATATAGGGGTATCAACTACCAAAACCTATGAGATAAAAAGAATGGATTCAGATTACTTTATAGAAGAGTAAATAATTTTTGTGACATGCATTAGATTTTCCCCAGCTACCTTTATACCCTATCCCTTCCTCTTTTCTATCCAGAAAAAACTAACAACCCACTGGAAGTTTCACCATGAACCTCATCTCATCCATTAATCCAACCACAGGAACAATTATCAAACAATTTCGTCCCCACTCTGAAGAACAAATAGACGCATCGCTCAGGAAGGCTGATTGCGCTTTCCATGAGTGGAAAGAGCTTGACATGTCGGAACGTAGCAAACTATTAAACGATTTCTCACAACTACTGCGCAGCAGAAAACAGGAGCTTGGAGAACTCATCACACTGGAAATGGGAAAGGTCATAAAACAATCCGTGGCCGAGGTTGTGAAGTGCGCCGACACGTTCGACTATTTTGCAGCGCATGCGGAGGAGTTTATGCAGCCGGAAGAGGCAGAAACGGATGCTTCTAAGTCCATGGTATCATACGAACCCATGGGACCGGTGCTGGCTATCAAGCCCTGGAACTTCCCTTTCTGGCAGGTGCTCAGTGCAGCTTCCCATATACTGGCAGCAGGCAATGTGATGCTGCTCAAGCATTCCAGTTATGTGCCCATGTGTGCCCTTAAGATGGAAGAGCTGTTCCTGGAAGCAGGGCTTCCTGACGGTGCATTTCAGACATTGCTGATAGATGGTTCTACAGCTTCTTCACTCATCCCAAGGGAAGAGATCAAAGCAGTTTCCTTCACAGGCGGGGAAGTTGCCGGAAAAAAGGTTGCAGAGATTGCAGCCCGCAATATGAAGAAGTTCGTACTGGAACTTGGAGGCAGCGACCCATTCATAGTGCTGTCAGATGCCGATGTGGAAAAAGCAGCAACTATAGCTGTACCCAGCAGGTGCATCAATGCAGGGCAGACATGCATAGCAGCCAAGAGGTTTATAGTGGCACAGGAAGTAGCAGAAGAGTTCACCGGTAAGTTCGTGGAACTTACAGAGAAACTCAAAATAGGAGATCCAATGGGCAAGAATACCGATATTGGGCCACTGGTGCGGGAAGAACAGATATCCACCCTTCAGCAGCAGGTGGAAGATGCTATCGCAAAAGGAGCAAGACCACTTGTACCCGGAGGAAAGATGGAAAGAGAAGGATTCTTCTACTCTCCTGCAGTGCTTGAGGATGTGAACCTTGATATGAAAGTGATGAGTGAAGAGACCTTCGGACCTGTTGCACCGATAATCACTGTCAAGAACGAACAGGAGGCCATCCGTACTGCCAACAGTACGCAGTTCGGCCTGGGTGCAAGCGTCTGGACAAAGGATAGAGAAAAAGGGGCTTTACTTGCCAGAAAGCTTGAAGCGGGGATGGTAGCTGTTAATGCTTTCTTCAGGCCAGAAGCATGTATGCCTTTTGGAGGCATAAAAGAAAGTGGAATGGGCAGAGAAATGGCAAAACACGGGTTCTATGAATTCGTGCACCTTAAGTCAATAAAGATATACTGAAATGGATAATGTAGAGAGAAGATACTGAAAATGACGGAGTTTCTATTCTGCTACAGGAAAATCAAAGGAGGTTTTTGAATGAAGGGCAGCGACCTTCTAGTACAATGTCTGGAAAATGAAGGTGTGGAATATATTTTTGGGCTACCTGGTGAGGAGACACTGGACCTGACAGATTCTCTGTCCAGATCCAAAATAAAGTTCATAGTAACGCGGCATGAACAATCTGCAGCCTTCATGGCTGATGTCTATGGCAGGCTGACCCATGAGCCTGGAGTATGTCTTGCAACCCTGGGCCCAGGTGCAACCAATCTAATAACAGGTGTTGCGGATGCTCATCTGGACAGAGCACCCCTGGTAGCCATTACCGGGCAGGCAGGACTTGAAAAGACCCATAAAGAAGCTCATCAGTACCTGAACATAGTGGAAGCTTTTCGCCAATTTACAAAATGGAACTCCAGTGTGACACGTGCGGACTTCATACCTGAGATCGTCAGTAAGGCTTTTGAAATAGCCAGGGACAGACCCGGAGCAACACATATCGAGCTGCCAGAGGATATTGCTGCAGATCAAACGAACAAAGTACCTCTTCTGAAGAAACCATATTCTCATATACGTATGCCTGATGAGGATGAACTGCAGCGTTCAGCTATGCTGATAGAGACTGCTAAAATGCCCATAATTCTGGCTGGTAATGGAGTGATAAGGGAAGAGGCATCTGAAGAATTAAGAAACTTCGTGAGAAGCACAGGGATCCCGGTAGTTACAACTTTCATGGGCAAAGGTGCATTCCCGGCTGATGATGAACATTACATGGGATCCATGGGTATCAAGGACAGGGACCATATAATGTGCGGTTTTGTAAGGGCAGATCTGGTCATCTGCATCGGATTCGATCACGTTGAATATAGTCCCAGGTTCTGGAACCCGGATGGGTCCAAGACTATAATTCATATCCATTCTGACCAGCACGAAGTGGATGAAAAATATATTCCCGATCTGTCACTTGTAGGAAATATCCGCACCTCTCTGAAACATCTTGTGCCTTTTTGCAAGAGAAAAGAAATGCCGCAATATTTCTCAAAGATACGGAAGAACATGGAACAGGAACTCCTCGATTTCATGAATGACACATCCTTTCCCATGAAACCACAAAAGATCATATCCGACATAAGAATGGCATTGGATAGGGAAGATATTATCATCAGCGATGTGGGTGCTCACAAACTCTGGATAGGGCGTCTTTATCCAGCTTATGAGCCCAACACAGTACAAATATCCAATGGCCTGGCATCTATGGGATTCGCACTTCCTGGAGCTATTGCAGCAAAACTACTGAAGCCGGAACGTAAGGTAGTGGCAGTAGTCGGAGACGGCGGGTTTCTTATGAATGTCCAGGAACTGGAGACAGCAATACGTCTTGGATGTGACATAGTGATAGTGATATTCGATGACGCCAAGTTTGGACTTATTGAATGGCACGAAAAGAAAAAGTTCGATGCAAGCTTTGGTATCGACTTCCTGAACCCAGACTTTGTAAAACTTGCAGAGAGCTTTGGAGCCAAAGGAAGGAGGATAGAAAAGGCAGAGGACTTCAGAACACAACTTGAAAGTGCACTAGAAGCAGGTGGAGTGTGGCTTATAGACGTCAGAGTGGATTATTCTGAAAATATGAAGCTCACAGATAAGCTGAGCAGTAATTTTTGTGACATTTGAAAATTAGTCAATGGATACCGGTTTGAAGTTATCAATTTTTTAAACTTGATTCTTTTTTAGATGATCTATCTGATGGTATATGTAGTGGATCAATTCTTCAAACTTGTTGATCTCTGACAGATAATTCTCATACGTACAGAGTTTGGTTTTTTGTTCCTCACTTGTGGCATTTTCTCTATATTCTTCTATAAGAGGAGTTATTTTAGCTTTTGCAATGTCCAATTCAGTTGCAAATCCATTCCTGATCTGGATGGCAAAAGCATCTAACAGATTTTTTTCCATATACAGATATGTCTTCCGAGATCCTGGCTTATATATCCTTTTTATGCTCCAGAATTGTTCAATATTTTTAATCTTAAGGCTGATGGAAGCAAGACTATATCCGGTTCTCTGTGCTAATTCCTCCATACTTATTTCATTTGATTCAAAGTTAAGTATCGATAGGATTTGTGCAGTGATGTCATCAACACCATAGCCCTTAAATATCTCATGACCAATGTCAATTATTTTATCTTCAATGCCGCTCATTTTCTCACTTTTAAATTAAAAATGTCCTTATAAAATATAAGGGGATAGATAATCAGGCTGATATAAGTTTTAATCCACCAATACCCACAACAATTAAGCCAATAAAGAAGATTCTTGTTGCATTCATTGATTCGTTGAAAAGGAAGATGCCCAAGATTGTTGTCCCTATGATACCAATGCCTGTCCAAACTGCATAAGCTGTTCCAACAGGCAATGTTCTCAAAGCTCTTTCCAATAAATACATACTTAAAATTAAAGTAATACCCGTAAATACCATTGGATAGAATTTGGTTAATCCGTCACTGTATTTTAGTCCAATTGCCCATGCAACTTCAAACAATCCTGCAATTACTAATAGTATCCATTCCATGTTTGATCCTTTTAATGCTTTTAATAATTAATAAAAGCTGTTGAAGTGAAATTTGTATTTATACATTTTGATAGAAGATCTAGTCAAACTCACAGTAACAAAAAGTTCAAAAAACAACTTGATTTAAATGTCAAAAACAGTCACAGATAATAAAAATAACTTATGACTATGTTTATTCCACGTTTAAATTCCCTAAATCCCATATTTAAATCTTTGATTTAATGGCATGTCATGGCCCTGATGATGAAACTGAGATTACTATATAAT
>CAZAMM010000079.1:0-6443 GCA_964486435.1 uncultured Methanosarcinales archaeon | reverse complement strand
CTTAATGAAATATAGAAATAAAGAGTTAGCGATGTTTAATTAACAAGACCAAAAAGAGGTTTATGCAGATTCTACAGGTTTAATGGCATTTTACGTTTGTATGATTTTTGTTGTGGAATTTAGCAGTAATGTAATGAACATTCATTAGGATTATCAAAGCTCTTTTATGGAAGGAGTAATATAAGATTAAATATAGGTTGGGATAGATATGTCCAGCACTCTGAACAGAAAAGCTGGTGGATCTCACCCACTAGCAAATACGACACTGGATTATGCAGAAATCCTTATTGGGCTTCTAATTCTGATACTTTTAGTGCTTTCAATAGACCAAATGGCCGATTTTTTTAACCTGGTAAAAGCAATTCTTTGTCCTAACAGTTTCTCATACGGACCATAAAAAGTCTTGGCCACAAAAGAAAGAAAGAAAGAAAGAAAGAAGCTTTTACCTTATTTCCTCTTTCCTAAGAACAGAAGTGCAATGAATGCAAAAATAGCTGAGAAGGCTACAAACCCTGGAGTCGAAGGCACAGATACAGCACCCTTTGGTTGTTCTCCGAAATTGAGGGCTTCAATTGCATCGATATCTGAACCAGGTGACCTGCCAGAGATATTAGCCTGCCTGTCTTCGATTTTCACATATCTGGCCCACTTGAGATCTGAATCAGCAAGATCAAACTCAGCAGTTCCTGTCCCCTCACCCAGGGATTCCCATGTATCCATATCCTGGCTGACAAAAACTTCATATGTTTCAGGGGTGTCCATACCATAGAAAATCTGATCAGTCTCATATACCCGCAGATCATCCCCTTCCTCATCAATAATTACCTCATTAGCACCCATGTCAACTATTACATATCCTCCGCCCAATGACATTGGCTCGATCTTCTTCATGTCTACAACACCTATAATATAACTATCAAGATTGTTGATGTTGGCTGTTCCACCTAATTCTTTTTCAACAACAATGTTAGCATAGGCACGACTGTCAGTTCCTGGTGCTCTCACATCGGCAAATGCAACGATTGAGAGAGAGAACATAAGAATTAAAGATATGACGATATACGATATTTTTCTTTTTAGCATGCGACCACCAATAGTGAATTATCATTATTGACAAATACCTATCTGTAGATAAAACTATCTCCATTTTCAGAGAATACTCCGTTATCTACACCACAACACATTGAAAAAAGGATATAAAAGAGACATACTAAAGTGTCATATATCACTCTGTATATCAGGCCTCCCTGTAAAAGATGCCCATGGCAATGTGCATAGAGGACATTCCGGACCAAAACCAGCAGCTGCATAACCTTTCATCCCACCTGCTACGTTTAAAACCCTATCAAAACCCTTTTGCTTCAGGATACTGGCACCCATACTTGATCGCTGCCCACTCCCACATATAAGAACTATTTCTTTTGCAGGATCAAGTTCCACATATTTCTCTCTTAACTCGGATACAGGAATATTGATGACATTCTGAATATGAAAGTTTTCGTATTCACTTGATGCCCGAACATCCACAAGGACCGCTCTCTCGCCTTGTTTCACCCGCTGATTCAATTCATGAGAAGATAGCTGCGGTACATGTGCTGTGGGATAACCGGAAGTGACCCATGCATACATGCCACCTGCTAAATACCCATAAATCCGGTCAAGTCCCACCCTTTGCAGTTGTCTGGAAGCCTGAACAGCCTGCGCATATCCTTCGCTGACCAGGAGTATGTCTTTTTGAGGAGAAATCAACCAGCCTGCAAAGGTTGGGAAGTTACCGTTAATATCAATGCTATAAGCCCCGGGAACATGTTGTCCTCCAAATGCTTCAAAGTTACGTACATCCAGCACCAGAAAATTGTTATCAGCTGCAAGAGAGGAGAAAATTGAGGGCTCAAGCTCTTTCAGAGATGGCAGATCACTGATCTTAACAGGACCGTGTCGATTGATTTCCGTACATCTATGGAAATGATCGGGTGCATCGGGCATATCATGTGTAAGAGAGGCTATGAATTTCCTGCGATCGCCTATTTTTAGTGCATAATTGAATTTCTTTTCGTATCCAATAGTGCTTGTCCTTTTTGATGCCATTGATCTGCCACACAGAGAACCTGCACCATGGGTTGGATATACCTCACAAGTGTCAGGTAACCTCATTATTTTCTCATGAAGACTATCATATAGTTTGGAAGCAAGCTCATCAGCTCTTCCGGGAAACAGATCCGGACGGCCCACATCTCCCACAAAGAGAGTATCTCCGCAGAATAGCGCTACCGGGTCTTCCCCCCGGGACATGTCAGTCACCACATAGGAAATATGTTCAGGAGTATGACCCGGGGTTTCAAGCACCTTTATATTCATATCTTCCATTTCAAAAGAATCGCCTTCTGAAAGAGGCATGTAATCAAAATCGAATTTTGCAGACATTGGACCACATATAGTGGCTCCGGTCTTCTCTGCAAGATCCATGTGCCCGGATATGAAATCCGCATGCAGATGAGTTTCAAGTATATATGTAATCCTGGTTCCCATCTCTCTTGCAACTTTGACATATACGTCAGAATCACGACGAGGATCGATTATAGCGCATTCCTTGTCACCACCCAGAAAATAGGAACTGTGTGCTATCTTTCCAGTAAAGAACTGCTGTATTATCATTTAATTCACTCCCTTTTTGTATATTTGTTATTTTGTTTATCTACAAATAAATGACTCATGTCATTATGACCTTAAAGCACCTCAGGTCTGCAGCAGAAAAATTGGACACCAATTCAAATATGGAGGCATAGTTTGATACAACACCAAAAAACTTAAATAAAAATCCTTTACTAAAGGAATTTATGGAATCATTTACCGGACTGGAAGTGTCACCACGAAAAGCCGATTACCTAAAGTTTCTTCTTAAGAAAGAAGAAACTGTACGTACTACTGACATATCGTCCGAACTCAATGTAGACCCCTCCACGACAACAAAGACCCTTGCAGACCTTGCTTCACAGGGATATGTGGACCATATTCCTTACAGAGGAGTAAAGCTGACAGAAAAGGGTAAAGGATATGCACAATTCCTGATACACAGGCATAATATATTAAGCCTGCTTTTGACACACTATGGCCTTTCTGCAGAAGAATCCTGCCACGAGGTTTCCAGGTTCGAAGCATATGTTTCAAGAGATGCTATCGAAAAAATATGTGCATCAATGGGCCACCCTACTGTAAGCGCCTGTGGGAAAATACCACATATCTCATGCAGAATAGGAGATCACCTCTGATGAGAACTGTGTTTTACCAAAGTTTTTGGTATCATACCAACTTTTTTGGATAAATAGAACAAACGTAACAGCAAAATAAAAGGTGGAATATGAGCAAAATAATAAAACCATTAATTATCTGCATTATATGTACAATATTGCTTTTCAGTGGTTGTACAGAGAAAACACAGAATGGAGATACGGAAACTCCGGTTGACAAACTGGTAGTTGCCGTAAGCGTTCTCCCCCAGGCAGAGTTCGTGGAACAGGTCGGAGGAGATAAAGTTCGCACCGTGGTAATGATCCCGGCAGGCGCAAGTGTACATACCTACGAACCCACTCCAAACCAACTGAAGGATCTCAGTAAAGCAAATATCTATGTAAAAGTTGGATCGAATCTGGATTTTGAACTTGCATGGATGGATGACCTCCTGTCCGTTAACCCTGATATGTATTTGATAAATTCATCCGAAGGAATCCAGTTCAGGACCATTAAGGAGCATGAGGGAGAGCATGCAGAGGAAGAGGCAAACGGATCAGAAGAGCACACAGAAGAAGAGGAGCATGACCACACTGGCCTTGATCCGCATGTGTGGACTTCACCTCAGAAAGCAAAGATAATGGTCAAGAACATATACGACGGACTTGTGGCCGTTGACCCTGAGAATGAAGAAACATACAAGGAGAACTATGATGCCTACATTGCAAAACTGGATGAGGCGGATAACAAGATGAAAGCTGCCCTTGCCGGAAAAGAAGGAAGCAGCTTTATTGTGTATCATCCTGCATGGGGGTATCTTGCAGATGAGTACGGGTTGCATGAAATAGCTATAGAAATAGAGGGAAAGGAGCCAAGCGCAAAGGATATGCAAGAACTCATTGATGAAGCTAAAGAAAAGGAAATAAAAGTAGTTTTTGTACAGAAAGGATTCAGCACATCCAGCGCCCAGACCATTGCCAGACAGATAGGCGGAGAAGTGGTAGAGATAGATCCACTTGCAAAGGATTATATAGATAACTTGGATAGGGTTTCTAATGCATTTGCAAAAGGACTGGCATAAATGACAGAGGTCGTAGAGCTTCAGGATATATGGGTAAGTTATGGCGATGTCACAGTACTGGAGGCCATTGACCTTACAGTACAGGATAAGGATTTCCTGGGCATTATTGGCCCAAATGGGGGAG
This sequence comes from uncultured Methanosarcinales archaeon, assembly GCA_964486435.1. Classification (GTDB taxonomy): domain Archaea; phylum Halobacteriota; class Methanosarcinia; order Methanosarcinales; family Methanosarcinaceae; genus Methanomethylovorans. The sequence continues at coordinate 2,010 of CAZAMM010000079.1, read as the reverse complement.
GAAAGAGTACACTTCTTAAGGTAATTCTGGGACTCATAACTCCTGATAAAGGAATTGTGAAGCTTCTAGGTGATAATCCTGTGAAGACGCGCAAACATGTGGGGTATGTACCCCAATATGCCTCCTTCAATCTGAACTTCCCAATCAGCGTCTGGGAAGTGGTCCTTATGGGACGCATGAACACAGTCGGATCGTTAAAGAGATACAGTAAAAAGGACCATCATGCTGCACAGGAAGCTCTTAAGAAGGTCAAGATGTTGGAATACAAGGACCGACAGATAAGCGAGCTTTCCGGCGGACAGCGTCAAAGGGTTTTTATAGCCAGGTCACTTGTAACTGACCCTAAACTCCTGATACTCGATGAACCCGCAACAGGAGTCGACTTTGTCATGCAGAAAGAGTTCTACGAACTGTTGCAGGAGCTTAAACAACACATAGCTATTATCATGGTCTCTCATGATATCAGTGCCATTTCTGTATACGTTGACAAGGTAGCATGTCTTAACAGAAAGTTACACTACCATAATTCCAAGGAGCTAAGTCCGGAGGATCTTGATGCCTCTTATGGGTGTCCGGTAGAAATGCTTGCACACGGAATGCCACACAGAGTGCTTAAATTACATTGAGGTAGTAAAAACATGATAGAGATCCTTCAATATGATTTTATGAGAAATGCCTTGCTCACTGCGATCCTTGCAAGCATAGCCTGTGGGATAATAGGAGTCTATGTTGTCGTCAAGAAGATCGTATCCATTAGCGGAGGGATCTCCCACGCTTCTTTCGGTGGAGTTGGTCTTGGATATTTCCTTGGCATCAATCCCCTTTACGGCCTCATACCTTTCAGCCTCTTTTCCGCCTTGGCGATGGGACTTGTGAGCAAACGTGCAAAGATGTCCGAAGATACTGCTACTGGCATACTATGGTCACTGGGTATGGCCATAGGCATTATTTTTATCAACCTGACACCTGGATATGCTCCCGACCTAATGACATATCTTTTCGGCAACATACTTACTGTTTCAACATCTGACCTATACATAATGCTTGCACTGGACGCTCTCATAGTGGTCGTCGTATATGCTTTCTATAAAGAGTTCATGGCAATGTGCTTCGATGAGGAATTCGCATCTGTCATCGGAGTTGCCGTAGAACGTATGTATCTACTCCTTTTATGCCTCATAGCCCTTACTATTGTATTACTCATAAAGGTAGTAGGCATAATCCTTATCATAGCCCTGCTTACAATGCCTGCCACATTGAGCGCGCATTACACACATAACCTGCGTAACATGATGTACCTGTCCATGTTCTTTGGAGCTTTTTTCAGTATAATGGGGCTTTCCCTATCCTATATTCTGGATATACCGTCAGGTGCAACGATCATCCTGGTCATGGCAGGGGTATACATCATCCATTTCATATACGATGGACTTACAAAGAAGGTACATGCCTAAAGGATTGTAAATAAGGCGATCATTGTAGATAGCTGCTTAAATGTAGTCCTACAACGCCTACAATAACCAGTAATAGAGATATTATTTTTACAAGGGACATTGGTTCATGGAAACCCACTGATCCGATAATTGAGATCATGGCCACCCCAAGACCAGCCCATATAGCATAGGCAACACTTACATCTATCTTTTTAAGGGCTATGGTAAAAGACACAAAACTGATACCATAGAACACAAATATCAATATTGATGGCAATGTTTTTGTAAACCCTTCGGACAGTTTCATACACGTAGTCCCGCATATCTCGAACAATATAGCAGCTGCAAGATATAGATAGCTCATGTTCCTCCTTTATGCTTTTCAGATATCCGACAATACTTAACTCAGTTAGTAGTGTGTTTTACACCTGATCAACAGGTTCCTCTGAAACTAAAACGTTTACAAGAGATAAAACATGACATTATAGAAATATATCTTTTCTGATGAACATTAGATTTGTCAATGAGACCATCTAATTAGGTCCAAATACTCCCTATTCTAATTAGACAACATTTT
>CAZAMM010000078.1:0-6749 GCA_964486435.1 uncultured Methanosarcinales archaeon | reverse complement strand
TACAACTTGACCTGAAGGGTGAATTCAAACAGGCAGGCGACACATTGGATAATTTTGCCAAATATCTGGATATGATCATAGAAGACTCTAATAGTGTCCTTACTGCTATCCAGAATAATGACTTCTCCCGGCCTGTTAGTGTACATGGAGAAGGTGATCTACGCATACTCACTAATGGTATAGAACAGACACGCTTGTCTCTGGACGAGGCCACCACTGAACGTATAAAGGCCGAATATGCGCTAAGAGAATCAGAAAAGAAATTCAGAACACTCTTTGATAGTACAAGTGATGCAATATATCTCCACGATATGGAAGGAAATATGCTTGAGGTCAATCAGTTAGCATGTGAGAGAATGGGTTATACCCATGATGAATTCCTTCATATGAAACAGACTGATATAGATGGTACTTTTACAGGTAAATATTTACTTGAACTCATCAAAGAACTTTGCAAGCTAAAAAGTAATATTTTCGAGACGGTACATGTTACTAAAAGTGATAAAAAGCTGCCTGTGGAACTTAGCAGCCGCCTCATCAAGTATGATGGTAAAAAAGCTGTATTGACCATAGCTCGTGACATCACTGAACGTAAACGCATAGAGAAGGCCCTTAAAGAATACGCTGAACAACTTGAGATCTCTAATAAAATAAAAGAAGAGATGGAAAGAGTTGTGAATAGCAGTCCTGTTATCGTATTTAAGTGGAGGATGGAAAAAGACTGGCCTGTTGAATTTGTTTCTGAGAACATCACCCAATTAGGTTATAGCGTCAAAGATTTTATTTCTGGTCGAATAAAGTATGCAGATATTTTACATCCAGAGGACCGTGAAAGATTCCACTATAGGCTTGAGCAACACCAAGACATTCGTTCTGACCAGTTCAACCAAGAATACAGGATCTTCACGAAATCAGGAGATATCAGGTGGGTAGATGAAAGAACTTTTATCCAGACAGAACCATCTGAAGAAATTATGCTTCAGGGTATCATTCTTGATATTACTGAACGTAAAAAGGCAGAGGAAGCACTTTTAAGGGCAGAGGAGATCCGTAAGAAAGAGATCCATCACAGAGTTAAGAATAATCTGCAGGTAATATCAAGTCTGCTATTCCTTGAATCTGAAAATTTCCAAGATAAAGAGATAGTTGAGGCTTTTTTGGACAGCCGTAACCGTGTGAGATCTATGGCATTAATACATGAAGAATTATATCAGTCAGGTGATATGTCTACAATTGATTTTGCAGATTATACCCGTAACCTACTGAATTTCCTGACAAAATCCTATTTTATGGAATCCAAGAATATTAAATTAAATTCAAATATAGAGAATGTTTACCTAGGCATGGATACTGCTATTCCTCTGGGAATGATAATAAATGAACTGGTATCCAATTCGCTCAAGCATGGATTCCCACATACTATCGAAGGGAATGTAAATGTCACTCTTGAGCTTGATGACAATGAGTTCACACTACAGATAAGTGATGATGGAATAGGATTCCCTGAAAATATCGATTTCAGACAAACTACTTCTCTGGGCCTGCAGCTTGTGACTACTCTTGTTGAACAGATAAACGGAACAATTGAACTTGAAAGGGATGGGGGAACTTCTTTTAAAATACATTTTAAAGAGTTGAAATGTAAGGTTAAGGTGGGAGAATGACAGAAGCAAAGATACTTGTGGTTGAAGATGAGAATATAGTTGCTCTTGAAATAAAAAAAAGATTGCAGAAATTAGGCTATATAGTCCCAAGTGTGGCGTCAACCGGGGAAGATGCCATCAGTAAGGTTGAAGGTATTCTTCCGGATCTTGTACTGATGGACATAATGCTCAAAGGTGAGATCGACGGAATAGATGCTGCAGGAGAGATAAGGAAGCGTTTCAACATACCTGTCGTCTACTTAACTGCATATTCTGATGAGGAGACATTGCAGAGAGCCAAGTTGACAGAACCCTATGGTTATATTCTGAAGCCTTTTGAGGAAAATGATCTGCGCACAACAATAGAAATTGCACTATATAGACATCAGATATTAAATGGTAGCAAAAAAAAATAAGGTCATATCACTGAATAAAGCATCGATGTGACTCCTATGAAGAGAGGTTCCATGACCAGATCTACTCTATATTTACTTCCAACTTCCTGAGGCAATCCACAGGGTATTCCAGGTGTTGAGACAAGGCATCTCTCTGCTATCATACCCTCTGTTATTGTATTTGCATTGGGTGTGGCTTCAAATACCATGGAAAACTTCTTTCTGTCATCTTTGCAGTATTCCTTAATTCCAAGTTCATGAGCTGCTTTATCCAGAAAATCTCTGTTCGGATCACATGCATAAACATCAAAACCTTTTTCTGCAAGATGTTTGGCTCCTGCATATCCTACTCTTCCAAGGCCAATGACAAGGATCTCACTTGAATCTGAGTCCTTAAACCGGGAAGCGATCTCTGAATAGATGATACCAGTTGCTTCATGGTTGGTAACCAATTTTCCATTCCTGAGATTGTGAGCGATAAAAAGATGATCATCAGCCATCAATAATATATCTGCACCATCCCTTATAGCCTCATAATATCCTGCCACATCTGTGTGCTGAGTTATGAAGCTTTCAAGGCCGAGACGCTGAACTATGAACAGCAAGGAAGAGGCAAAATTGCTAATTATGCCATTGCCTGCAGTTATGGGTATTATACCAACCTTTTCAGATCCCAGGTCTTTTCCATAGAGATCTTTACATATATCTGTAAGTTTGCTTCCTGTAACTTTTTCAATGGTATTTTCACTGTCTTTGAACTGTGCACCGAGATTCTCAAGGTCTTCGGGTGTGAGCAATGCCATTATGGTACCTCCTGTTCTGACGTACTAAGTATCATTTCATGTGCCTTTTTTCTGTTCATCTCAGCTTTCTCCTGGTCTTCACCCCAGGTTATAACTGTAAAAGCCTTATGTTCTCCATCACGCTGGAATATTTCCATGCCTTCAGATCCATGTATCAATCTGTAATTTTTTCCCATGGAGAGAATGTGCTCACCAATAGGTAAAAGTTCTTCATCCTTAAGAATAAGGTGTTCGTATACGCAGTAATTACCTTCAGGAGCTTGTGGCATTTCCTGAACACCTTCTGTAAATGCCTTAAGTAGCAGTTCCAGAAGGTTCACTCCTGAAGAATGATAGACAGCTGTAGGTGTCTGACTGGGAAATCTTGCATCTATTTCCAGTACTTTCAGTCCCTGTGGACTGTCGATAGCTTCTACATCCATGATACCTTTGAGCTTTAGATTGCGTGCAAGTTCGTAGGTGATACTTCTGAGTTCAGGATTATGATCAATAGGTGTTACCATATGACAGTCGTAAGTATCATCAATATGGATCTTTGTTTCCTTTACAACTGCAAAATGTTCACCATCCCCGACGACTTCAAGAGATAGCACGTCTCCTTCTACATATTCCTCTATGAGCATGGTGGGGTCAAGACCCTTTAGACCTTCATCATCATATATTATAGCTGTACCAATGCTACTGCTCATACAGGAAGGTTTTATGAAATATGGTGGATGACTTGGTCTATCAGAGGGTGCTGGAATGCCTATGGACTTAAAGTATTTCTTCGATGTGTTTTTATCCCTACTGATCCTGTATGCATCAAAATCAAATAGCAGAGGACAATGAAGCCTGTCTTTAATTGTCTCAAGAAAATCTATAGTATCAAAATTTTCGTTTACAGGGATCATAGCATCTACAGTTGCTGAAATTTCTATGAGCCTTTCAGGCTCTTCTACAATGTCAAAGCATTGGAACTCATCAACAAGATCCTTTATGAAAGCATTTTCATCCCTGTCAACCAATATAACTCCCATATTTGCTTTGTTTGCATGGTAGGCTGCCTCGAAACCTTGCAGCTTTCCCCCTATCAAACATATTCGCTTCATACCACCACTCCTAATAACTTGTTGAAATCTGATTGTGCAGCTGGTTCCATCCCCATGGTCCTAAGCTTTTCCACCACGCTCTTAGGGTCCCTCTTTCTTTCTTCATGTTTGCGGTCATAGTTTGCCACACCTTCAAGAGAAGAGTCGGAAGGAATTATGGATGTAACCACATTAGCACCTGCATTTAGGCGGTAAACCATGCCTTCAATACCTTCTACGTCAAGAGATGCAGGTATAAGCTTGTCTGGGAACATCAGCCTTAATACTGATATTATCTTGAGTTCCGACAGGTTAGACTCCTGTACTTTTTCCTCCAGAGGTGTTCCCTCCTGGGGGATGAAGGTCATCACCCGAACCATCTGAGGATTCTCTTTTGCCATGCCCCTCAGAGAAATTATTGTGGATTCGACATTATTACCCACACCTGTAAGCATCCCATCTTCAACACAGTAACCTATCTTCTGAGCGAATTCACGGGCGTGGATACGGTCTGAGAAGGATTGTCCAACTCTAAGGTTCTTGTAGAGTTCTGGATCGTAAGTTTCCTGATATAAGGCTAGAAAGTTAGCACCATGCTTTCGCAGCATTTCCAGTGTCCTGTCATCCAGCACCCCTGGGGAGATCATGACTGGAAGGTCGAGTTCCTCCTTGACTATATCTATGATCTTAGCAAATTGTTTGGGGTTTTCATGAAAGTACGGATCTTCACCCATGGTGAGATCCACCATGTGGATCTGTTCTCCTTTAAGCTTTCTGCATATGTTACGAATATCTTCAAATTCCAGACGATACCTATTGATCTTGTTCATTGTGTTATAGTAGCAGAATGCACATTTGTTCTTACAGTATGTGGAAAAGTAGACAAAACTGTAGAGGAACACCTTATTTCCAAAGTAGTGATCTCTAACTTTCCTTGCTACATAATGAAGCTTCTCAAGTTCTGTGTTGTCTGTAATCAATAGAATTTTCTGCAGTTCTTCATCAGTTATTTCCATTCCGTTTATGACCTTTATTGCATATGAATCAAGATTATTTTTATCCATATCAGTAAACATTGAGATCCCCTCACAGATTAGTACTTATGCCATTGTAGTAGTTCTCAGAACGAGCTGCCCTTTTAATGGTCTTGAAATTATGTGTGACCTTAAGCAATCTTTCCAGACCGAATCCAGCTCCTATCCAGGGTTTGCTTATACCCCAATCCCTGTCCTGAGGAATCGGTCCGACAACTGCAGAGGAAAGTTCCATATCCTTGTGGAGCACGTCTATGGTTTCACCATATACCATGCAGTTATCAGAAACTATCTCATGCTCTATATTCAGGGAATCCAAAAAATCTTCAATAAGAAGGATCAGATTTTCTCTAGTGCATCTTGATCCCATCTGGCAGAAATTGAGCATAGTAAATTCTTCAAGGTGGCTCTTACCATCAGATTCTTTTCTGTAACAGGGTCCAATCTCGAATATACGTATGGGGTCAGGAAGGATGTTATCAAATTTGTAAAGGTAATTGTAAAGACCAGGTGCAAGCATGGGGCGCAGACACATGCTGTCACCCACCCGGAAGATCTGCTGGGAAAGTTTTGTATCTTCACCAACTCCCATTCTTTCCATGTATTCAAAAGGTATCATAATGGGGGATTTAATTTCCATGAAACCCCTTTCCACAAAGAATTCAGTGATCTGACGCTCAAGTTTTCCAAGAAGGTTTTCCCTGCTATCCTCATAAACTTTACACAGGTCATCTTTTCTTTTGTTTACCAGCTCAGCTTCAAGTTGCTGGAATGAACGTTTTTCCTTAGAAAAAGAGATCATCTCATCCGGTCCCAGCAGTGATATTATTCTGTCCTTCTGGCTCTGGGTGAAACCAGCATCCTTTGCTTTTGAGCTGGGAACTGGAGGTTTTTTAGGAAAGTTGGTAATTTTCCTTTCAACCTTGTTTTCTGTTTTTTCCTTAAAATGCATCGAGGGTGCTTTTTCAGGTTGGCTATGAGTAATATGAGAAAGTGGGACTACAGGTTTTTCAGCATGTACCGGAGTAGGTATATTTATCGAATTAGATGAAATTTCAGTTACTCTCACATGCTTTGTTCTTGTATTTTTGGATGTCTTCTGCAGGAATTCATTGATATTTATATCAGAAACCCGGCATTTTTTACAGGGTTTTTTGAATTTCCTAAGTCTCAGAGCTCGTGCTGAACGACTGGACCTTGAATTTCTTATATCAAAAGTCTCTCCACAACCAGTGACTATATGAATAAAACGTTGAGATACATTAACATCCCGTATGCTGTGCAGCAATCCGGTTCTTGACACCCACATGTCGGTATCGTTAAGTAAGGACTCCAATAATTTTTTTTTCATGCTTCCAGCTCCTTATACGCTACGATCTTTTAAGAATTTTCTATAAGCCCATGTACTGCAATATCCAGTTCTTATCTTTGTTCAATGTCATTCCATATCACCTGATTTGTTTATTTACAGTGATTTACTTTCAACTTTCACAAACCATTAGATATATTTATCGCTTAGAAAAAGCTCTATTTATTTTTTGCCACATGATAAAATAGAATAAATTTACTAAGTGATAAAGAGGAGAAAAAAAATACATGTCAATAAAACAAAAAATGGCGGAAACCCCGGGAATTTAACCCGGCTGAACGGATTTAGAGTCCATTTGATCAACCTGATCCGGTTTCCATATAGTAAAAAATAATGGCTTAATTTAATATTTATATTTTTTGGTCATTGCCCTTGTATTAAAAGAGACCATCTAATTAGGTCCAAATACTCCCTATTCTAATTAGACAACATTTT
>CAZAMM010000077.1:0-7166 GCA_964486435.1 uncultured Methanosarcinales archaeon | reverse complement strand
AAACAACGGACTGGTATCATCTATATATGCCTTACCTGTATGATTTCTGATACTTTGCACGTGCGCCAGGTCCACCAAACTTCTTGGTTTCTTTCTGCCTGGAATCGTTCACAAGAAGGTTACGGTCATATGCCATATACGCATCACGAAGGTTAGTATCATTGGCCCATTCAACTATACCTCTGGAGATAGCCGTTCTTATAGCATTGGCTTGTCCGACAATTCCTCCGCCGCTTACTTTTACATCTATGTCCAGTCCCTCTGCAACTTCTCCTGCAAGCATAAGGGATTCATAGATCTTCATCTTTGCGAACTCAGGTTCATATATCTCAATGGGTTTCTTGTTTATGCGGGTTCTGCCTGCTCCTTTCTTTATTGTGGCACGGGCAATTGCGGTCTTGTTCTTACCTGATGAATTGACTACTTTGTTTGACATGATGATCCTCCTTAGAACTTGCCGCCTATCTTTGTGCTCACGTCCCCAAGTCTCATATACTTGTTAGAACTGAGCCTCTTCATACTTGCTTCGGCAACATGTATCATTTCCTTGTCCTTTAGTTCGAGCGGGACTCCTACATGCACTTTAAGACGAGCCATTGCATCGCGTCCTCTTGCTCTTCTGTAAGGCAACATTCCCCTTACTGTTCTTTTAAGAATACGTTCTGGCCTTTTCGGGAAATGAGGACCAAATTCAGTAGAACCTATAGAAATCTTGTCCCTGTATTCTGCAATAGTATCAATCTTGGAACCGGAGATCACTGCCTTTTCAGCATTGACTATGTCTACTTTTTCTCCTGCAAGCAGCCGCTTTGCCACATCACTTGCAAGCCTTCCCAGAATAAGCCCATTGGCATCGATTATTGTCATCTTCAACACCTCTTACTGCAGTATCCTTATCTTTGATCCGCTTGGGTTCTCTTCAAGGATCTGCTCGATCGTCAGATATTTGCCCCCGATCTCATTTATCTTGTCAATGGCTGTGCCACTGAAATCAAGAGCTGCTATCGTTACTGATGTCTTAAGCTCACCAGCACCCAGTACTTTACCGGGTATAAGGACAACCTCTCCTTCCTTAGCGTATCTGTTGATCTTACTGAGATTAACCTGAGCATACTTACGACTTGGTTTCTCCAGTCTCTTTGCAATATCTCTCCAGATCAGAACATCATTGTTCCTTGACTCTTCCTTGAGAGTGGATATAAGTTCAGGTATTCTGGGGTTTGTTTTTCTTGTAATTTTTCTTTGTGTCTTGTTTCCCATAATGTCCCTCCGCAAGATCATCCGGACCTTACTCACGCAGATAGACTGCGTTCGAACATCCATGAGTGTTCTTCAGGGTATTCCATGTCCATAAGGACATCTGACTCATGAATACTATTACTAGTACATAAACATTTTGTGGCTCATTCCATGTTTGGGAACATGTCGGACAGCACTTTTGGATAGATCCGGCTTATGTCACACCCAATTTCCCTGGCAACTACAAGTGCCGCTATCTCGATATCTACCATATCTCCCAGGATCTCCTGTTTTCTGCTTATAAGAGCAGCAACATTCCGGTTATCCATACCTGAACAGGCAGCTATCATCGCCATGATCTGTTCTATCAGAGGCCTCTCATGGAATATCTTTTCCGATGGACGAAAACCACGGGGAATCTCCACTTTCCCGATATCGAACGTAGGAAACAGCTTATTATCATCTGCTTCCAATAAATGCAGGGCAAGAGCGGTATCCCTCACCTTTGAAGCATTTTCAGGTGACATCCATTTCAAGCCAAAAGAAAGAGCAAACTCAAAATCCCTTATAGATATACGGTCAGCAGCATGTTGTTTAAAAGGTGCTGACACAACATACAGGAATTCGTCCATCATGATCCGCGCCTGATTTCCTCTATGATGGTGTCTGCAACCCTTCCAGCTTCTGTCCTGCCGGGACCTTCTATCCTGTGGATCTGCAGTACAAGCAACTCATTCTCAAGCAGGGCACGCACAAGATAAGTATCCCCTCTGAAAGGCACACGGTTATATTTCCCATCCAGGTAACTGTAATTGAGAATAACCTTGAAGTCTATGATGCCTTCCTTTTCGATCGTGTCGATCATTTGATCTGCATTCTTGTAATTGAGAGATTCAAAGTCAACCCCATTACGCACGATCTCCACATTGATCTCTCTTTTTGCCTGTATCCGGTGCCCTCTCTGCACTACAGATTCGGTGATGAACATCCCGAACTTCCCGTTCATGTTCGCCATCACTTTTACAAGATAGGGGAGATCCGAATTGTATCGGTACTTCTGTTCGAACTCGATCTCCCTGTGAGGGAACTTATGATATATGCGCTTTCTCATGGTTAAGACCTGGAATAGGCCATGTTACCAATGGTTTGATACACCTATGGCTTTCAGAGCTTGACAAGTTTTGCTGTTAATATCCCCTCAACACTGCGCATTTCTTCCAGAATGGCAGGAGATACTTCGGAATCTACGTTCAGGGTCATGATGGTGACTCCTCCGATAGCTGCTCTGCCGACCTGCATGCCCGATATGTTGATGTTGTTCTTTCCAAGCACCATGCAGCAGGGTCCTATCACGTTGGGCCTGTTGATGTGCTTTGCGACGATCATATAACCGGATGGGACTATATCCACACGCTCTCCGTCAATTCCAATGATCCGGGCTTCGTCCCCTATCATGGTTCCGGCAACGGAAACAGATTCTCCATTATTGCTGAGTTTTATCTGGATCTCAGAGGCCCTTTCTCCGGAAGTTTCAGATTTGCTTTCTATCACTTCGATCTTCCTTGACTTTGCAAGTGCAGGGGCATTCACATAGTTCACGCCGGAACCCAGCGCATTCTGCATCATTCCCTTAAGCGCAGCAACTGTAATAGGTCTGGTGTCCTTCTCAGCAATCTCGCCGTAATATGATATCTCCACTTTCTCATAGCTGGTGCCAAGCAATTGAGAGCAGACATCTGCCATGGTCTCTGCAAGATCTATATAAGGTGCAAGAACCCTCAGTACTTCTGGTTTCACCGAAGGTATATTGATTGCGTTCTTTGATGTGCCGCCATTCAGTACTGAGGTAACTTCCTCTGCAATGGTTATGGCCACATTTACTTGGGCTTCCTCAGTGGATGCTCCCAAGTGCGGGGTCATGATGAGATTATCACACTCAAGCAGAGGGCTGCCCTTTGGAGGTTCATTGATAAACACATCAAGTGCAGCTCCTGTGATCCTTCCGCTCTTGAGAGCCTCAGCAAGGGCTTCTTCATTGATGATGCCTCCACGGGCACAATTTATGACCCTCGCAGTCTTCTTCATGACGTTGAACTCTTCAGTATCAAGGATATTTCTGGTCTCTTTAGTAAGTGGTGTATGCACTGTAATGAAGTCGGCATGTTCTGCGATCTCCTTTACTGTGGCCAGTTTTATTCCAAGCTCCTGTGCTTTCTCTTTTGATATGTAGGGATCGTAACCCATTATGGCCATATTGAGGCCCTGTGCCCTTTTAGCAACTTCTGTTCCAATGCGCCCAAGGCCTATAACTCCCAGCACCTTACCATTTACTTCTACGCCCATGAAATTCTTACGTTCCCATTTTCCGGCCTTCATTGAAGCATTTGCCTGAGGTATGTTCCTTGCCATGGACATCATCATGGCAATTGTGTGCTCTGCAGCAGAAAGCATGTTCCCTTCGGGTGCATTGGTGACGATTATACCTTTCTCAGTAGCAGCTTCGACATCAACATTGTCAACTCCCACCCCTGCCCTGCCTATGATCTTGAGATTCCTGGAAGCTTCGATTACCTTTCGTGTGACTTGTGTTCCACTGCGGATGACAAGAGCATCATAGTTAACTATCTTAGCTGAAAGCTCGCTTTCTGACAAACCCGTGATAACATCTACATCAAAATGTTTCTGGAGCATTGCCAAGCCTTCCTCTGATAATGGATCACTGACTAATATCTTCATCTGTATCTCTCCTGTAAATGGCTGATATGGTCATGGCACCTTAAGCCAATTTCCACCTGTTGTATTATATTGAGTTCAACTCTAATACCATGCAAGTATATTTAGTAGTTGTTATTACAGCAATACACCAGAAAAGATATTGTACATACATATATCTTCCTTATAGGTGGACCATATCCGGCTAACTCTATGTGTTTATGCCCAGACCAGAACTATTCTCTGAAACGGAAATAGACCCTTCTGTTGTTCTTGCCTTTATTTTCAGCCTTGAATACATCTATATGAGGTATTTCTCCGGTGCTGGCAACGTGTGTACCACCGCAGGCCTGCCTGTCCACCCCGGGAATTGTGATCACTCTTATATGAAGGATTTCCGGGGGAAAAGCATCTTTAAGTTTTACCACTGAAGGTATCCTGAAGGCTTCTTCACGGTCCATTGTTTCAATGGTTACGGGAATATTCCTGTCGATTACATCGTTTACCTTTGACTCGTAGGCTTTGAGCTGTTCCCTGTCGAACTCCTCCAGGGAGAAATCTACACGCGTCTTATCCTCTGATAATTGGTTACCGCTGATCTTCGCACCTGTTTCGCTATGTATGATGGCGCTAAGAATGTGGCATGCTGTGTGATAGCACATCAGCAGGTATCTCCGATCCCAGTCGATGACCCCCCGTACCGTATCTCCCTCTTTTATCCCGGGTGTCCTCATTTCATGGTATACTCTTCCATCAGCTTTCCTTACGCCTGTGACCGGGTATCCTTTACCGGCGCAGTACAGAAAGCCAGTATCAGGAGGCTGTCCTCCGGCCTCGGGATAGAATGCTGTCCTGTCCAGTACAACATATAGTTCATCTACCACATCTTCAACTATGGCATCGAACTCTTTGAGATAACAGTCGCTAAAATACAGTTCTTCCATGCCTATGAATGATGAGGTATAACATAAATCAGTTTCTTATGTACCATCTGCAAAATCTCTAATATCAGCAAGTTCCATATATTGATCGATGGCGAAACCCAATATATCTATATATCCTCTGCTCGCTGTCAATTTTATCGGTACCCTTGGTCTGAGCCTTGTTCTTCCCTTTCTGATATTCCTTGTGGAACGGTTCGGAGGCAATGCTATCATCTATGGTCTTGCAGCTTCAATGTACCCTGTCTTTCAGCTAGTGGGAGGACCGTTGCTTGGAAGATGGTCAGATATATATGGCCGTAAAAAGGTCCTGTTCCTGAGCCAGGTAGGCACCTTTATTTCCTGGGTCATTTTTCTGGCAGCTATGCTCATTCCCATTACCAGGATAGTCGATGTGAGGTCTGGCATGCTGGGAAGTTTTGTCCTCACCCTGCCCTTGCTGCTTATTTTTATAGCCAGGGCCTTTGACGGCCTGACAGGAGGGAATGTATCCGTTGCCAATGCCTATCTTGCTGACATCACTGAGGACAAGGACAGGAGCAGTGTATATGGTAAGCTTTCGGTCTCAACAAACCTGGGATTCATATTCGGACCAGCGCTTGCAGGCATACTGAGCGTTACAGTGTACGGTGAGATCCTGCCTGTGATCGCTGCAGTGCTGATATCGTTTATGGGAATATTAATGATAGCTTTTCTTGTGCCTGAACCCAGGATACATGGCTTGCATGACCCTCAGGCCCAGGATGATGAAGCGCAACACACAAAGATGCAGGCCGGAACTTCAAATATCTCAGATAAGCCCGGCTTTCTGGAAGTGATAAGGATGCAAGGCATTTTCAGCCTTTTACTTATATATTTCCTTATTTTCCTCGGTTACAATATATTCTATACTGCCTTTCCCGTACATGCCGCAAACAACCTCACATGGAATGCAGCTACCCTTGGTCTGTATTTTTCTGCGCTCAGCCTGCTGCTTGTTGTTGTTGAAGGGCCTGTGCTCTCCTGGGCCAGTAAAAGGTATTCCGATGCTTCACTGTTCACTTTTGGCAGCTTCGTTCTATGCATCCATTTCTTGCTGCTTTTTTTCGGTACTGATCTTATCACATACTGTGCATTGGTTTTCTTTGCAGTGGGGAACGGGTTTATGTGGCCTTCACTGATGTCCACACTTTCCAAAACAACTAAAAAGGAATATCAAGGAGCTGTACAGGGAGCATCTACCAGTTTCATCGGTCTTGCCAGCATCATAGGGCTTATAGCAGGAGGCTTTATGTTCTCTTTTCTTGATGCAGGTACCTTCCTTATCGCAGGCGCTATGATATTTGGTGTTTTTCTGCTGTCCTTTAAGATGGAACCTTTTAAAAAGAGGGAACACAGGAAGGTCGATGATGAACACCCGGTCTAGTTCTTTTTCTCAGCTGTGCTGAACCCCATAAACACATAAGGTGTGCAGTGTCTTGTCATACCAGTGAACAGGCCCGTGAATGCAATGAGTGCTGTAACCCATTCCCATGGTCCGGGTTCCACCAGGTCCATGGCAAGCATCACAATTGCCATCGAGCCCAGCAATGTCCTTAACAGCAGGTCATATCCGCCCACGTTCTCCCGGGTCAGCGTATCTTTGAGTTTCATACGATCCCTCCTTTCTATTATTGTCCAGTGTTCCAATATTAAAATATGCAATGTATCCCAAATACAATAATAGTGGAGGAAGAGATGCATGCATGAGCATGAAAAAGAGATAGAGGACCTGGTCGGTTCCATTATGGCAGCAGAACTTCTTGCTGTACTTGCCACAAAAGCTCCGGACTATCCTTATACGAACCTTGTAGCCTTTGCAGCCACCGAAGATCTTAAAAAGTTGCTCTTTGTGACCACAAGGTCCACACGTAAATATCTTTATCTGATCTCCGATAACAGGGCTTCCCTGCTTATTGACAACAGGTCGAACAGTTTTATTGATTTTAAAGATGCGGTGGCCATCAACGCCACAGGAAGAGTAAGAGAGGCCGACCGTGAGAACTATACTCATCTGGGGGATATATACCTGCATAAGCATCCATATATGCAGGAGTTCTTCAGTTCACCTTCATCAGCACTCATGTGCATGGATGTGGAAAAGTACATTATAGTAAGAGATTTTCAGAACGTGGTGGAGCTTGATATGTGATGTATCCTTTGCTGTTGCTCCGGAAAGAGATCGATGAAGGCCATAAGGTCCTTATCGGCGGAAAGGCATCTGCTTTATGGAAAATGTACTCTTCGGGCCTCAGG
>CAZAMM010000076.1:0-7421 GCA_964486435.1 uncultured Methanosarcinales archaeon | reverse complement strand
ATGTAGAACTATAAGTCCTAATAACATTTAACCATGTTTAATTACCAATGCCAAATTTAAATGTATGACAAAAAATACAACATTGCACAACGATCCTTAAGTTAATATTTGTGATCTTTCTTGTACTCTTTGCCATGAACAGGGCACTCGCCCCGTGAAGAAATGGAGCAATCTATATTTTCACCTGTTTTATAGAAATATTTGAAGTGGTCAAGACATAACGACAAATCCTGATTGAAGTTCATATATTCCACGAACTTTGTGAGCCTGTCGAAGGTTTGGGGAGTAAGTATGTGTTCTATCTTGCAAGCATCATGATTAGCTATTTCTTCATCAAGCCCTATGATCAACAGAAAATCCCGGATAGTGCTGTGTTTTTCCATTGTTTTCTTCGCTATCTTTTCGCCTTCGTCGGTGAGTGTGACCCCACCATATTTCTCATAATTGACATACCCCATCTTAGTAAGCTTCTTGAACATACCTGTGACACTGGGTGAACTAAGCTCCAGTTCTCTTGAGACGTCTTTTACCTGAGCATAACCTTTCTTTTCGATTATTTTCTCAATTGCTTTCAAATAGTCTTCAGTTCGTTCAGTTGTCATGGGACATTACCTTATCTTGATAAGCTAATAACATTTGGAAGGAGAGTTACATTACTATTTAAGTATAGCGATTTGCTTATATATTAACTAAAAACTATTACATCACACAGTAGAATGAGAGTCATTAGACACATTTAAAATCAATGGGCACATTTTGAAGGCATTTGTCCCGCATAAGGATGAAAACTAAAAGGATGTTCAGCCATTCAGATACTTTTCAAGCCTGTCCATACCTTCAGAGATGTTCTCGATACTGTTAGCATATGAAAATCTCAGATAACCCTCTGCCCCGTCACCAAAATCAATACCTGGAGTAACTGCAACTCCTGCTTCTTCCAGGATCCTCCAGCTAAGTTCCAGTGAACTTTGACAATACTGCCTCGCATCTGCCAGTATATAGTAAGCACCCATCGGCGGAGCTTTTACTTTAAGTCCGGTTTTTCTTATCCTCTCAAGCATGTAACGTCTGCGTTCATCATAGTTTCTGACCATCTCAAGCACCTGGTGCTGAGGACCTGTTAGTGCAGCCACACCTGCATGCTGGACAAATGAGTTGGTGGATATGAAAAAATTTTGCTGCACTTTCTGAAATGTGCGTACATGCTGCTTTGGAACTATGAGATATCCTAACCGCCAGCCGGTCATAGCATACAGTTTAGAAAAACCGTTGAGCACAAAAGCATTATCTGTATATTCAAGGATTGTATGATCCTCACCCTCATAGACCAGTCCCTGGTAGATCTCATCAGATATAATAGGCACATCTGCAGCGATTGATGCAAGTTCCATGAGCTGCTTTGCGGTCATTACCTGGCCTGTGGGATTGCAAGGAGAATTGATAAGTATGGCCTTTGTTTTGGGATTTATGGCTGCACGCACTTCTGCTGGCTCCAGAATGAATCCATCCTCTTCTTTTGTGTAGATGAAATGAGGTGTAGCCTGCACAGCTCGAACAAAATTAGGATAGCATGCATAATGTGGGTTCGACATGATAACCTCATCCCCCCGCTCTAACAGCGCTATGAAAAGCAATAGCATACCAGGACTGGTCCCGGAAGTTACAATGATCTGCCCTAGTTCAATCTTCAGCCTGAATTTCCTGTTATAATTTTCAGCTATCGCCTCGCGCAATTGAGAGATGCCCTGGCTGTGAGTATATTTTGTTTCACCTGCACGCAGGGCCACAGAAACAGCCTCACATATATGCGGTGCTGTGGGATAATCAGGCTCTCCTATTTCCAGGTGTATGATGTGCTTCCCAGCCCTCTCCAGTTCCTGTGCCCTTTCCAGTATCTCCATTACATGAAAAGGAGGCATATCTATCACATTACGGGACAACATGCATGTAAAATAAGACTTCATGCACTTAAAGTATATGGATTAAGATATGCAAAAGGCAATGAGATAAAAAAAGAAAAAGAGAATAAAAAAGGTAGACAGGGATTATTTCTTTTCCCTGGCATAGGCAACGAGTGCATCTTTAATACCCCACTTAAAGGCAATAACAACTGCCAGACCCCATGCAAGAGGACCGATGAACAGATAGAATATACCCGTATCTATAAGCATGGCATCCAGAGCCAGGAGCATAACCACCAGAGAAAGAATGCCCCTGAAGGCCGGAACCAGGATGTCAGCATGCTCAACTGTCATGCCTTTCATTATATTAGCTATATAGTCAGCGAAGAAGTCAATGGCAAGCAAACCAATTATCAATATCAGCAAACCAACGAACAGATGTGGCAAATAATTGATCACATCCTGTACGAGGTTCGCGATGATGGTCAGCTTAAGTATGTTCAGTGCAGCCAGTATGAATATAAGATATCCGAATATCCGGACAATACCAGAAACTATGCTGGAAGTCTTCATTCCACTTGCTGTAATGGTTGACCCCATTGGTGTGCTCTCAACCTTCTCATCAATTCCTGTAGCAATGAATACATTACGCACCAGATCTGCCAGGAAATCCACTAAGAGAAGTCCGATGATCAATGTGATGATCGCAGCCAAAATAATGGGTATGTACAGAACTAACGAGGCAATAAAGTCTGCAACTATCTGGACATTAAGAAGATCTATGATGATGATTGCAAATATCAGATAAATGAACCATCTGATGGTCACGTCAAAGAAATCTACAACATGTCCTCCTGTCCTTCTAATCATATCCCCGATGATAGTCTTGTTGATCAGATCATCAATTCCTATCTTGTCCAGGAACTTGGCGCCGATCTTACCTACAGCTTTACCAACTATAAGCCCTACTATTAAAAGAATAATTATAGCAATTAAGGTCGGAACAAAAGCAATAAATTGATCCGCTATCCCATATAAACTAGTAAGTATTGGTGTTGATACCATTTATACCACTCTCCGAATATGATAACAGCGGGTAAGACGATAGATATGCTCTCACCATTCCGTCTATCTAAACCCTCTCAATAATATTGTGTTTATCCATATATTTAAACCATTTGCCAGTATTCTAAAAATGTTAGTCAGCCAATCTACAGAAATGGCCGGATCTAATATTTCAGACTCTAAAAGTAGTTTTAGCACGAGCAAATGGTACATGTACCAGCAGTTATAAAATCTATTATTCAATGGAACATTATGAGCTAATGCATCCAAGTGATATAATTAAAGATCTGAGATCGCGGCCTGTCACTAAAGGATTCTATCTTGTGCTTGGCGGTGGGAAAATAGGTACAAGCTTCAAAGAGCATGCACGAAAGCATAAATTTCCCTTTGTACTTATAGTGGATAGTGATAGAAACGCTCCGGCTTCTTCCGGTACAGAGGTTATAAAAGATGCAGGTTCCCTGCGTAAGCTGCTGGAAGAAAAATTAAGATCCCCACTTGGGGATGAAAGCTCTCACATATATTTTTATTGTTCAGAACTCGATGAAGTCCCTGTTATTCTATCTTTTGGAATGCCTGAGTATATCGTGCCTGCTATTCCTTGCCATGTGGCAGCTTATCTTGCAAAGGAATATCTCAATTGCTTAAACAAAGAGGATAAAATTGTCACAGAAATGGAAATTGCTCCTGAAGATAAAGATATGATACAGTTCTTTGATCAATTCGTAACACATTTTCCGGAAAACATTAGAGCTGGCCTTTATCCTGCACAGGGAATAGCAATGTTATCATACACGAGACCAGGAGAGATATGCCCAGATGGATGTCCCGGACCAGAGAAATTTTGCCCGAATTTCAAAAGAAAGAAACAAAAGACAATAACAAATTATGTGCGGGATATGCTTCCCTGGATGAAAGGCTGGATTTTTGAGAGCTATCAGATTAAACCGGGCATTGGTGCAATGAAAGGGGAAGATATGAAACAGAATTTACTGGAAATGTATGAATATATGCATTCTCTTGATGCAGCGAATGATAAAACAGATAATATGGCTGCAATGAAAAATATATTTTTTATCGCTACGTCCTGCAACTGTCATGGTGTGGTGAACCTGTTCAGGTTCTGTGTACGGAATAAAAACAATTGCAAAATTGCAATAAAGCAGCCATAAATTAGTATAATTTGGGCAAAAAACCTTCAGAATCAAAAACCTTCAATCTTCTGAAGGCTTAATTCTGAGGGCTGATTTGTCTTTTGGATTTTTGCATACATTTAGGTAGTATCTCCATCAATCTCATCTACTGAAATTAAATCCTGCCCAAAATGAGTACGGATGTATGCAGATCCTGCTTTTAGATCTTTTTTTATAATTTCCTCTGTCTGTTCTGACATCTTTTCGTAGACTTGACAATTCTGCATATTAATTTTGTGCTTATTAATAAGTTTGGACATAGAACCAACTACAACTGCGGGATTGCCTACAGCAACCGAATTATCTGGAATGTTTTTTGTAACAACACTCCCTGCACCAATGACTACATTGTCTCCTATACTGACGCCTGGCATTAGAATGCTTCCTGCGCCAATGAAAGTATTGGAACCAATTGAAACTTTCCCGACCCGTGTGTAGCCTGTATAATCCCTGAGACTGCCATCATGTGCCAGAACAATGGTCCCATATGATAAAACAGAATTATTACCTATAGAGACCAGCCAATTGTATCCAGGATCAATGAGTACATTCCTTCCAATGAATACATTTTTTTCTAGCATCATTTTTTTTCTGAAATTTAGACTTTTTATGTTAACTCTCAAAAAGGACTTAGCAATAGATGCTATCTTTAAAATAGTCATAAGTACCATTGTCACACCAATCTTCTATTATTAGAGGGGTGTAAATTAGTGTAACTATTTTAAAACTTTCCTCATATCTTTCTGCAACTCCAAGCCATCAAATTAGTTCCGTATAGATCAAAGAAATTGTTAGATTAGAAAGATATTGCGTAGGACATTACTACGCATACATGATCTATGTTCTCATTCAGGAAGACAGAAGGGGATCATCCCAAGCCATAATATTCATCCCTGGCGGCCACAAGCGCTCTGATATTTTCAATCGAGGTATGAGGAGCTATCCCACAACCCGGGGCAAGTATACCGATCCCATCAGCTATGCATTGCATTGCTTCTTTTTTCACCTGTTCCGGAGATCTTTGCAGCAATGTGAAAACAGGAGATACATTGCCTACAAGACATGCTCGGCCTGCAACCACCTGACTTGCATAAGCAAGGTTCACTTTTTCCTCTATGCTCAGTCCTTGAAAACCGGATTCTGCCATATCATCCAGAATGTCCGTAGCATCACCGCAAATATGAAGGATCGTGTGCCCCTTCAGATCCTTTGTGAGCGACCTGTAAAAAGGCAATATCACGGACTGGAACAGGGGAGGAGGGAAAAGATCAGGCCCTGCCTCTGAATCTATAATCACCACAGCATCCACACCCCTTTCAAATAAGGCATTTGCATATTCTTTACAAACACTTGTACCCAGGACCAACAATTCTTTAAGTACTTCAGGTGCAGTGATACACCACATAAGATAATTATTCACACCACAAAGACAAGTGGCAATAGCAGCAGGACCCAGTATACCAACAACTACAGGAACATCGTCTGAGATCCTGCTTTTTACAATATCGGTAGCCTGAAGAACCGTTTTTATTCTTTTACTTTCAAGCAAGTTCTCAGGTACTACCAGACCTGCAACATCATCTTTTTCCTTGCATGGGAAATCTATGATCTGTGGCTGGCTATCCTGGGAACCCTCTTTGATAGTGCAACCAAGGGTTTCAGGCATCACCGTATTGCAAAAAGGATACCTTACAGCCTCAAGCCCTGTAATCTCGTGTGCTGCAATAGCCAGAGTTGCCATCTTCTCAGGATCATAATGCGCATCGGGCCATTTTGCACCTGTCATTTCCATAAGCTCTACAGTCCCTGTCTGGGTTACTGAGCAGACAGGTACCTTATCAACATCTTTTCTTTCAAGAGAAGCGATGAAACGCTGTTTTAAAGTTAGGTCTGACAAGAACGGTACCTCCATAAATATTATAATTTCCAACATTGGATCATTATTGTTCAATAACTTGATTAGTAATTCATTTGGATATAAGCCACTTACATATTCAAGTATCCGATCATATAAGATTCTGATCATGTTATATTTCAAATGTTTGATACTCTTCTGGTAAACTTTTAACTTTGGTTCCTTCAAAATGAAAACAAAACCTTGATAATAGAGAATTGTGATCTGATTAAGCTGATGAAAGGAAAACATATTACCTTTTGATAATGTCAATATGAAAACAAGTGACTAAAATGTGAATAATTTGTATCGATTACATGTGCTACTTTCAAGGGCAGGCTGCAATATAAAAATAACTCGCTGGGAATATGTAGCTGAAGAAATGGAATCTTCAAGGAACGAGTCTCCGGGTCCAAATTTCATAGCTGTTAAAAAAGAGTTATCAGCTGAATAACTGGAAGAACAAAGTATAGATACATGCCTGCAGGCAACGAAAGGAGACACAACAATTATAGCTTTTAATGTACCTCCCCCAGGCTTGCCTGATGATGCAGAACCTGTGATAAGAAGGACCGGGATAATAAAACCACATTCTTTGGAAGAGCTTGAAGAGATGGAGAAAGCAGGGTACAAAATAACTGATGTTCCGAAAAACCTGGAAAGAATGGAAACACCTGTCATTTCAGACACTGACACAACATGGAAAATAGCATTATACATAAATGGAGAAAGCATCACATACAAACTGGAAAGCTTCCGCAGGTCCAGGATGCAGAACATTAGAACGCTATGGGAGTTAGGTGAGCCTTTCTGCGAATTTAATATAGAAAAAACGTTGATTTTTGATACTGTAGATGTCCTTGCTGAGTATAATAGAAAAGGATAAATAAGATTTGAAATCTTTGCAGAGACTTCAGATCACCAGCAAAAGGTCCTCAAATGCACATGCATTGTCCGCAGAAGCAATAATATGTGGCCTTAGTACATCAATGCCTGCATTCATGGTCAAAGATGCTGCAAATATATCCTGGATATCTATGCCACCATGTTCAAAAAGGTCACCCAATGCCTTCATCCCTTCAATAAAACCAAATTCTATGACCTCCAGAGGGCTTACGCCGAAATCCAATGCTTCATAGGATACTTGCTCTGCGGCGACATTATCACGTTCAATAACAGCCCTCTTTGCTTTTCTAAGAAGGTTTGTAGATTCTGTTTCAAATTGCATGTTATCATCACATGTTTCTCTTTTCTGTGTTATTCGATATACCGAAGGTCTCAAGCCCTTCAAATAACAAAATATATTAAATTGATAAATAGATTTTCACAATAAAGTATAGAATAAAACTTAGAATATATTGAATATAT
>CAZAMM010000075.1:0-7514 GCA_964486435.1 uncultured Methanosarcinales archaeon | reverse complement strand
GAAAAGAAGGCTTTACAAGCCTTCGCTGAGTGAGGATACTACAAGGGGGCTATTTCTATAGCCGTCCAGAAAAATCATTTTTAAGGGTCCTTTGATTTTGCGTACGTGTTTCAATGCACACACAGACATTTTTTATATATATATATATGATATGCCTTAGCGCTGCTATTACTCCCCAGGCATATTTAGAAACCCTTATTTAAGGATCCTTAGAAAGCTTTTCAGTTGCCTTTATTAACATTCCTCCAGAGCCCCGATCACTAATCTTTTTGGCAGGAACTCCTGCGATCGAGATATCAGGCTCCAAGAAAGACTTATTAACAACAGAATTTGCACCTATGGCTATTCCATCAGATATTTCTATCTGCCCAAATATCTTAGCTCCGGGCCCAATATAAACATTGTCTCCGATCCGGGGTGCTACATCCTCATATCCTGCTTTAGTTCCAATGTTGACACAGGCGTGCAACCTGCAATTTGCTCCCACCCTTGTGGCATTATTGACCACTATAGTGCCTCTGTGAGCAATGCTTAATCCTGGACCAAAAGCATTCAGGGGTATGGTGAAACCTAGTTTAGTGCTCAGTAAGTAATATTTTCTTTTTAATAGCAGTAGATACGGTTTCCAAAATATAGACTTCTTACAATTTTGGTAATACTCTACCTTCCTTAAAAGCCTCTGGAATGTCCAAATGTAATCATATTCGAAATGTTTAGGCTTTTTACCCTTTCTTGATAAGGCTATTCTGTCCGCTTCTAAATAAAATTTGTAGTCATCCTTAGACAAGATCACTGTGACCACCATTTATTGAAATATGCTTAAAGAGTATGTTTTTAGATCGTGCTGCGCCTATCTGGTAATCCTGTGAATGGAAGTTCAGCATTCACAAATACTATTTCAGGATTCATGGATGGGATTTCAGCGTTCATAAGTTACAAACTTTGTGTGCTTGACTATTATACAAGATCATATTTTATTCTAGTTTTTGCTGTTGTTGTTTTACTTCATCACATTCATAATTAAATTTGTCTGCATTCGGATATAAATTTGTCTCTCTTAAATGCACATTATTAAAAATATAGCTGCATAACAGCTTAGTCAAGTCTTGAAATATTTCCGAGCAACAGGTTTAAATAAATTCTCATATTCTCTCATATTATACTCTTAAAGGCACTATAAATGCTTCAGGTACATTCTGTCCCAGAAAAGAATAGGTGATTATATGCAACTCCAAAATCCACAGAAACAAGAACCAAAGATAAGTGAAAAAGCATGGATATCTGAAACAGCCATCATTATTGGAAATGTATATATTGGTGACAATGTCTTTGTGGCACATAATGCTATCATCAGGGCAGATGAACCAGGCTCTTCGATTGTTATCAGCGATGGATGCAATGTCCAGGATAACGTGATCATACATTCTCTTTCCCATTCTCAGGTTCTTATCAACCCTGATACTTCCCTTGCCCATGGGTGTATAGTACACGGCCCATGTCAGATCGGAAAAGGATGTTTCATAGGATTCGGTTCAGTGGTCTTTGATTGCATTATCGGAGACGATACCCTTGTAATGCATAATGCTACTGTGCGCAAGGTGAGCATCCCGGATGGAAAAGTGGTTCCAGACGGTATGGCCATCAATAAGCAGGATGCTGTGGAAAACCTGGATGACATTACATCTGATCTGGTAGAATTCAAAGGTTCAGTTATCAGTGCCAACATAGACTTGGTACATGGTTATCAGACACTTGAAACGAAGATAGAAAATAAATAATTAAAAAAAATCTTTAAAGGAAGCTTATTGTTCCTTTTGCAGATCAGAAGGAAAGGAGTATTGTCAAATATATTTTCCTTCCATCTTTTCCATCACCATTTTTCCTTTATCTGTAAGCATATACTTTTTCCATGTGGCTTTTGTCGGAGTCAAACACTCTATCAGTCCCATATCTTCCAACTCTTTCAAAGCACGGCTGATATTCTGGGTAGACCTGTTGTTCTCATGTGCAATATCAGAAGCATTAGCAACTAAATGCTTATGCATATACTCCATAAGTATAAAGCGCCTGTCGACACTAATTATCCACTTGAGCAGTTCATCCAATGTGTTCTCGTTCATGATCTTCCCATCACAATGACGCATTTAGTATATATCAATTAGCGCAAAAATACTATGCCTGCCGTACAGTTAATGGCATACAAATATATGCACAATACTAATATAAATGTTAACTTAAAGTTCAATGTCAAAGGTTTAGTTTATATATAGACCTGCACAATCAAATCAGGATTAAGATGAGCAGGATCAGAATACTTTCGTGGAATGTAAATGGCCTTCGGGCTGCTTATAAAAAAGGATTTATGGAAATTTTCACAACACATGGGCCAGATATCCTCTGTTTGCAGGAAACTAAAGCACATGAGGAACAATTGCCTTCTGCTCTGCGGTACGTGGATGGATATAAAGCATACTTTTCTTCCGCAGAAAAAAAAGGATACAGTGGAGTGGGCTTGTATACCAAACAAGAGCCACTTAAGGTAAGATACGAACTTGGGAATGAAAAGTTCGATAGTGAGGGAAGAGTTATCGCTTCTGATTATGGAGATTTCATGCTCTTTAATGTATATTTCCCCAATGGAAAAGCCTCCAAGGAAAGGCTTGATTTCAAAATGGAGTTCTATGATACATTTCTTGATCAACTCGATGCCCTGAAATCACAGGGTAAAAAACTCGTAATTTGTGGCGATGTGAACACAGCACATAAGGAAATAGACCTGGCGCGTCCAAAGGAAAATGAGAAAATATCTGGTTTTCTGCCCCAGGAAAGAGCCTGGATAGATAAATTGATAGACCATGGGTATCTGGATACTTTTCGCATGTTCAGCGATCAGCCTGCCCAGTACACATGGTGGGACATGAAAACAAAGGCAAGGGAAAGAAATGTGGGCTGGAGGATCGACTACTTCTTTACCAGTGATAATTTAAAGAATAACATAACATCTGCATTCATCCTGCCCGAGATAATGGGCTCGGATCACTGTCCCATTGGCATAGAACTTGAAATTTGAATACATGCACTAGATAAAGTGGCCTTGTTCATGCAATTGCATTCAGGGCCAGATCTACAGCTTCCACGGGATCATTTGCTTTAATTATGCCATCAACTTCCCATTTGCATTCTATGGCAACGACCTGCTTACCCATTTTAAAGGCAAGAGCGATCTCAGAAAGAGTGCCATATTCCCCACCTACTGCTATCAGAACATCAGAGGATGCGACAACTATGGCATTGCGTGCATGTCCCATATTGGTCACGATCTGGTAATCAATGTATCTGTTGGCATCTTCACGGCTATTACCCGGGAGAACACCTATTGTATTCCCTCCCTGTCGCTTAGCCCCCCGTGCACAGGCCTCCATTACACCCCCCAATCCTCCGCATATAAGAAGCACACCGCGCATGGCAAGCTCACGGCCTATTTCTTCAGCTATCATCTCGGTCTTATTGTCACATACTCCGCCACCAATAATTCCTACCTGTATCTTTACCATGTGTTACCCTCCATAGGTCAGATGAATGTCAGATATATTCGGCCTGAACCTTAAGTATCTCCCGGCTGTCCTTTGCCATGGAATATTCCTCCAGTGGCTCATGGTTGACTTCCAGAAAAGTATGGCCCCAGTTGAACTTGGATAGTATACCGGCAGCTTGTTCCTTGTATCCAAGTATGTAAAGAGAAGCAGCAAATGCCTCTACTGATGTAAGTTTGAAGGGACGGCCAAAGTTCACAGGATTGCCTGCAACAAGAAACGGTAAGGCACGATGCTGCAGGTCAAGCATGAGTAATTGAGGAAAAACTGTTTCTACATGTTCCCAGGAGCAGTCCAATACAGTAAGCCCCTTTTTTATGTTGTCGGCAGGAGAAAGAGCTTTCTCGGCCATAGGATCAAGAAGTATGGAACCTCGGGGAATGGCATTTACCTTTTCCACAAGACGTACAAGCTTGAAGCGTGCCATTTTCTTACCTGTGCATTTTTTAGGATCACACTGTTCAGCATGATAAAGATAGAGGCGAACTTCTTTAGGCCTGTTTTTTTCCATGTATTGTTGATAGACTTTCGTGTATATAGAATAAACGAAGTCCAATAACCTTAATATTATAGTTATCTTTTTATAAATTAGTTGCTTATTTTTCTTTGTAATATTTGGATCAAAAACGCAAATCAATAATAAGAGTTGTGAAAGAAATGGCTGCCAAAATATATACGATAACCTCTGGAAAAGGGGGGACTGGCAAAAGTATATTTGCTGTCAATCTGGCGGCAGCACTTGCCGGCCTTGCAAAAAAGACCTTGCTTGTAGATGCTGATCTTAGCATGGCCGACATAGGTCTTATGCTGGGACTGGAAAGCAGTAAGATCACACTGCACGAAGTACTTGCCGCTGAGGCGAGAGCTTCTGATGCACTATACGATGGGCCTAATGGACTTAAGGTTCTGCCCGGTAGTCTTTCTTTGGAGGGTTTCAAAAAAGCAGATCCTTCCAGGATCAAGGATGTTGTTAACGAACTTGCACCAGATTTTGAATTCATGATCATTGACACATCCGCAGGGATAAATAATGCAACATCAGCCTCTATTGAAGTATGTGACGAGGTCTTGCTGGTTCTTACACCAGATATAGTATCTATTGCTGATGGTTCCAAAATGAAGGCATTTTCAACATTGTTAGGTAAAGAAGTAACAGGAATGATATTGAACAGGACTATGCCTGTACACGATGAAATGTATAGGGAGAAAGTCATGAGCTCCCTTGATATTAGAATACTTGAGGCATTACCTGAAGATGTGAGTATACCAAATAGTATTGCAGGTAAAAGCCCTGTGGTCACTAAGTACCCTTATTGTGAAGTAGCTATCTCCATGAACAGGCTTGCAGCACTATTCTCAGGAATAAAGATGCCTGAACCCCAGGAAGGGAAGGGTCAAAAGAAGCAAAAGAATGAGAAGAAGCTCATTTCAGGTGTAAAGTTACCCTTCTCCCAGTCCAAGAAATGAGAGGTCATATCATGGGTCTTGCTGATGGAGTCCAATATAATGGTAATTCAGGTGAAGTTTCTCTATCTGTGTTGCAAGGAGTGGATACAGTTAAAAAAGAGTCGAAAACGGAGGAAATTATGGCTCTTCTTGCTGATATCAACAATAATGTTGTTTCTGATGATATCATAAATGGTCTGAAAGCACGTATGGAAGCCTGCCATTCACAATTGATCACAGGTTACAATATCGATTATAGTTCAAACAATGACTGGGAACAGAAAATAAGAAATATTATTGCTAGCAAGGACCTTGATGTAGAATTCATCCCAAAAGTACAGGAAAAAGAACAGGCTCCTTTACATCAGCGCTTGATAGCACTTATTTCTAACAGTTCTAAAGAGGAAGAAGAATACAATATCGCAGTACATGGTCCTATTGTAGATTTTGGTATACCCGAAGGAAGCAATTTCAAAGAAATAGAAATGTATGCGGTCAATCCTCCATATGCTTATATAAGGATGGCATATGATCCTTTTGTACATGAATACCAGTATCAGGTACTTGAACCTCTGCTGTCAGAAGACGAAGAGAAGCTGCTGGGTAATATAAAACAACAGTTGATAGAGACACTGAAACTTAACCTGAAAGAAACTGACCATGCAAATGCTGAAAAGTATTTAAAGACATGCGCAAAGAAATATTTGAAAGAGTATAAGATAGATATCTCTGTACGTAAAAAGGAAAGAGTGATGTATCACTTGATACGGGATTTCCTGGGATATGGACGTATCGATCCTATCATGCGGGACATGCGACTTGAGGATGTATCATGTGATGGCCCCAATACTCCCATATATATATACCACAAGGCCTACAATTCTGTGCCTACAAATGTGATCTTCTCAGATGATGATGAACTTGACTCCTTTGCAATAAGGATAGCCCAGCTATGCGGAAGACATGTATCCATAGCAAACCCGCTCCTTGATGCAACAATGCCTGATGGATCACGCATCCAGATAACCCTGGGAAGAGAAGTTACTACCCGGGGAAGTACGTTTACCATAAGACGGTTCAATGAGAATCCGATCACTCCGGCAAATCTCATTAACTTCCATACGTTCTCTACGGCAATGATGGCATATCTGTGGATGGCTGTGGACTCGAGCAAGAGCATAGTGTTCGTGGGAGGCACTGCTTCCGGTAAGACCACTGCAATGAATGCTGTTTCTCTTTTCATCCAGCCTGAAATGAAGATAGTATCCATAGAAGATACAAGAGAGCTTAATCTTTCACATCCCAACTGGATACCGGGTGTGACCAGGGAATCTTTCGCTGGTGAGGAAAGAGGCTCTATCCAGATGTACGAACTTCTCAGAGCCTCCCTGCGACAAAGACCTGAATATATACTTGTGGGTGAGGTGCGTGGGGCTGAAGCTTATGTTCTTTTTCAGGCCATGTCCACTGGCCACACTACATTCTCTACCATGCATGCTGATTCAGTGCAGTCTGTTGTGCACAGGCTTGAAAATCCCCCTATCAATGTTCCAAGAATCATGGTACAGGCTCTTGATATTGTATCCATTCAGGCCCAGGTAAAAGTCAACGATGAGAGAGTCAGAAGATGCAAGTCCCTTACAGAAATAGTAGGTGTGGACCCAAGGACAGGCGAATTGTTAACTAACGAGGTTTTCATCTGGGATGCAGCAAAGGATAGTTTCCAGTATTCAGGTCGGTCATATGTGCTGGAAAGCATCATGGGGAACAGAGGATGGAACGAAGAGAAACTTAAGGATGAACTTAAGAAAAGACAGGATATCCTGGAATGGGCACGTCTGAAAAAAATAAGCCACTACAAGGATTTTGCTAAAGTTGTGGTGACATATGGCAGGGAACCTGAAGCTATAATGAAGATGATAAGGCAGGATCTGAATGAGTAATATTTATTTCAATATAGCCTATGAGATATTCGGAAAATATTACGAAAACCGGAGGCATGAATATTATGGTCTTCGATTGAACATGCTCAGGAATAGAATGGGCATAGGCTATGATATGTATATGTCTGGTGCCATGCTCACCGCTTTTGTATGTATGTTCTTCGCACTTATTGCTGTCAATCTGTTATTCTATTTTGCAGGCATTCCCGATTTCACCGGCTCCAGGATCAGTGCTCCCCAATGGCTTTTCCAGTTCAGTGAGTACAAAAAAGCAGCTATATGGCTGATTCTTAACATCATCACAGGAATATTTATTTTCAGTGCTGTGTACAAAACCTTTGTGATATATCCGGCTGTTATGGCCGGAGAAAGGAAAAGAGGGATAGAACGTATGCTTCCTTATGCCATTAACTATATGTCCTCTATGGCAGGAGCCGGGGTGCTGCCTTTGGATCTGTTCCGTTCTCTTGCTTCTAATAATATTAGCCCCCTTGTAGTATCCTCACTCAGCGAAGGCTTGTAAAGCCTTCTT
>CAZAMM010000074.1:0-7654 GCA_964486435.1 uncultured Methanosarcinales archaeon | reverse complement strand
TGAAAAGAAGGCTTTACAAGCCTTCGCTGAGTGAGGATACTACAAGGGGGCTATGTGATATGTATTAATGTAGGGGTATACAGCGTTTATACTTAGATGATGTGAGAAGCGTATATACCTTTATATACTACTTGTTCGTATAAATTAGAACAAATTGGGATAAGCAGACAAGCAACTTGATCTGTTTATAACCTATAAAGGGGATATAAAATGGACGACAAGAAAAAGCACTCTTTCGATGAGGATTTTGATAAGAGCCCGATCATGGACATCGAACAGCTTATTCAGCACTTGCTGTCCATGTTTTCCAGAGATGCTGATGACCTTGGTGAATCCTTTATCTATGGTTATACAATCTTCCAGAAGGTCGGCGAAAAGCCTGACATACAGGGTTTCAAAATAGCCCACTCCTCTTTCTCCGATGATGAGGACGATGAAGAAGGCGATATATACATAAATAATGCGGAACCCGTTGTCGAGATCTTTGAAACAGAAGATACTGTGTACATTACAGCAGAACTTGGCGTTGATGAGCAATATGTGGAGTTTTCACCTTCAGAAGATGTAGTGGAACTGGTGGTCGTAGCACCCAACTTTGGATTTTCAAGAATTGTGGAACTGCCTGTGCCAGTTAATCCCGAGACCGCAGTACATACTTGCAAGAACGGTGTGTTTGAGATATCTCTTACAAGGACTTGTCCTGAATAAGATCTGAGGACATACTTCCCATTTTTTTGATATGCTTTTTTAAAAACATTTCATATTTTTAATATTGTACTATTTTTTATCAGTTATACTTCCGGGTTAAGTCAATTAGCCCCAATACAATTTAATATTTTTTAGTTACACTTGATTGTAATTTCTTGTTTGACCAAAATGTTTTTATCTAATAAAGTCGGAATACGGATAGATACTGTAAATACTAGTAAAAGATAATTATAAAGGTGTATAGAAATGGAACCAATAATTATAGGCAAAATAATGTTGCAGATCATCCGGTCATCCGACAGGATATTGTTTACAGGCTCTTGCCAGATACAGAGGTGTGGTTACAATGGCGCTTGATACAGGCGACACCGCCTTCATACTGATCTGTACTGCCATGGTCATGCTCATGACACCTGGCGTGGGTTTGTTCTATGGCGGCATGGTAAGGAACAAGAACGTCATTTCAATGATCGCAATGTCTTTCATAGCATTCGCAATAGTGACCATCCAGTGGGTAACAGCCGGTTATTCCCTGGCCTTCGGACCAGACATCTCTGGTTTTATAGGAAGCCTTGAGCATGCTGGCCTCAATGGAATAGGAATGGACGGAGAAGGGATACCTGACATGTTGTTCATGGTATTCCAGCTGGTATTTGCAGGCGTCACACTTGCAATTCTCACATCAGGTGTTGCAGAGAGGATAAAACTAAGCTCTTTTATAGTGCTTGGCGTGCTGTGGACTACCCTTGTATATGACCCTCTTGCCCACTGGGCATGGGGTGGTGGCTGGGCTTCACAGCTTGGAGCATTGGACTTTGCAGGAGGGACCGTAGTACACATAAGTTCCGGGTTCGGTGCCCTTGCCCTGGCAATAGTGATAGGAAAGCGATCCGGATTCGGCAAGTTCAGCATGGAAGCAGAGAATGTCACACTCACTCTGGTAGGAGGCGCTCTCCTGTGGTTCGGCTGGTTCGCCTTCAACTCCGGCAGTGCACTTGCAGCTAACGGCCTGGCAGCGAACGCTTTTGTAGTAACTAACATTTCAGCGGCCTCCGGAGCTCTTACCTGGATGCTTGCTTCGTGGGCAAAGGGGAAACCCAGTTCCCTGGGAATGGTAAGTGGTGCAGTGGCGGGTCTGGTGGCAATAACCCCTGCATGCGGATTCGTCGGACCCATGGCAGCTATTATAATAGGTGGGATCGCAGGTGTGCTGTGCTACAGGATGCTGCTCTTCCGTGTAAAGAAGGGGCTGGACGAAAGCCTGGACGCCTGGGCCATCCACGGCATGGGCGGTCTGTGGGGAGCCCTTGCAACAGGGATATTTGCAACTGCTTCCATCGGAGGTGTGAACGGCCTCATATACGGCAATGTGCACCAGTTCCTGATCCAGGCTCTGGACGCCGGTGTCGCAATAACATACGCCTTCGTGGTAACATACATTCTCGCTCAGGTGGTAGACAAGACCATGGGACTGCGTGTAACAGAGACCGAGGAATATGTGGGACTGGATATCTCACAGCATGGAGAATCCACGAAGGGATGAGGTGATATCATGAAGAAGATCAATGCGATCATACGCCCGGAGATGCTTAACGATGTTAAGGCCGCCCTGGCAGAGCAAGGATATTTCGCCATGACCGTATACGAAGTAAAGGGCAGAGGTTCTCAGAAAGGGATATGCCTCCAATACAGGGGCAAGAAGATAGAAGTGGACATGATCCCAAAGATGGAGATCGATATGGTGGTGAAGGACGCAGATGTCCGCCCCATCATAGAAATCA
This sequence comes from uncultured Methanosarcinales archaeon, assembly GCA_964486435.1. GTDB lineage: Archaea > Halobacteriota > Methanosarcinia > Methanosarcinales > Methanosarcinaceae > Methanomethylovorans. The sequence continues at coordinate 5,165 of CAZAMM010000074.1, read as the reverse complement.
TCCGCAGATCGGCCCGTACAGGCAAGTTCGGCGATGGGCGGATCTTTGTCTCTCCTGTGGAATTGGCCGCTGCCATCAGGACAGACGATGAAACCACAGAATAAATATAGAAATAAATGGCCGGATGCTTCCGACCATACTCTTTTATCATTAATTTAGGCATTAAGTTTTCACAGGATCTCTTTTTCCAGGTACCTGAAAACTGCTTCAAGGTCAGGATATCTGAGATAAGCGTACTCATCAAGCGGTGTGGGCATGTTATTGACTATGATCAGCCTTCCACCATGCTTTATAGTGTTAAGGGGAAGAGATGCTGCCGGATGGACCACAAGGGATGAGCCGGCCACAACCATCAGATCGGCCTTTGAACTTTCGGAAATTGCCTGAGAAAAGAAGTTTTGGTCCAGCATTTCTCCGAAAAAGATAATATCCGGTTTAACAAGACCCCCGCATCCGTCACATTTAGGGACGACCTGTGGTCCGTGCACAATAGGGGAAATAAACTCATAAGGGAATTTTTTACCGCAATGCAGGCAAGTGTGCTGTGCAGGAGAACCATGGATCTCTATGACCCGCCTGGAGCCTGCCTTCTGGTGCAGCATGTCAATATTCTGGGTGATTATCGACTTCACTATCCCCTCATCTTCCAGTTGAGCCAGCATTTTATGGATGATGTTGGGTTCCTTCTCTTCCAGGTTGTAGATGAACTCTCTTCCATGCGTATAGAAATATGCAGGGTCCTTACGGAAGTAATGGATATCAAATATCTTGTCCGCATCGAATTGCTTGTATATGCCCGTGCTACCCCGGAAGTCAGGTATACCTGACAGTGTCGAGATACCGGCACCGCTGAGGAATACACAATGACTGGAACTATACATAAGGGAGAGAAGCTGATGCATAAAGAGAGATTGTTCCTGATGGGTATATATCTTTTACCCAATGGTTTACAGTATCATTCTCACTCCCTGAATACCATCACAGGATTGAATACATCTACCAATGTTTTACCCTTTGTCTACTAAATGACAGAACGGGAATTTCAGCCATTTATGACCACTGATGAAACTTGTGTATCTTTTGTTGCATAGCTGTTAAATACACGAAAACTAAGAACACTTCTATTGATTTACTGTCAAAGAAGGGTTATGTATTACAACATGAGGAAAACAAAATGGAAGGAAAGGAAAAGGGAACTATCATCAAAATCATCACGACAATAACTTTTCTGGTTATGGTTACCGTCAATGGTCTGGCCAACAGCCTCCCGATCAATGGAGTGAACACTGGACAGATCTCTGATTCTTTCCCCAATCTCTTTGCTCCTGCTGGGCTGGCCTTTGCTATCTGGGGTCTCATATACCTGCTGCTTGCAGGGTACACACTGTACCAGCTTGGTGTTTTCAGAGACGACACAAGTGCAATGAGGACCGAGCTATTGAGCAGGACCGGAGTACTCTTCTCCGTTTCTTCCATTGCCAATGCAGCCTGGATCTTCGCCTGGCACTACTATATAGTCCCATTGTCCATGTTACTGATGATAGTGATCCTTGTTTGCCTGATCCTGATAAACCAGCGGATGAAAGATGAAAGCTTTTCTCAGAGAGAGTATTTTTTCATCAGGCTCCCATTCAGCGTGTACTTCGGATGGATCACAGTGGCAACCATTGCTAATGCTACTATCCTTCTTGTCAGCATTGGATGGAAGGGTTTTGGACTGGCTGAAGCGACCTGGGCCGTCATAATGATCATTGCAGGACTTGCCATAGCGGTCGCAACGATGATAAAGAACAGGGATATCGCTTACGGGCTTGTTATTGTCTGGGCCTATGCAGGAATATTACTGAAACACACTTCATCCGAAGGATTTGCCGGCCAGTATCCTGCAGTTATCACCACAACGATGGTCTGCATCCTTATGTTACTCCTTGCAGAAGCATATATCCTGAGATCAGCAAGGAAAAAAACAGCCTTTTAAAATAGGCTGCAATTTATTTTAGAGATTATGCTGTTTGAGAGGCCGAAGATGAATTATGCACGTCAAAACCGCAACCAAGAATTAAAAATAAATGTTGAGCCCACACAATCCCAAAAACAGCAAATTCATGCTTCTATGACCTTAATGCTGAAGGTAAGGGCCTGTCCGGCAAGAGGGTGATTCACATCTATAGTGATCGTTTCATCGGTCACTTCAGTTATCATTGCAGGCATTTCCTGACCATCGGCCGTGCCTAGCATAATTATCATGCCGATCTCGATCTCCGTGTCACACTGAAGAGCCGACCTTGGGAATGATTGCGTGAGGTTCGGATCGTGTTCACCATAGGCTTCACTCGCATCTATCCTGAAAGTTTTCTCCTCCCCTACTTCCATACCTCTTACAGCATCTTCGAAACCTGCTATGACCTGCCGTGCTCCCACAGTGAATTCAAGAGGCTCACCATGGTCTTCAGAACTATCAAAAACAGTACCGTCATCCAGTGTGCCTGTATAATCTATCTTTATGGTATCTCCGTCTTTTATTGCCAAAACTATCAACTCTGTTAATACAAAACAAGTAAATACTCATTTTGTGCAAAGGAGGTATCGACATTACTTAGGCTTTTTGGTAATACTGACAAGAAAATATTTCATATACTGGAAAGGCTTTCAAATACCCCGTTATTTAAAAATTATTTTATAATGTATAATAAATATCCAATTAAAAAAGGAGGTCTTTAGACCTCCTCGAAAGTATCTGATAGCAGTTTCCCATAGTGATTCTTCAGAGACCTTGCAATATTTCTCCGTATTTTTCCAGACGTTCCTGTCCCTTTTCCCTTGACTGACTGTTCACAGAGAATATAATATACGAAGGTAATACTTCAAGACCAACGTACTCAAAAATACAATGAGTGATGTATTTTAAGAGTGTATGGATGTCTCCATGGTCTCCACCTTCCGAATACATGCTCTCATTGGCCCCGGTAGTAATGGTCATCATAACCTTCTTTCCTTTTAACAGACCTTTATCATAGACACCCTGAGTGATGGGATCAAATGCAAATCCTGCTGCAAAGATCCTGTCCAGCCAGCCTTTCATGATCGCAGGCATGCCAGTGAAGTATATCGGGAACTGGAATATGAGCAGATCTGCCCATTTTACCTTATCCATCTCTTCCATTATGTCCGGCACGAAAGTACCTGTTTTAATAGCATTTATCTGCTCTGGAAAAAGGGCCAAAGTCTCCGGTTTTTTCCTTTGAAGGAAGTCACTGGCATCAAGCACAGGCTTGAAGTTCATGGCATAGAGATCGCTGACCTTGACCTTATGGCCGGCATTTTCCAGCTTTTCCACAGCAACAGCCTTCAAAGCAGCATTATATGATGCAGGTTCCTGATGTGCATAGATATAGAGTATATTCATATTGATCCTGTCTTCTTTATGAGGTTGTACTATATGAGAATAGTCCTCTATTAAAGTTTGAATTTGAAAATGGCCTGCTCATCAGTAAGTAGAAGTATAAAAAACAAAAAATAAGAATGCCACTCTTATCCAAGAGGGCATTTTCAACTGTGCGATCTTTTATCAGGCTTTGTTTTTGGCTTTATGTACTTCGTGCTGAGAGTAGAACCAAAGTGGAATATACAGACCAAGCACAATGAAACCTACAATCGTAGAGGTCCAACCTATCTCAAGGCTGTTGAGATAGACGATACCAATAAGACACAAAGGCAGGTTGAAAAGTCCAAAGAGCAATGCAACGTTCTTCCAACCGGATGGTGCCTTGAAAGGCCTGTCCAGAGCAGCAAGTCTGGGGTTACTCTTAGCCTTAACATATGCAAACAAGCTGATACCGTTGGCACAGACATATCCTATTGCAGATGCCGCCAGAATAGCAGTAGGTGTACCGAAAGATATGAGCGCCAGATTGAACAGAGCTATCACAACCATGGCAATTACAGGAGTACCATTAGCATTGATCTTACCAAATATACGTGGCAGATTACCTTCAGTTGCCATGGAGTGCATAGCTCTGGCAGACCCCAGGAAAGCTGTCTGGATGATCAATACCATTGCTGCTACAAGCATGATAATAGATATATATGTACCAATTGTACCCAATGCAGCCTGGGCCAGTGGCAACATGGGAGAAATTGGTTGTGCAAGTACTCCTTCTACACCCAGCGTCCCTGTAACGGCTGACTGGACAAGAATATAAGTGAACAGACAAACTGCACCACAGCTGAACAAAGCCTTGGGAACGTCAGAACCTGGTTTCTTATATTCCGGACCATATATGGCAGCTGTTTCCCACGCGCATGCACTCCACTGTGCCATTGCAAATATACCCAGCAAGATAAGTATATGATGTAAATCCCATGCCCAATCAGCTGGGAACCACGAGTTAGTTATGTTGGACAGTACAAAGTCACCTGTTGCAAAGGGAGATAATGTGATGATTGCCAGGGGTGCAAGGGACAGGAAAGCAAGTATATACCCCATAGTTGCACCACTTGAAAGCCCTCTGGAATTAATAAGGAGCAGAGCTGAATATATCACAACGCCGGCAGCAAGGGACAAACTGTATGCTGAATACCCCGAAAGTGCCGGGATAAGACCCTGCAGGTAACTTCCCACAAGAATAGCGAAAATAGCGAGTACAGGATTCCATGCGAACCAGTAGCTCCATGCACTGAAGCCTCCTATGAGATTACCTTTGTCGTATTTTGACCTGCCATCCCCTTTAAACACATTCTGGGCAAACCCAGGCAGCCCGGAAGCATTAGGGAATGTTGTCGCAAGTTCTCCGTAGGCCAGGTTCTGCATAAAACCCTGGAACACGGAAAGACCCCATACAATAATTGCAAATGAATAAAGATAGCTTGCAAAATAACCTATAGATGGTAATATAAGGAGAGGCACACCAATAGCAATAGCAAGACCCTGCTTCCAGTCAATAGTCCTTTCCAGACTACCGCCTTCACATACGACCTTGGAACATTGTGATGCTTGTTGCCAATCAACACCTTCTTCATTAGAAGCCATAATTTTCACTCCTTTGTTATTAGTATTACTATTATTATTATTATTATAACTGCTTTATTTATCTAATTATATTGGAGCTTTATGAGAGAAGTAAGGCCGGTGGCCTGCACCGCAAGTTTCCGACCTTTGCGACTTA
>CAZAMM010000073.1:0-7770 GCA_964486435.1 uncultured Methanosarcinales archaeon | reverse complement strand
CTCGTAACCATTCACTGAAAAATACAACGGACATGTCTCCTTTGTTCTACCATGAGTTATCAGAGACTAGTGTTTGCATATAATGTGTATTTTGATATCTGGATGACTAAATAAATAGTTTTTTATTTTACATATAATCTCAAAAAAATTAAATGCTGATTTAGTCTTAGATAAAGATGTCTCGGATCAATCTTATATTATTGTTCTTACCAGTAAATGAAAAGAAAGAGATTTTAAGAAAAATTACAACTTTTGATCTTGCGGATCAGGCAGAATATTATTATCCCCACTCGCCATCTCATTACCTGTTGTTGAACTGAGCGTAGACTACTGCTGCAGCAATTATACAGCCGTATACTCCTAGCTTGATTGTCCTCGCTATCATTTATACCACCTCTCGTTTTTTATAAATGATTTTAGTTTATCATACCACTGTTACAACGATCAGTCAAATTTATCTTTTTTTGTATCAGTAGCCACCTTATGGGTGTTCTACATGCTATCCTGTGTTGTTTCAGAATATAAATATATCCTATATAGTATAAATATAAATTATCATAATGATAAGTTTGAATCTAAAAATTTAAACGTTTTGTTCAAATAAGTTAAAGTAAAACGTATATACTCTGAAGGCAGTATGCATTACCATGAGAAAAGGGATCATAACTGTTCTGCTGATCATTTCGCTCACTGCAAATCTCTATCTGCTGTCATTACAGCAACCCGTACAGGATGAACAGGTACGAATATTACAGGACCGTATCAATTCCCTTGAAGCGGAAAATGAAATTTTTAATGCGCAGATAAGCCAGGACAATGTTTCTCTTCAGTCGTATGCCTCTCAAATAGAATTTTATAGGCAGCGATTGAACGAACTCGAATGCAGTATGGGTCTTTCATCTGATGGATATGAAGGAACTGCCAGCTTGCAGGCCCCTGCTGTGTACCAGAGCATTGAAGAATATGTTGATGGACCATTCATCAGACAGACAGTAACCGAAAAAGGATCAATGATGGACATATCCGTTGAGATAGATCCGGGAAAAGGCAGGATACTGGTGGAAACTAAACCACTAATGGGCGTAGTATTCCAGGATGCAGCAAATACTGCTGTTTTTGTAGCACAGAATTTCACAGGTGCAAATTTGATGGCCAGTGATACGATCTTCAGCATAACTGCAATTGGTGAAGTGCCCGCAGTGGATGGACCCAGTGCCGGTGCACTGATGACATTGCTCATGATCTCAGCCCTTAACCATGAACAATTGGATGATAGTGTTACCATTACTGGTACCATCGATCAGTATGGTAATATAGGTGCTGTAGGGGGTATAATAGAGAAAGCGGAGGCTGCAAAAGATAGTGGTAAGGAACTGTTTCTCTTACCAGGGGAGAACAGAAGACTTGTACAATACAACTATGTCGAAAAGAATATCGGTGGTTTTTCCATCATCGAAAGGAAACCAGAGATCATCGATGCCAAAACATATATAGAGGACAATATAGGGATCCGTGTGGAATATGTGGACTCTGTCCATGACATAATAAGATATGCAGTGGAGGAAAATTAATGCTGGTCCACGGACCTGCATCAAAGAGAGATTGATTATAGACACAGCTATCTTCTGTCACATGATATTGGAAAAGAAAAAGAAGATATTCTAAAAAACTTGGTAAAATCCCTGTAACTTCTTCATTTGGCGTCTGCATTGTCTTCCCATAACCCAAATGTATTATTTTCCTTATCCAGGCATATTATAAGATAAAACCATCCTCGAACTGACATCTTTGAAGTAATGAACTTTCTTCCCAAAGATTCCACTTTTGTGATATGTCCATCTACCGAGGGAACCGCTATGTAAGCTGTTATCTTCTGATCACCCTGTCGCTTTCCTATGCCTACTCCCGGCACATCAGTACCATCAAAGCCGTGCGCACGCACCATATAATATTCGAATTCAGGATTCTGTTCAATGTTCCAGTCAAAAAGTCTTGAATAAAACTTACTAGCTAGTTACGGATCATCTGCCGGAATATCCAGATGTACTATTGTTGGCATGAAACTCCCTCCACAAGTGATCTGAAAATAAGGATTTAAGTTTATGGATTTCAGCCGTCCTATAAGGAATGTGGTCCACAAGGCTTTGATAAGTATTGAGAATACACTTTAATGAACTCGGCTCCCATGGTTATGACAATAGAGCTATAGTATATCCATAACAACAGACCTATCAGTGAGCCAATGATACCATATACAGAGGTCATATCACTATGAGCCATGTAGAATACAACTGCATATTTTCCAATAGTTATCAGAAAACCAGTTATTAAAGAGCCTATTATTACGCATTGCAGACACAGATCCACATCTGGTAATGTAATATATATAAAAATGAAGAGCAGCACAAGGACGATAAAAGCTGCGCTGGTTCCCGCATATTGCACTACACCAGAAACGGGAACATATACATATAATAACCTTGAACCTGTGAGCATCAGGGTTTCCAATAAAGTACTGATCACTATAAGTCCGCCAAAAATTAGTACCGTTATCAGTGAAAGCACAGCATCTTCCAGAAAGTTCCTGGCAAAATTCCCACTGGATACAGGTACTTGCCATATCCTGTCCAGGAATTTTTTGAACTGCCGAAAGACATTACCTGCACTCCACATCAAAACAAGGAATCCTGTTAATGCACTTACGGACAAAGAACTTGTTTCGGGTATATTTGCAAAAAAAGCATAGAATATTGCAATGAATGTAATATCTAGGATCCCTTCCAAATATTCCACGATGCTTGCCTGGACTTGTCCGGAACTCAGGAAGAGGCTACCCACGGAAACAGAGAAAAGCAGAATTGCAGGCAGGCTCAACAGTAAATAGAACGACAGAGCAGCACTATCAATAATGGAATTATTATTCCTCCAATTTTTTACTGTGCTGGCTGCAAGTTCTTTTATGTTCTGTGCTTTCATCTGTCAAATGTATGTTTTTTTGCAGTATATGTTTTACGAAAGATTTTATTTGACAGCTTTGCTCAAATTCTAAGCTATAGCGTATTCAATGAATAGAATGAGAGTTAATATTTTCAAAGCACATAAAATTTTGTACAATTAATTTGCTATATTCTAAGTATTTTTATAGTAATCGCCAGTGTATCTATTTTGCTGTAAAATCTGATAGTCCTGTACCGAATTAGAATATTGCGAACAACTAGGAAAGTACAAAATAATGAATCTATATGACTTTGATGAGCTATTGTTCTAAGCGCAGCGCAGAAGAGCAGCCCGTCACATAAGACAGCAGACCAAAATAACAGGTTCTTCAAAGGGCTAAAGGGTTTCGTATGTCTTACAAGATCGCTATCATTTCAATACGGTTTTAAAAATCCGACATGTGGAAGCAAGCAGTTTGAATCAGATACCTTGCACAATGAAAAGGGGATATAGGTAACTGTATTTTTTTATACACTTAAGTTTTTCAAGTATCTTTAACAGATAAAAAGCAAAACCAAAATTGCTGATAAATCATCATTTCCAAAACACCGTAATGAAGAAAATGTGATAGATGAAACCAGAAGAACAAATCATAATCAAGTTAGAGAGCTTGAAGAATCTTAGGAAACATATTGATGAAAACGCAATCATTATCGTGATACCACAAAAGATTTAAGTAATTGTCCTTGTGATAGTTTTATGGTAGAGTCACCAATTTTTGAGATATTTGACGGATTGCCCAGACAGGGTCCAGGTAATAACAAGTGTACTGAAAAAGCCTTTAATTTGCTTTCTTCCCTTCCTGCAGGCACTAAGATCCTCGACATTGGTTGCGGTGTGGGTATGCAGACAATACATCTTGCGAAGATCTGCAGCCACTGTCACATCACTGCAAATGACATTTACCAGCCTTTTCTGGATAAGCTGATGGAAAATGCAGTTAAAGAAGGAGTTGATGATAGGATTACCACGGTTTGTGCTTCTATGGATGATCTGCCTTTTGAACCAGGGGAATTCGACATCATCTGGTCAGAGGGCTCTATATTTGTCATTGGTTTTGAAAAAGGACTTAGATACTGGAAACAGTTTCTGAAAGATGAGGGTTATATAGCACTGACAGAAAGCACATGGTTCACGGATGAACCTTCGTCGGAAGTGCTTCAATTCTGGCAGGAATGTTATCCTGATATCAAAAGCATACCTGACACTGAAAAAGTTATCATGGCAGCAGGATATGATCTCATTGACCGCTTTAAACTGCCAGCTTCTACATGGTACGATTTTTACTCCCATCTGGAAAAAAGAGTTAATGAAATCAGTGATAACTATAAAGGAAACACCGGTGCAGAAACCATACTTAGTTTTAACAGAAAAGAGATAAAGATCTTCAGAGAATACCCAGATGAATATGGTTATACGTTCTTCATTTTGCAGAAGACCACAAATAAATGAACTCATAATGAAATCAAAGCAACGATCAAAGAAGAATAACATCTATTATCGTATATGGGGTGACTTGCTCATGACAAGCCGGCTACATCCGAAAACAAATATGTTTTAATTTAATTTTTTGCTCTACCATTCGTCCCCACGTGCAGTATTATAAAAATGGATAATAAAATGATCAGGTTCAAACCATATCTGTCTTTTGATCATAGTACCGAGGTACTAGAATATGATGTTATTTATCAAGAAAGGTAAGAACTATTTCCTCTGCTCCAGAAATCTTTTAAAGATGTGTGGAAATCTGGACACTCAACAACTATTTTCTCCTTCCCAGATTTGCATAAAAGCAACACCAAAAAATAGAGAGTGCAAACCCTCATACACTCTCTCCCGGAATCTTCGCAATCACCGACTCTTTCTATACAAGTTCCATCAAGACCATGGCAATATAAGACTGCTTCTTCTCCACATCCACAGCAACATCAACTCTCATAGCCATACCACACCGGGAACAGAATCCTGAAGTAGAACCGTTCACCTGTCCGCACCTGGGACACGCCTTACTTGTAAGCTGTGGCATTGTGTCCTCTTCCTTGATGATGCCGTGGATCTTCAGGATAGCTTCATCGATCTGCTTGCCTGACAGGTGGACATAATTCTAAAACTAGTTCAGAAAAATAAAAATACAATGACATTACAAGATTAAAAATAGATACGCTGCCCAGTATACACCTATGATAATCTAAAAAAGGATGATTATTGCTGCAATAGAGAGGAAATCTCAGAGAACCCTATGTCTAATTAAAACTGGAATATTTGTAGCTAATTAGATGGTCTCTGATATAGCTAGAGCTGTGTCAACAACTTTAAGTACTTATGTGATAAAAAAAATCAAACCCTTTGTTTTTTGTGGGAAGTTATATTGAGGGTAGTTATTCTTTGAAATTATTAGGTCAAAATAAAAGCAAAAGTAGTTTTTCTACAGAGTTAGAATTCCATGTATATGTATAACAATGGAGAAGTTGTATGCATCGTTTCCAAAAAGAAATAAGTTCTTGTATTGATTGCAAAAAATGCTGGGAAGTCTGCCCTGTTAATATGGTTACGGAAGGCAACCATTTTACTCCGCAAGGGAAGATCGAATTGCTCTCAAAGATAGTTGCATGCGAGAAACTCACACAGGACGAGATGGACAATGTTTATCTTTCCACAAGATGTGGAGCATGTGACGACGTATGTCCTGTAAGTATACCGATCACCGATATCATCCAATATGAGAGGGAATTGTTGGCAAAGCAGGGCAGAGAACCTGCCAAGACAACTGCTATCTCAAGAAACATTATTGAGCGTAATAGTCCGGGAGGTATGGACCCTACAACACGGTTCGATTGGGTTACCGATGATCTCGAGATTGCGGAAAGTTCTGATATTGCCTATATGACAGGCTGCTGGATCGCACACAGTCAACCGGATATAGCCAGGTCTACTATTCGTTTGCTCAATCATGTGGGTATCAAGCCAATGCTCCTAGAAAAAGAAAAGTGCTGCGGGCTTTTCTTAATAGACAACGGGCATCTTGAAGAGGCAGCAGAACATGCAAAGAATTTCGTTGAATATATAGAATCGCTTGGGGTGAAACAAGTTATAGCTTCTTGTCCAGGTTGTTACCTGGTTCTGGGTCGTGAGTATCCAAAGCTCTATCGTGAGCTAGGCTTCAAAGTTGAACACACTCTCAACATCTTCAAGGATATGATAAATGATGGCAGACTAGTACCAAAGAAACTAGATTATACTGTTTCTGTAAGAGATGCCTGTCCTCTTATAGGATCAAAAGATGTACCCAGACATATTCTTTTAAGTATGGATGTTACGATAGAGGAGCTCTTTGATGGTAAACAGGTATGTTGTGGTGGACCTGCAGGTCTTAAGCCTAACTTCCCAGATATAGCAGCTGATATTGCCATGATGGCTGTTAAAGAATACAAAAAAAATGCTGATATGTTGATCTCATATTGTCCTTTTTGTGTACATCATACTGACGGCGTGTGTAAGTCAAAAGATGAAGAGTTGAATATGAAGGATGTTTCAGTGTTGCTTGCAGAAAGTGTACTTGGTACATAAGAAAAGAGGTGGATCTATGAAAGTAGGGTTGATTAGATGTATGCAAACAGAAGATATGTGTCCTGCAACTATGGATTTTAAAGTGATTAAAGAAAAAAAATGTGCATTTGAAAATGTTGAGGAGGAAATTGAAATAGTTGGTTTTGTTTCCTGTGGTGGTTGTCCCGGGAAAAAAGCAGTTTCCAGGGCTGCTGAAATGGTGAAACGTGGAGCTGACACGATAGTTCTCACCTCATGCATCACAAGAGGAAATCCGATTGGTTTTGCCTGTCCCCATGCTGAAATGATGAAAAGAGCAATAGAAAAGAAGATTGGCCTTTCGGTAAGGATAATTGACTACACACATTAAAACTCAAAGTTATATTTTTTTTTTTTGCTTTAAAATTATTGTTTAAATTTAATAAAATTATAAAATGTATTTTAAATCGAAAACTAAATAAGCTTTGAACATATACTCTCATATGAGGGAAATTTAAAGTTTCATTCTATTACTGCATTTTCTCTCCCTCCTTCTTGAAAATGCCGTAAATTGAGATGAGACTCTTCAGATCCCTCCTTTCATCGGGAAAAATGTAAGTAAGAACCACAAAAACCATTGGGTTCTGATGGGTCATGCTTGACATTATAGGCGTCTATCACTTTATGGAGAAGATGTTGATGCTGAAAGAAGTTAGGTAATAAGGCCCATCCCATACCCTCAAGAATGAGAGATGATTGTGCAAGGTATAAAGAATAGGCAATTTTGGTTTTGCACAGTACTATAAAGTTACTATATACAGAGTAGGCTGTAATTAAAAATTACATAAACCCTAAATACATACGCTCATATGGGGGAAAAATACAAGCTGAATTTACATCACTTTGGTTTTCTCTCTTAAAATCCAATAAGATCAATACCAAATTCTGGTGAGATGAATGGTCAAAACTAAACACATACCCGAAAAGACAAAGGAATGGTTGTTAAAATATGCAGATAAAAAAGGATTTATTCTTAATCCGGATGGAGAAATGCTGAATACAGTTATCGATGGTCTGACAAAGAACAGAAATGAACTTGGAAGCCAGTATTGTCCTTGCAGGATAATTACCGGAGACAAGGAAGAGGATAAGAACATAATCTGTCCATGTGTATATCACGAGGAAGAGATCAACAACAATGGAAGTTGTCATTGTGGTCTTTTCTTCAAGAATAATGGCAACAAACAT
>CAZAMM010000072.1:0-8351 GCA_964486435.1 uncultured Methanosarcinales archaeon | reverse complement strand
CAAATAATGAATCGACAACTGTTGCCATCATTAGAGAGCACTTTCATGACAAATGCGTTAAAAATTCTGATAACCATCTACATACTATACTTTATGTACTGACTAATACCGACCATATCATCTAAAAGGAGTGAAATAAATGAAAAGAATACTGGTCGTAGAGGATAATCCTGTAAACATGGAACTGACCGTTGATCTGCTGGAATCTTTTGGTTATTATGTTATTCAGGCCATCGATGGTTTTGAAGCTTTGGAAAATGTTAAAGAGCAAAAAGTTGATCTGATCCTCCTGGACATCCAGCTTCCTAAAATGGACGGAATGGAGGTACTTTCCAAGCTTAAATCAGATCTGAAGACAAAAGACATACCTGTAGTAGCACTCACAGCACACTCCATGAGAGGTGATGAAGAACGTTTTATCCAAGCCGGATGCAGTGGGTATATTTCAAAGCCTATTGATATTCATTATTTTAGGAATACTATTAGGTCTCATCTGAAAGAAACGGTACCTTTATAAGCTAATCATGAAAAGGAGAATTAGAGTAAAAAAAGAGTGAAGTGGCATAGTATCACCGCTTCCTTTATCCTATACTTATTATGATATATTTGCAGTGATCATGACACCGCAATGTGGATAATGATAAAGGATATTTAATCCAAGTTGCTGTTTTTTCAGTGTGCTTTTGCAATTGTTGCGTATTCTCTTTAAGGTCCCACTAATTTTTCCCCTCAGTCATATATCATTATTGATTCAATTCTTGCTGTGCCTTTTTTTGTCCAGTATCCACACACTTTGCACACCTGTATATCTTTTTCAGTTGCCAGGAAGTTTGCATGACATTCCGGACATATCTTCAACGATCCCATTGCTGATATCTCTTAATAAAAAACTGTGGTCATTATTAATTTTTATACGACATATAGAAGGACGGTAATCATCCGCCCTTCTTCTTGTCCATCTGCCACATAGGTTTTGCTTGTTCCACCCGGATCACTGTATCTTCCTTATGGATCCCTTCTCATGTGAAAATGGAGATCTTTTAACACAAAGACGCCATTTTCATGAACCCACTCCCTATGGAAATTCCCCCGGTTCCAACCCGCTATCTGTCCGATCGAGAAATGCTCTCAAGCGACACTCTTTAAGATAATACTTACTCTATATAACATAAATTGAAGTTAATTTAGCTCAACATCAAAAAATATAATACCACTATAATTTCATAAAGGATTGTACAGAAAACTCCGGGAACAAAACCCAACACAAATTAAAAAATGCATAAAAAGAGTCATATTCCCTTGAAAAAATGACCTGAGGTTATTGTTTCCCCTTTATAGATTATATGCTTAACTCTTTTGTGATCCAACGCAAGCCTATAGTTCCTTATGATATCCCTTATGGCTTTTCCTCTGTAAAAAGAAAGATCCAGTCTCACAACATGCACTCCAGATAAAAGCAACTGCTCCGCATGCTCTGCCATGTTCAAAACATTTGAATCATATATAAGCGTTCTGTGTCCGATCCTTTTGACAGGGAATTTATTACCTTGCTGATCTTCCAGATGTACCTCAGTACCTTCAACAAGCAGGTTTTTGGCAGCTACCGGTCCGAGGAGATCATTATTAGTGATGAGCATAAGTTCCCGTCCATGTATTTGCACCTCTGATTGTAAGGGATACCTGCAGACTTCCAGGACCTTGCAGGCATTTCCGATCTCTTCAAGGTTCAGTTCACTGGAAAGAGTGACACGGTAAGCTCCTGAATTAAAAAAACAAAGAGCAGTGTGAGAATTGTATGTATTGAACTCCTTCTGTGCAACAAAGGGCACATTAAGTTCCTTGGCAAGCTGTACAGTTCCAAGATTGGAACAGGCGAGATTGTAACCCGCCTGCTTCACAGCGGAAAAAAGGGGTATCAGAGCATCCAGTTCACTGTCATGGGTTATCTGAGGTGTGATGAACACTAACTCAATACCTTTTGTTCTGATCTCTTCCAGGGATGCATTATTGTTATCCTGTAATATCTCTGGAAAACAGTCCAGTGGTAAATATACTATATCAGCCCCATTTCTCGCAGCCAGGAACAACGATGCAACATCACATACTTCCACGCTCATGAGAGGTTTACTATGCTGCTGTTTTTCATTGGACTGTGAAAAAGGGGCAGGTTCCAGGGATGCAGCAGGAGATAACTCTGAGCAGGAAACAATATCATATGACTGAAAAGAAGGGGATGCTCTTTTGTAACTTTGCAGGATATTTTGTCTAAGTTTGTCCAAAGCATTACGCCTGGCAGCAGTAAGCACACCTACCGGTATGAATATTCCATTGTCAGCATCCACTTTTATAGAACCTGCATAATATGGGGTATCACCCAGTTTGTCTATGGCCTTTTGTATCTGCTCCGGTGTAGTAGGAGCACTTCTGGCTTCCTGCACAAGGTATTCATCCAGATATTCAACACTGCATCTGTTCTCAGTTACTTTGATCGAAAGTGGCTGACCCCTGAAAGCTCTTACATGAATATCTACCGGAAGTTTTATCATTTCCAGTTTTTGGAGATCACTTAATAGTTCAGTATCTGTGGAAATATAAACCTCATCACCGCTACGAACTGCTTTTGCTGTTTTGGGGCTGATGTGCAAAATTACAGTAGTACCTTTCTCTGCCCTTTCAACTTTTTTCCGGTTAAGGAGTTCAATAGCACTGATTTTGGAACCAAGCATCTTCTTATTGGTGTTGATGCTTACACCGTCATTCACATGTACATTATCTTCGAGAATTAGCTTGATACCGGCATTGTTATCCGCATATAGGACCTCTTTTACTTTTCCCAGAATAACACCGTAATTGGAGCTGTATTTTGCATGTGTCACATCGCGGGCCCCAAGTACAAAACCATCCGTAAAACCCCGATAGAACAACTTGGCAAGTTCGGTCTTCATGGAAGTGAGGTCGGTTCCTTCAAGGTTCTTTCCGCTGGCACATACTTTTTCCACAGCCTTCCTGTAGGCTCTGGAGCTTGCAGTAACGTATTCCGGTTTTTTCATCCTGCCTTCTATTTTCAGGCTTTGCACACCGGTGTCTATTATTTCCCTGATCCCTCCAAGAGTACACAATTCAGCACAGCTTATGGGATACTCACCATGCATCAGGTTGCTTACGTCTCTGCCATCAACAAATACCTTGTAACGCCTGCGGCAAGGCTGAGCGCATGCACCCCTGTTCGCACTGCGATCAGTAAAAAAACTGCTGAAGAGACATCTGCCGGAATAAGAATAGCATAAGGCACCATGTACAAAGATCTCAGCACTGATCTTAGTGTTATCTATTATATGCTTTAGTTCGTTCGTTGTAAGTTCTCTGGAAAGGATAGTACGGGAAACACCCAGTTCTTCCAGAAAGCGCACTCCGGCTGTGTTGTGCACAGTGAGCTGCGTACTGATATGAAGAGGAAGGTCCGGATATCTGCTGTGCAGTATTTCCACAAATCCAAGATCTTCGATAATGACTGCATCTATTCCCATGATATAAGAACTATGCACTATCTCGAGAACCAACGGAAGTTCATGTTCCTTGATTGGGATATTCAATGCCAGGAATACCAGGATATTGTAAGAATGAGCAAGATCTATACCTTCTTCCAGGTTCTCCAGAGTAAAATTTGTAGCACCCTGGCGTGCGTTGAACTCACCCACACCCAGATATATGGCATCTGCTCCTCCTTTTATAGCTGCCATCAATGCTGCCATATCACCTGCAGGAGCCAGTATCTCAGGCTTTATGCACTTGGTTTGAATTGCTGGAGAGTTCATTTTTTCCCGGATCCACATTTCAAGGTATGTTGTTTTCTTCAAGTGAAGGAACTTTCACTATAAAAAGGTTGACAGATAAACAGATAAGCATATTTAGTAGACTTCAACATGTATATATAAAGCAAAGCTGTGGTTCAAATAGTGTCAGAGAATGGAGAAATGATCTTTGGAAGGAATTAAAGTCATAATGCACAATGCTGTCAGTCTGGATGGTTCCATACTGTATTTTGAACCGGATCTTGCGTCATTTTATAAGCTCAGTGCTGATTTCAATGCAGATATGGTACTGGTGGGTTCTAACACTGCCAGAAAAGGCATACAGATGTTCTACCCGGAACCACCGAATGAAGAAGCTTCTGACTTTATAACCCCCCAGAATAAATCCCAGCACTGTTCACCTTGGGTAATACCCGATTCTAAGGGTATTCTAGAAGGAATGCTGCACATACTTAGACGATATTAGCATTGCAGGGATATCATAGTACTGCTTTCAGAGAAGACGCTTAAGTAATACATCAAATATCTTGAAGAAAGGAACTATGACCATTTAGTTGTCGGGCAGGATCATGTAGATCTGCGGTCAGCCCTTACAATGCTGTCACAAAAGTATGGATTAAAGAGAGTAACAACAGACGCTGGTGTGGCTCTTAATTGCCAGCTTCTTGAACAGAGACCTGTGGATGAGATTAGCCTGGTAGTGTCTCCTGTGGTTGTTGGGAAAATTGCAGTAAATCTTTTTGGTAAACTACATTCTTATAAGGGTGGACTGGAATTGGAAATGGTAAAACGTGAGGTCATGGAAAATGATTGTTTCTGGGTATTATACAGGGTGAAATAATAATGATCATTCATCAAAGGGTGTCTCATAAATATAGACGGCTCATCAATGAGCAACATCGGTTAGCTTTATTTTTTGACACAGTGGCCAGATGTTCCTGTTGCTGCGATCTGCGGTGCAACGACAGGTCTGGCGCGGGATGGTTTGTTAAACAAACGGAAATATACAGGCAATGATCCTGGTTGTTGAAAGCAGCTTCTCCCGGTTATACAGATGAGGCGTTATATAGTCCAAAGTCTGCAGTTAAAGACGGAAAGCTCATAAATGCCTCAGGAGTTACACAGGAACGCAGAAAACTGCGATCCTTGTGAATACTGATTATTTGCTCTTTTCTTCAGTTTCCAGCACTTTTATAGTGATCTTCATGATCGAATCGGGATTTAAGGATATGGAGTCTATGCCTTCCTGTACAAGGAACTCCGCGAATTCCGGATAATCACTGGGTGCCTGACCACACAGTCCGCTGTGTTTCTCATTGCGTTTAGCTCCCTGTATAGCCATGGAGACTATTTTCATGACACCTGGGTCCCTTTCGTCGAAGGAAGCTGCAAGCACCTCAGAATCCCTGTCAACTCCCAGGGTAAGCTGGGTAAGATCATTGGAGCCTATGGAGAAACCATCGAAATACTTGCTGAACTCGTCCATGAGCAGGATATTGTTCGGTATCTCGCACATCACATAGACCTGCAGACCGTTCTCTCCTCTTTTAAGGCCGTTCTTCTCCATCTCTGCGATAACCTGTTCTGCTTCTTCCACCCGGCGGCAGAAGGGTATCATCAGGATGAGATTAGTGAGGCCCATCTCTTCCCTTACTTTCTTCATGGCCTGGCATTCCAGGGCAAAGCCTTCGCGATACCTGCCATCATAGTATCGGGAAGCCCCTCTGAACCCTAACATGGGATTGCTTTCTTCGATCTCGAAGTATTTACCACCCAGTAGGCTCGCATATTCATTGGACTTGAGATCGCTCATGCGCACTACTACTGGTTTTGGATAGAAGGCCGCAGCGATCGTGCCCACTCCCTGGGCCAGCTTTTCAACAAAGTGATCGGCCATGTTTACATAGCCCCGGGTCAGTTGCCTGATAAGAGTAAGAGTGGTTTCGTCTTTTACTTTTTCAGGATGCACCAGAGCCATGGGATGCACCTTGATATAGCTCGTGATTATGAACTCCAGCCGTGCCAGCCCGATACCGTCGTTGGGGATCATGGAAAGGGAAAATGCCTCTTCGGGATTGCCAAGGTTCATCATTATTTCAGTACGGGGACGTTTAAGGCCTTTAAGATCAACGGTTTCCACATGGAAAGGCAGGATGCCTGCATATACCCGGCCTACATCACCCTCTGCACAACTTACGGTTGCTTCCGTGCCGTTGACCAGGTGTTCGGTTGCGTCCTCTGCACCTACCACTGCAGGGATGCCTAGCTCCCGACTCACAATGGCTGCATGGCACGTCCTGCCACCTTTATTGGTGACGATAGCAGCAGCTGTCTTCATGATCGGTTCCCAGTCAGGAGTCGTGGTATCGGCCACCAGGACCTCGCCCGGAATAAACTGCGGCAGTTGTGAGACGTCAGTAATGACACGGGCTTTGCCGGCCGCTATCTTACCTCCCACGCTCCTGCCTTCCACAAGTACCTGACTGCGCTCATCCAGATAATATGTTTCCAGTACATCCCGCGATCTGTGGGCCTGTACAGTTTCAGGCCTGGCCTGCACTATGAAGAGCTCGCCTGTTGTGCCATCTTTGGCCCATTCTATATCCATGGGCACGGGCTTGCCTGCCTTGTGGGAATAATAGTCCTCTATGGTGACTGCATATCTGGCCAGGGTCAATATTTCCTCGTCGTTTATGCAATACCGGCGCCTATCGGATTCGGGAACTTCCACATTACGGGTCTGGACCTTGGAATCCCCATGTCCGTAGATCATCTTTATATCCTTGCTGCCCAGCTTTTTCTGGACAATGGGCCTGTACCCTGCTTTGAGAGTGGGTTTGAAGACATAGAACTCGTCAGGATTAACAGCTCCCTGCACAACGTTCTCACCCAGGCCGTAAGCACCTGTGATGAAAACCACATTATTAAAGCCGCTTTCCGTATCAAGGGTGAAGATCACGCCACTGGAAGCAAGGTCTGAGCGTACCATCTTCATGACACCGATGGAAAGGCCCACCTTGAAGTGATCGAAGCTGTTCGTGACACGGTACGATATGGCGCGGTCTGTGAAAAGGGAAGCAAAACAGCGGATGCACGCGGTCTTCAGGGCCGGGTAGCCATGCACGTTGAGATATGTTTCCTGCTGGCCGGCGAAAGAGGCAGTGGGAAGGTCCTCGGCAGTGGCAGAACTGCGGACCGCTACATCGGTATCAGGACCATACTCCTGGCAGAGCTTATCGTAGGCTGCCTTGATCTGCGCCCACAGGTCATCAGGAATGCCTGCTTCGAGGATGATGTCCCTTGCTTTGCTGCCTCTTGTGGCCAGGTCCTCCACATTACGTATATCAAGGCCCTCTATGGTCTTTTTGAGCTCATCGAGTGCACCGGCGGCTTGCAGCATGTGCCAGTAGGCATGCGCAGTAATGGCAAAACCATTGGGTATTTTTATACCTGCGTTTTGCAGTTCTCTGTACATTTCCCCGATAGAAGCGTTCTTCCCTCCCACCTCTGGTATATCCTCGATCCTTATTTCCCTGAACCAACGAATATATTTTGCAGCTGATATTATATCCATGCGATCCCCATTTACTTTTCTTTATATTTGTCTGTTAATAGGCTGGCTATCTGCGATAAATATTTATTCCTTAATTTAAACATAGGGTTTTAGGGAACAAATATGTGCCTTATGTGCAGCTAATGATGGTGCTAGTGTTATACTGCTGTTTATCTGCACTTCGGCGTGTGAGGACGAGATAGATGTATACCTTTGGCTTTTGGGTATACTTGTCGGCCCATGGTACAGCACGCTGATTATCATTTAAACAATATAAAAAATTCATAGTAGTGGTCTTATGAGTTCAGAACTTGACGATAAAAAAATATTGATGGTGGTTGCTCAGGATAACTTCAGAGATGAGGAATACTTAGAACCGAGGGATATACTGGAAGACGCAGGAGTGAGCATTACAGTTGCAAGCAACAGTACAAAAGAGGCCCGCGGGTCTCTTGGAGGAAAAATAAAACCTGACATCAGCATCAAAGATGCCATCATGGCCGAATTTGACGGCATTGTTATTGCCGGTGGCGGTGGTTCCAGGGAACATCTATGGCCTAACAAGGATTTGCAGAGGCTGGTGAAGGATGCGTTCGACCAAGATAAGCTGGTCGCCGCAATATGTATCTCGCCGGTGATCCTTGCCAGGGCGAAGATCCTGGAAGACAGGAACTGTACGGTGTTCAAGGACAAGGAATGTATTGAAGAGATCGAGAAGTACGGTGGACAGTACCAGGATAAGGATGTAGTGGTGGACAGTAACATTGTAACCGCAAGAGACCCGAAGGCTGCCGAGAAGTTCGGACATGCGATCGTGGAGCAGCTTGCAGGAGAATACTGAACATAACCTTTTTTGATTACAAATAATCACCTCTTCTCCCCTAAATTTCTATTCTTTTTTTGGACCATGAAGTTTTGATGAGTTACACAATTTTTAGCCCCCTTGTAGTATCCTCACTCAGCGAAGGCTTGTAAAGCCTTCTTTT
>CAZAMM010000071.1:0-9013 GCA_964486435.1 uncultured Methanosarcinales archaeon | reverse complement strand
GTTAATGAAAAAACGAATAGGTTTTTAAACCGAAGTTCTAATTAGACAATCTCATATAAGCCTCAGCTGGAAAAGCGTATACGTATAGCATCAGCATGGGCCTGTAATCCTTCCTTTTCAGCAAGCGATATTACGGTTTCCCGGATCGTTGCCAGTCCCTCCTTGCTGATGCGCTGGATGCTGGATACCTTGAGGAAATGCATGATATTGAGACCCGAATACATCCTTGCATATCCTGCTGTGGGTAATACGTGATTCGTACCGGATGCATAATCACCTACAGGAACTGGAGCATAGTTGCCCACAAAGATCGATCCTGCGTGCTCTATCTTCTCAAGTACAATCTCATCGTCCTTGGTGATTATTTCCAGATGTTCAGGAGCGAAGCTGTTTGAGAAATCTACGCACTGATCAATGGAATCAGCTATCAGTATGGCTGCATTCCTCAGAGATGAACCTACTATTTCTCCTCTCACAGTGCTTTGTGCCTGCCTCAGCACTTCTTCTTTCACCTTAAAGGCAAGGCTTTCAGAGGTTGTCACCAATACAGATACTGCCTGAGGATCATGCTCTGCCTGAGCTATCATATCCGCTGCGACCATTGCAGAGTGTGCACAATCATCGGCAATGATCAGCACTTCACTTGGCCCTGCAGGGAAATCGATCTCGGCTTTGTCCCTGATCTGCATCTTGGCGGATGTCACATACACATTCCCGGGACCCACTATCTTGTCCACTTTCGCCACACTATCTGTCCCATACGCCATTGCAGCGATGGCCTGTACTCCACCCACACGGTACACATGATCTGCACCTGCAACTTTTGCCGCTGCCAATGTAAGAGGATCGACCTTTCCATCAGGACCGGGAGGTGTACACATTACAACCTTTCTGACGCCTGCAACTTTTGCAGGTATTATTGTCATAAGAGCTGTTGAAGGGTAGGAAGCTCGGCCTCCGGGCACATAAGCTCCCACGCTTGCAAGGGCAGTTACCTTCTGTCCAAGCTCTATTCCAGGAGAAAGCTGCATGAACCACATATTATCAGGCATCTGTGCTTCATGGAATTTGCGGATATTGCTTGCAGCTATTTCCAGGTGTCCTATAAGTTCCTGATCTGTACTGTTGTATGCACTTTCGATCTCTTCCCTGGATACTTCAATGGTATCGATCATTGCACCATCAAAACGCTGTGTATATTCGCGAAGAGCTAGATCTCCTTTGCTGCGCACATCTGCAAGGATCGAGGAAACAGTGCCACTTACATTTGTCAGCTCTCCTCCGCGTTCAATGAGTGCCTTTATCTCCTTTTCATTAATCTCTGATAATTTGCCGTAAAGCATTTTGTATCTCCTTATGATCGTAGTTCAATCAGCAAAATCACTAAAGGTCCTCTGCAGCCTCTCCATCGGCCTGTACACCGTGTCTGCAGAGCCAGTTCCGTTCATTTCCCCCGCCTTGAGTGAACCCATGATATTGTTCATTATCTTCTCTGCTGTCTTTGGCCCTATAAGTTGAGATATGCTCTCAACACCAGCATTCTTTAGTGCTTCTATTGAAGTAAGTCCGGCATTATACAACTTGCGAGCACGCACCCTGCCTACATCACGAATACTTACCAGTTCGAGCAATTGAGCATTCGCTCCATATTGGATGCGTTTTTCCAGTTCATAGGCTTTTTCTGCTCCAGGAAGTTCCATGGTTTCTGCAAGTCTGGCTGTGGCATGCATGAGCCACTGTGCCATATCAGCAAAAGCGTGTATATCCCCTTCACCAACGTTGAACTGGACAGTTATTTCATCCATTGGGACCTCATCTATCCATCTGATCATCAGCAAGGCAGTTTTCACTTCCCCCAGGAACCATTCATACTCTATGGCCTTAAAGGGACTTGGCATTCTGGCGAACTCATCTTTGTGAATAGTTGCGAATTCATTGATCATGGCATAATCAGAACTGCGCATGTAAAGCTGCTTCATGTCAGGGGTGCTGCATATAAGGTGCATCAAAGTTAGGTCAGTGATCTTTCCGGCTTTTCCCAATCCCCCGAGTATGGTGGCAGCGGATAGCGGATCAATGTACAGCATGGAAACCAGTTTTCCAAGCTTTGTGGACAGCAGGCGCCCATCATGCTGCAGCATACCATGTTCCAGCAGGAACGATATACTTTCATCCACAAGCTCCTGCAGATTATGCGCCTCCTGCTGGTGTGCAAAAAAAGTTGCACTCATGAATTCCATAAGTCCCTCTTCACTTGAAGCGAAACCGTTGACCACGGTGGAAAGAACATGAGCACGCAATGCATTCTCTGTACCAAGTTTTGACCAGACGTCTTCTGCATTAGCATTGACATAGTTCTCAAAAAGCGCTTCCATTTCATCATATGAACGGGCTATAAGCACTGATTCCCCATATGGATCAAGATGGGGCCTGCCAGCTCGGCCTGCCATTTGTTTATATTCCAGAACAGGTATGGGCTGCATTCCGAAATTGGAATCATACCTCTTGTAGCTGCGGATGACAACTCGGCGTGCAGGCAGGTTGAGTCCCGCTGCAAGAGTAGGTGTGCTGCATATAACTTTGATCACGTTCTCCCTGAAACCATCCTCCACAAGCCTGCGATGAGCCGAGCTTAATCCTGCATGATGAAATGCCACACCATTTCTGATACATTGTGCAAGCACTTTGGAAGCTTCTGTTTCCGATGCTTCTATTACTGCGTCTACTATCCTATCAAGGGCACTTCGTTCCTGTTTGCGGAGCAATTTCTCAACGTGTTTGCCCAGCTTCTTTGCAAAACCCACACAATTCTTGCGGCTGCTTTCAAATACAAGGCATTGTCCTCCTTCTTCCAGTGTATCTATGACGATGTTTATCCCATCGTCGGAGGATGCGATAGCAACAGCTTTCTGAGTCTCTGCAAAATTTATAGTATCTGCATAATATACGCCTTCCCGCAGGTCCGTAGGTCTCCATTCGCTTAACACAAGATCGCCTTTCAGCCAGTCTGCTATCTCCTGTGCATTGCCTACTGTTGCGGACAATGCAATTATCTGAGCTTTAGGATTAAGTTTTCTCAATTTAGCAATAGTGACCTCCAGAGTGGGACCCCTGTGAGGTGAATCCAGCAGATGTGCCTCATCCACAACTATCACTGTGATGTCCTGCATCCAGGATGTTTCATTGCGCAACAGGGAATCAACTTTTTCTGAAGTTGCAACGATGATGTCATTGGCACCAAGCCACTCATCCCTTGCTTCAAAATCCCCGGTGGATATGCCGGTTCTGATACCTATCTGTCTGAACTTCAAAAAATGATCCATTTTTTCCGATGCTAATGCCCTTAACGGCACAATGTACAATGCTTTTCCTCCTTTTGTGATGGAGTTCAGCATTGCAAGCTCGGATATGAGAGTTTTTCCGGAAGCTGTGGGAATTGCAGCTACCATGTTCTTTCCTTCAAGAAGGCCTTTAGCAATCGCTTCGTCCTGTGGAGGATACAATTGTTCGATCCCGGAGCTAAGGTAAAAACTGATGACCTTTTCCGGCAGGCTGATTTCTTTGATCTGCATGAGGAAACATGTGAAAGATGGTCTGATATCTAATAAAAGTTGCTTCTTTAAGCTGTCAGTCTATCAAGGGATCAACTTATATTGATCGGTTATCAGTATGTATAGCAAAGATTTACATTTAACCGGAAACCAGATCCACATGTCTGCTTTAGGTAATATTTCATCTGCATCTTCGATGTTGTTATCAAGTTTGTATGGGTTGATACCAGCAGACCTTACAGAGATAATTTTTATTTTATTGGTTGCTGTCCTGACATTCCTTGCCGCAAAACTGTTAGACAGGCTCATGGATACAGAATTGCGCGCAATGAACAAAAAGATGAACATAGACCAGACATCCTACAAACTTTTAAGACATATCAGTGTGGCTGTTGTCTATTTGATAGGTTTGATCATTGTGATCTCCAGCATTCCTTTCCTGGAGAAGGTTTCACTGGCTCTGCTGGCAGGAGCAGGGTTTGCGGGGATCGTGGTGGGCCTTGCAGCTCAAAGCACTCTTGGAAATATTATAGCAGGCATCTCTCTTGCCGTCTTCCGGCCATTCAGGGTTGGAGACAGGGTTGACGTAATGAACGAATACGGCAAGATCACAGACATCACCTTGCGTCATACTGTTCTAAAGACATGGGACAATAGACGTGTGATAATTCCCAACAGCATTATTGGGGATGAAGCTATAATCAACTGGTCCATAGATGACCCCACAGTTAACTGGCCTGTTGACATAGGTATAAGCTACGACTCTGATATCGATCTGGCGCGTAAGATCATGACAGAGGAAGCAAGAAGACATGTCCATGTCATGACCCATGTAGAACTTATAAAATACGATCCAACTATCCAGAAAGATGAAGTCATCCAGGTACTGGTAACCGAACTAGGTGACCATGCTGTTAATATGCGTCTTTTGTTCTGGTGTGCTGATCGTAAATTGTGCTATACCACAGGGTGCGAAATAAGAGAATCCATTAAGAAGCGATTCGATGCAGAAGGTGTGGAAATACCATTCCCATATCGTACTATCGTGTACAAGAAGGAGATGGGGCAAAATGCAAGGCTTAAGAGTAAAGCTGATGAAAGCACTTCTTTTCACGCTGTGCAGGACAATTTAGTAATGAAATAGTACCTGAAAAAGGAATTTATCCCTGAAAAAGCAGATATATAAAAAAGTATGTCCTGCCATTATGGCAGGTTTTTTCAGTTCCGCAGCTTATTCGTTGGTCAGCTTACCGCTGAAATACATATCGTAAGATGCCATGTCGAAGTGTCCATGACCGCTCAGGTTGAACAGTATGGTTTTCTCTTCACCTGTTTCCTTACATTTAAGGGCTTCATCTATCGCACATTTTATCGCATGGGCTGATTCAGGGGCAGGAGCTATACCTTCACTGCGTGCAAAGGTAACAGCTGCGTCGAATATCTCTACCTGGTGATATGACCTTGCTTCCATCATGCCATCTGCTACCAGTTTACTGACTATTGGTGAAGCTCCATGATATCTGAGACCGCCTGCGTGAATGGCAGGGGGTATGAACTCAGAGCCAAGAGTGTACATCTTAAGCAGTGGAGTCATCTGTGCCATATCCCCGAAGTCATAATCGAACCTGCCTTCTGTAAGGCTGGGGCATGCCGATGGTTCTACTGCTATGATCCTTGTATCTGTTTTACCGGCGATGTTGTCCCTGATATAAGGCAGACTTACACCCGCCAGGTTGCTTCCCCCGCCACAGCATCCGATAACTATATCAGGGTAGTCTTCCGTCTTAGCGAACTGTTTCTGGGTCTCAAGCCCTACGATCGTCTGATGGAGACATGTGTGGTTAAGGACACTGCCCAGAGCATATTTTGTGTTGTCATTAAGGGCTGCAACTTCTATAGCCTCACTGATGGCTATGCCCAGACTTCCGCAGGTGTCAGGATATTTCTCACGGATCATCCTTCCGAACTGTGTCTCTGGACTTGGAGAAGGAACAACGTTCGCACCCCAGAGGTTGATCAGGGATTTTCTGTATGGTTTCTGGTAGAAGCTGGAACTTACCATGAAAACTTTACACTCTATGCCAAAATAATTACATGAAAGGGATAATGCGCTTCCCCATTGCCCGGCACCCGTCTCAGTTGTGATCCTTTCGGTGCCTTCTTTCATATTGTAGTATGCCTGGGCAATGGCTGTATTGGGTTTGTGGCTGCCCGCAGGGCTTACACTTTCATCCTTATAGTATATCTTAGCAGGGGTGCCAAGCACTTTTTCAAGTCTGTGCGCCCTGTGCATGGGTGATGGTCTCCAGAGTTTGTATATATCAAGTATTTCCTGCGGAATATCGATATATCTCTCAGGGCTCATTTCCTGTTTTATGAGCTCTTTTGCAAATATAGGCTCAAGTTCAGAAGGCTTGATGGGTTCCTTGGTTGCAGGGTTAAGCGGAGGCGAAAGGGGTTCAGGAAAATCTGCCAGTATATTATACCAATGAGTAGGCATCTCATTTTCGTCAAGTAGTATCTTTGTATGTTCCATGGTGATCCTCAGAAAAATGTATTAGTTTGTACAATAATGTACATACCAATGATTATATATATCATTTTTGGTTTTACACCCGGCATCCTCAAATGCATCTTTAGATTTGTAACTAATCGAAACAGTAAAATATACTGTATAAACACTAACCTCCAAAATAGATCAGTCGAGATCTGAACTTCACATGCTTATCTCACTAATACATCAGGTTGATCCGATGACGATACAAAGACCAAGAGGAACGAGGGATTTCCTTCCACAAGAAATGACCCGCAGAAGACATCTGGAAAACCGGCTAAGACAGGTGGTTGGCAGATGGGGTTATCAAGAGGTAGTAACACCCACTTTTGAGCACCTGGAACTTTTTACACTGAAGTCAGGAGAAGGTGTGGTCGGTGAGCTTTATAATTTCACGGACAAAGGAGATCGTGAAATGACCTTGCGTCCTGAACTCACAGCACCTGTAATGAGGATGTTCGTAAATGAGATGCAGGCCATGCCACGTCCATTGAAACTGTTCTATTTTGAGAATTGTTTCAGATATGAGAGACCTCAGAAAGGCAGGTTCAGAGAGTTCTGGCAGTTCGGTGTGGAACTGATTGGTTCCGAGGGACCCGATGCAGATGCAGAGGTCATAGCCCTGGCAACTGCCATGCTTGAGGTTGCGGGGATCAAAGGTGATCTGCATGTAGGCTATCTGGGAATCATACGTCATGTATTGAGTTCCCTAGAAGTTGAACAGCAAGGTAAGATCATGCGTCTTGTAGACAAGAAAGATGATAAGGGATTGGACGATTACCTTGAAGAGATCAATGCGCCGATAAATCTGCGCATGAAACTCCTTGGGCTCATTTCTCTTACGGGCAGCGAAGCTGTTTCCAAGGCATGTGATCTGCTTGGCCCTATTCCTGAAATAGATGCTTTCCAGCAGATACTTACCCTTTTAGATGCATATGGAATAGATCATACCATTGATTTCGGTATAGCCAGAGGTCTTGATTATTATACAGGCATGGTCTTTGAGATATATGCCGAAGGCCTTGGTGCACAGAAACAGGTATGTGGTGGCGGTTCATACAAACTGATCCAGCTTTTTGGAGGAGGAGATGTTCCATCTACCGGTTTTGGCCTGGGCTTTGACAGAATAATGGAGATATATAACATTGAATCCGCAGCTCAAAAGACCGTCGTTATGATTACCACACAAAACACACGCATCAATGCGATCCCAATAGCGTGCAAGCTAAGGGAGTATGTCCCTGTGTATCTGGACATCATGAGCAGGAATTTCAAAGCTCAGCTATCGTATGCTAACAATATAGGTGCCCGTTATGCACTCATATTAGGTGACAGGGAAATGGCTCAGGGTGTTCTGACATTAAAAGATATGGAAAGCGGGGATCAGGAATCCCTTACTCTTAATGAGATCATTTTGAAACTGACCGGTGAAAACAATTGAGACACTCAAGGACTTTACATGTTCTGGCAGCCGATACAACTGCTGCCGTCTCCCTACCCATGCGGTTTGTGGTGGCATCAGTTCTACTGATGGTGGTCATGGCACTATTAGTTACAGCAACATCGGGTTTTCTGACTCATATGAGAATAAGCTATCTGGGATCAGAGATATCCGAACTAGACGCCACAGCGTCACTTTTATATTCTGGTGGCCCGGGCAGCAACATTACAATGGAAGTGAATGTTCCAGCAGGGTGCCAGGTAGTTCTGGGATCCGTGCCTGGACATGAGTCCTCGTGGCCCCTTGATGCAAAGAACTATTTTCTGGAATATGATGGAAAGTACATAATAAGAGAGTCCGGGGCAGCCTATAGCAATAAGTTAATGGATGGCGTAACCATTCTTGCACCGGGTGAACATCTTATGGTCATGGAAACCGATATCAACCCCACAGATGGAATGCTTTTTGTGAAAATATATGAATAGATGAGAAAAATTATAGTCAGGGATAAAAATGAAAGCTTTGTCAGTTATTCTGCATGATGATAGGGCATGGATGGATTTCGTTCTTTCAAAAACAGCACTTATACTTGCAAGTGTGGTGGTTATTGCTGCTGTATATCACTTTGCAGTGAGTATGGAGCATATCGGCCATCAGAAAGAACTGGATATGCTTTCTGCAGAGCTGTTATCCTATATAGACAAGGTTGGAAGCAGCCCCTATGAGACCAATATCACCTATACATTCAATGCAGGGCATCTATCTCATCTTCAGGAACAGCAATTTGAAATTTCAATATCCTCTGAATACTTGGTCATTGATACGAATATTGATGGACGTTCGATGATCTCAGCAAGAACCCCTGCTTTCAGAGTATATCCTTATTCACCTTCCATCCTGCACAATGATCTTAGATCAGAATATGGTTCCAATGGCAGTATAATGGAACCCGTTAGAGCAGAACATACGGACATAATAGCATATTTAACATCAAGGACAGATGATGTAAGCTTTGATACCAGCAAACAGTTCCATATCCAAAAAGCATTTATATATTTTACTGACAATATAAATGTGGAAAAGATAGGATATGTACTGGTTCATCAATGACGACAAAGCTATACTCGAACCGCAGAACGACATTTTCGCTACGGCATTATTGGTGTTAGGTTTTGTGGTTTTTGCTTGTGTGGTGTCCAAAACATACATTGCACAACAGGACAGCGCTTTCGCACTGGAGAACTATGAGCAGGCTTCCCTTATCGCACAGAGCATTGCTCATTCCCAGATGCTTAAGGGTAGCAGACAGGATCTCATATCTGCTGAAAAATTGGATGAACTGAGTGGTCCGCAAGCTGACCCACAGACTTTAAGCCTGTTCTTTAATGGCTTTTCTCCAAATGTTAATTTTCAGGCAGATTTTTCAACTGAGGATGGTGCATACGCCTGGCATATCCGCAGGACTTT
>CAZAMM010000070.1:0-9031 GCA_964486435.1 uncultured Methanosarcinales archaeon | reverse complement strand
AAATGTTGTCTAATTAGAATAGGGAGTATTTGGACCTAATTAGATGGTCTCGATTGTAATTTCCGATGTTTTGCAAACATATGTATATGAAAAAACTTAACGTTGTCTTTACTACTATCGTGTTCTGTATATGATAGCTTAGAAGTTCATTACTTTAAGCCGGCAAATGACCACAGAGTATTTTATTTAAGTATCTTTTTCCAGAACTGTCAATTTGAATTGCGAAACATCAAATAAACCTTTGTCACTTATCTTTAATTTGGGTATCACCAATAATGCCATGAACGACATTGTCATGAAAGCTGAATTTAAGTTACACCCCATTTGGCGGATCTTTTCGTTCAGCTTTTCATAGGTTTCGATAACGATGCTTGCTTTTTCATCAGATATCAGTCCGGCGACCGATAGAGGAAGATGATATATATTAACTCCGTCTGATAGAGCCAGACCACCTTTTGATCCGATAAGTTTGTTGATGACCAAAGCCAGGTCCGCATCATCCGCCCCGATAGCTATAATGTTATGGGAATCGTGAGCAACTGTGGAAGCTATTGCTCCTTTTTTAATATCAAAACCCTTGATAAATCCTATTGAAGGCACTGAATCTTCCGTATAACGGTTAATTACTGCTATCTTATTGATCCCATTTGCAGAATCTGCAAATACCTTTCTGTTTTTCTTTGGAAGCTGGTGTTCCAGAATATCTGTGAAAAGGGAGCCATCAAAAGCCTGTATGATCTTAAAAAGATCAGCATCTGAGAAAACTTCCAGTTGTTCGGGTTTGATAGTTTTCTTTAATTTAAAATTATTGATCGGTTTTGACGCAAATGCCTGAAAAAGTACTTTTCCATTTTCAAACACAGGTTTTCCGTCTATATAGGTTGCAACTACATCCATCTTATTCAGGGAATTGACAATTATGAAATCTGCCGGATCGCCTGGCTGTAACATTCCGGTATTGATCCTATAGTGTTTTGATGCATTACAGGAAGAAACACGTAATACATCAAAGAGATCGTAGCCTGCAGCTATGGCTCTGGACACAAGCCTGTTAATGTGCCCCTTCTCAAGATAATCTGGATGACAGTCATCTGTGCAGAACATACATGATTCCGGATACTTCGCAAGAAGAGGATGAAGAATATCGAAGTTTTGTGCCGCAGAGCCTTCCCTGATCAGGATATGCATACCATCTTCGATTTTTTCCAGGGCTTCTTCCAGCCGGGTACATTCGTGGTCCGTACTGATCCCTGCACGGATGTATTTTTTAAGGTCTTCACCTCCAAGGTCAGGTGCATGACCGTCAACAGGCTTATCAGCATCAAAGGCAGCTTTGATCTTAGCATGTACTTCAGGGTCATCATTCAGTACACCTGGATAATTCATCATTTCCCCCAATGCAACTATTTTTGGCTCTTGCATCAGTGTTCCTATTTCCTTTGCTGACAACTTATGGCCAGTATTTTCAAATTCTGTTGCAGGCACACAACTCGGAGCAGTAAAATGTATTTTTACAGGTACTTTTTCAGATTCTCTCAGCATGTAAAAAATGCCTTCAAGACCACACACATTAGCTATTTCATGTGGATCGGATACTGTAGCAACAGTACCGTGTCTGACAGCCATTTTGGCAAATTCGGAAGGTTTTAGCATTGAACTTTCGATGTGTACATGAGCATCTATAAATCCGGGCAATAAATATTTATCAAACTTCTCTTCTGTCCTTTGGATATTTTGGATCTTCCCATCCTCAATAATGACGATGGCATTATAAATATCCCGTTGGATAATATCTACCAGTTGTCCTTTGATTGTTTGCATAGAACCTGTTTTGGTTTGAAAGTTTTTATTTATTTTGTAAGCCTGTAAAACTTCCAATTTTGCTGTTAATACTCTTCCCTCAGTTTGTTCTTAAAATGCTATAAAAATCCAGTTTCTGTTATTTTCTCATCAGCACCCAGTAAATACACAACTAAAGAACACAAAAAGAACGCTGTCTTAAAAGCTGAATTTAATTTGCGAGCTACTGATAAAAATTCCATTCATATATGTAATAATTCTTTGTGTATACATATACCTCTTTATATCACAATGCAAACTTTTATATCAAATATAATTTATAGATTAAATACTAAAACCATCATACATCGGGAGAATGGGCATGATGGAAGAATTTATCGTACAAGACTTTTTTGGAAAAGTTGTTAGTATTTACTGTGGCGGGATTGCCACTTTCAAAGGAAAAGTAAAAATGTGCGAAAAGGGTTTTGTTCAGCTTGAGATAACTCATGGCCGATATACATCAATAGCTATTGATAAGATCATTACTATTAAAGAATAAAAATAATTGATCTGCATAAGCAATATAGAATAGCATAAATTTTAGATGTATCTGCTTTATAAAAGGTAAATTCCAATTATTTGGGACGTGAGAACTGGTACAAGGAGAGCATTAATTTCGGATAAAAATATGTTTCCACTAAAATGTGAGCAGATCTCATCTGAAGGCCGGGATGAAGAAAATCACAAAGATCTCATTGATGAACTACCCGTAGGTATCCTTGCATTTGATACCAAAGGGAATATAACTGTAGTCAACAAATTTATTCTTGAGCTTCTGGGCTCTCCTTCGGCAGCATATACAAAACAGTTCAATCTTCTAACCTTCCCACCTCTGGTTGAGTCCGGTATATCCGCCAGCATTCAGGAAGCTATTGCAACTGGCAAGACCACAGTAATAGAAACTCCTTACCATTCTAAATGGGATAAAGAAATTTTCGTGCGTTTTAAGACAATACCTCGCATGAAAGAAGAAGGACAGGTTACCGGCTGCTATGCAGTGGTTGAAGACGCTACGGTCATAAAAAAAACAAGTAGCGAACTGGAACAAAAGAAAAGACAGGAACATCTTTATTCATATATTTCCAGCAGGTTTATAAATACAAGTTTCACAGATATTGATAATAACATAAATCAGGCCCTTAAAGAAATTGCTAAATTTGCCGGAGCTGAGAGATCAAGTATCTTTTTATCAACGGATGATCCAAGTTTCGTTGTCAAGACTCATGAATGGCATGCCAAAGGCATTAGATCACAGATCGAAATCAATCAACATTTTCCGATGCCAAAACTGTTAAAAAAGTTCAATAAATTTGAAAGCATATGTGTGCCTGATACTCAACAATTAAGCGATAATAACAGCACAGTTAGAAAAGCACTTCTGGAATTTGGAATTTTATCAGTGATTGTGGTTCCTCTCTCCTGCAAAGGTAACTTCAGCGGTTTTATATCACTGGATTGCCAGACTCACAAAAAAGAATGGAGTGAAAGTACTTTTTATCTGGTGAAGCTCATGGGTGAAATGATCATCAATGTTCTTGAACGTAAAAATACAGAAGGTCTGCTGGTCAAAAAGGAAGAAGACTATGAGCAAGTTGTCAATTCAATAGATACTATCATCTGGAAAGCTGATGTTTGCGGGGATGAAAAACTAATCAATACGTACATTTCTCCAGCTGTGGATAAAATGCTGGGTCTAACTAATGATACCATTGGAAATGACTGGGGCAAATATTTATCCTGTATCCACCTCGGCGATGTTCAAAATGTTCTGGACGCAATAAGACTCACTACCCATAATCCGGGGAACAATGTTAACCAGGACTATCGCCTGATTAAAGGTAATGGGGATATATTCTGGGTAAACTCCAGTACGATATCTCATGTTCAACTGGATGGGACTGTTAAGATCTTCGGTACCATAACAGACATTACATGGCGAAAGCATGCAGAAGAGGAGCTTATAAGAAGTGAGAGAAAGTACAGGTCACTTGTAGAACAATCAACGGATGCCATTTTTATAAACCGGCTGGATGGTCAGATCCTTGATGTTAACGACAAGGCCTGCCAGATGCTGGGATACACTAAAGAGCAATTCAGGAACATGTCAGTTGTTGACCTGCAAACACCTGAGGAAAGAGAACTAGGGACTAAGGTAATGGATTTATTAAAAATAAAAAAATCACTGCATGGAGAAACAAAATACCTCACAGCAAATGGCAATGTTATTAATGTGGAAATAAATGCTGCAATTCTTGAAGGCTACCAGGATCTTGCTCAGGCTGTAGTGCGGGATATAACTGAACGTAAACGCGCAGAAGAATCTTTGCTTCATGCAAAGCTTATTGCTGAGGCTGCAAGTCGTACAAAGAACGACTTTCTTGTCAACATGAGTCATGAACTACGTACACCCCTGAATTCCATAATTGGTTTTTCTGATGCTATGCTGGAAGGACTTTCAGGAGAACTAGATCCCAAACAGTGCCACTATCTTCAGAATATATCAATGAGTGGCAAACACTTGCTCAACCTCATCAATGAGATACTGGACATCTCTAAAGTAGAAGCTGGAAAGATGACACTTTCCCCGGAAGTGATCAACGCAGGATTTCTCATAGCAGAAATGGCATCAACGATACAGCCTCTGACAACCAAGAAAAAAATAACTGTGAACGTATGGAAAGACAGCGCTGCTGATATACTTTTTATGGCTGATGCTCCAAAAGTGAAGCAGATCCTGTACAACTTGCTTGGAAATGCCATTAAATTCACACCCAGCGGAGGGGAAATCAACATTCATGCAAGTTTGAAAGGAAATATGGTACGTGTCTCAGTTATTGATAATGGTATAGGCATTTCTGCTGAGGACCAGAAAAAACTGTTCACCCCGTTCACACAGCTGGATAATTTTGTTTCAAAACAACATGAAGGTACAGGTCTTGGACTTGCATTGGTCAAAGAACTGGTCGAACTGCATGGCGGCAGAGTATGGGTGGAGAGCGAGGCAGGCAAAGGAAGCAACTTTACTTTTGAATTGCCTGCATGCAATTGGGCATAAACTTTGTATCTGATCTGTATTCCATAGTACTTTAAAATAGGAATACCTTATGTAAGAGACAGAATCCATTGTCAGATGATATTCTCTCTTAACTCCCATTTACTGCAATTTAAATTGTTACTTTAAGTTAAGTTATTTGTTTAAACTTTTTATCAGATCATTTCCATGTGGTTCGAGATGGGAGTCTGCCCGGAATATTGCATACCTCATATTTCGGGTAACCGAACATCATTGCATATTGCACTGCATGTCCCTCCGGCAGCCCCAGCTCATTCATGACAGGTTTACATGATGTCGCAGCCATTTTGAGGAAACCTGCCCAGCAAGCTCCCATTCCAAAGGCCGGGGCAGCCAGCTCGAACCAGGAAAGAGCAATGATACTGTCTGTGTAAGCCATGGGGTTATCTGCCTGGGCATGCGCTATTGCCACATGCGGTGCGCCCCGGCAAATGGGATCTTTCCCATTGGCATAAGCTGCAATGAGCCCCTGCATTACAGGTTTCATGGGATTGGGAGTGTCTGAGGCAACTATCTCGCGCATCCAGTCAATGGTAAGTCTGGTAAGCTTTTGAACCTGTTTTGGATCATGCACGATCAGCCAGTGCACAGGCTGGTTGTTAACTCCGGATGGAGCGAAACGTACAAGATCCAGCATATTTTCAATAGTGGACCTGTCAACGACTTCGTCTTTATAATTGCGTATAGAGCGACGCTTTCTCATATAAAGGCCGAGCTGTTCAGGTGTGATACCAGGCAGTACAACATCATCAAGAACAGAATGTTCAGTTTCGAACAGAGGTGAAATGGCTTTTTCAGGACAGAAAGCTTCACAATTCCCACATCTTGTACAGGCAGAGCTCATGTTATCGGGAATATAGGGCATGTTCTGTGCATCGCGGAAGATAATTCCCATTGGGCATATTTCCGCACATATACCGCATTGTGTACACAATTCTTGATCAAATATCATGTTCATGGAGATCGAGCCTCAAATTAAGTGGACGATGTGCATGATAAATATTTGCCTGGAAACAGAAGAAAGCTGATATCACTTGATCCTTAATCAAGCAAGTCCCTCCAGGCATCATAGATATGCATGGCTTCCATTCCTATTTCCTGAGGCGCAATAATATCATTCTCCACTGTATCACCAACAGAAAGCACTTCCTCAGGTTTGAGCATCATATGCTCCAGTGCTATTTTGAATATGCGGTGATCAGGTTTTTTGTATCTTACATCAGAGGAAAAAATCACATGATCGAAAAAATCATATACACCCAGAAAACGTAGCTCCTTTTCGGAGAACACACGCTGTCCATTGGAAACTAAACACATAGGAATATCGCTGTACCTTTTCAGTATCTCCAGACTTTCCTGGAAAGGACGCAGCCTGCGCAGGGACGCTGAACGGAACACCATTGAAGTTTCAATACCCAAAGATATTGTGTCACTTTTCCATATGGTGTTCTCATTGCAGATCTCTGCAAAAATCTCTTCGACCCTTACCTCCGGATATTGTTCTCCGGAAGCTTCCATTTTATCTTGTATCCTGGAACTATATTCAGATCTTAGAATATCAGGATCTATCTGCACTCCTTTGTACTTCAGCCATTTGCTTACAGCATCGTATGTATAATAGTCATCTTCATCTGTATCTATATCTATCAGGGTACCGTAGCAATCAAAGATCAAACCTTTTATCTCAGAGATTTCAAACATGCAACTGCCTCCTTTATAAGATAATCATTATGTGGATAGTGCCTGTGCAGTCTTGCAGACCTTAAAAAACCCAGGCTCATAAAGAAGGGTATTATCTTTGTGGTTCTTAAAAATTCACTTTCTTTTTTGCTGTAGTGCCACAGGAAGTGTCCTATGTACGGTTCTGCAAGGTGTCCTGAACCTTTGTGCAGTTCAAAATGATTCTTAAGTTCGGAACACATTATACCCAGATCCCTTGCATAGTGTGCATTATACCAGCAACTTTCAAGATCGAGAATATATGGAACATGTTTATGGAACACGTAATTTGTGGGTGTTGCATCCCGATGGATCATGCACCCCTGTTTCTGGTCAAGCAGAGGACTGTGCCACCATTTACCAAGCAGTTCATTGAAAAGATTCCTTGTGGAGCTATCAAGCTTGAGCTGGTCCAGAACACTGTGAAAATTAGCAAAATCCCTCGCCTTGTCATAATAATCATGCCGGGTGTTTTTATGAAGCCTGCGCTGCATATGTGCAACAGATGTCAGCCTGTCGTAAAGTCCTCTCTCGTGTGAGAGATACCATGACAAGGGCTTTCCCGATATATAATCGGTTACAAGAGCGCAGTTAAAATCCTGATGCATTGCAATGGGTGCAGGAACATTTATAATGGACCTAACTTCCATGAGATTATTATATTCCTTTACCATTGCCTCATAAGCATTATATTTTTTCAATTTACCGGTAGGCTCCGCAAAGAATTTTACTATAACACTACACCCTTCTCCTTTGAACTTGTATCTGCATACAGTGTGTGAAGCAGGACTGTATTTAAAAACTTCTACTTTACAGTATTTATTCTTTATTCTGTCTCCGAGTATGTATACAAGCCAATCCCTGAAAACGTCACCCCGATCTAACGTACTTACATGATGGTTCAAAACAATGATCACCACTTCGATAGTTGCAGAGGAGTTATACATCCATATAGCTATATCTTTCTATTGTAACTATTTAGATTTCAATAGATCTGCACTTTGCACCGCATCGGACGCATAACATTAAAGTGCAGACTGCTATGAAAGGCAGGTAAAGAAGAAAGAATTATCAGAAAAGGATTAAACCGAAAACATGATATCAGTTTTAAAGCTTATATAATACAATTATTGGGTTTAAGACTTATATTTTTAAGAGGCCGGAGCATGAGTTAAAAGCATATCTATGCAGTGCTTACAGGAGATCTGGAAGGGTCCTCTCGTTTTAAAAATAATATTTGGGAAGAACTATTAGTTAAGGTCAAAGGTTGCTTCAGAAAAGTTGAACAGATCTTCCCTTACAATAGCTTTGTATCCGGTTTTGAGATATACAGAGGAGATAATTTCCAGTGTGTGCTGGCTAATCCTGAAGATGCCCTCATGGCTGCCATTTCCCTGCGTTGTTGCCTCCTTTCAGAAAAATGTTATGGCAACCGTTTGGATGCAAGAGTCTCCATTGGTGCAGGAAGCATAGATTTCCTTCCTGCCCCAGGCAGAGGCGCAGAAGGTGATGGAGAAGCTTTCAGGAATTCAGGAGTAATGATTGAGGGTATGAAGAAACTGAAAAACAAGACAAGTGCCACAACTCCCTGGCCTGAGATGAATGAAGATCTGGAAGTGAAGTGAATGCTTTTTGATGCACTTTCTCAGCGATGGTCTGCTGAACAGGTACAGGCAATTCTTGGCAGTGTGCAGGGATGGACCCAGGAAACAATAGCATCCCGGCTTTCCATATCTCAGTCAGCTGTCAACCAGCGTCTGAGACTCGCCGGGAGCACAGCTGTGGAGAAGTTCCAGGAAGGTATCACATATCACTGCTGGAGAAGCTGATGTTTTCCTATCTCCTCACGGACTTGCTGTTTAAGAAAAATCTGAAGAAGATAACATGCTCTGGTTTTCCCCGGGGAAGATAGGACATTTCGGGTAATATTATTGGTTTGATACTGGCTTCTCCCCAGAGATACCTCTGTACAATTGGGATATATACTTGCAGATGCAAAAATGTGGACCCTTGTTAGAGCACATTTTCTGATACTGTTCCCCGCAGGTACTTTCATCGGAAAGGCAACAGAGAGATGGAAAAAAAGAGATATCACCTTCAAATTATGAAGGACTTGAGAAAGCCGGCCTGTGGATAGGAAGAATAGAACGGTTCCTGATACCTACATTCATTCTTGATCATGAATATTCCCTTGTAGGGCTGCTTATCGCCTCTAAATCGATATTACGATTCAATGCAGACAGAAAAGCAGGTTCTTTATAAGCACCTTGGCAAGCCTGAAGATATCGGTCGCTGTTGGCCTTATAACTTTATGGCTTCTGAATATGGTCAATTAAATTAACGGGTCTTGTTAATTAAACATCGCTAACTCTTTATTTCTATATTTCATTAAGAGGA
>CAZAMM010000069.1:0-9041 GCA_964486435.1 uncultured Methanosarcinales archaeon | reverse complement strand
CTTAATGAAATATAGAAATAAAGAGTTAGCGATGTTTAATTAACAAGACCAAATAAAATAGTGTCGGAAAAATTTGCGCTTATTATAGGTAAATGGGATTTTTACCCGGTATTATCCGACAGTCTCATTTATAGCTACCGCCCCCCCCAAAAAAAAGGTATGGAGTTAATGAAAAAACGAATAGGTTTTTAAACCGAAGTTCTAATTAGACAATCTCAACTATAATATTGCATGTACATTGAACACATTGTAAAAAGAATGCACATTTAAATTTTCTAAAGAATATAGGAAAAAAGTGGTCTGGGAATTACTTCTTGAGCAATAGCCGTTCATCTATTGGATAATAGGCTGTAGCAGCCTCAATAAGCTCTGTAGCAGTGTTTTTTGGGAATGAATGTACTTCCACGCGTACCCCGGAAGCCTTGAGATGATTGACAAGAGCAGTGAAGTCCCCATCGCCTGTAACCAGCACGATGGTATCAACCCTGGTGGATATAGAGATTGCATCAATGGCTATACCCATGTCCCAATCGCCTTTAGTTGATCCATCAGGCCTTGATTTTAATTTTTTAGACTTTACTTCCCATCCAATATATTCTATTACCGATTTAAAACCTGACTGGTCTATTTCCTTTGTTTCCACAACATAGGCTATTGCACGGATAAGTTGTCTTTCTCTTACTATTGCACTTAATAATTTCCCAAAGTCTAATTTAGCGTAGTAATAATTTCTGGCCGAATAGAACATATTCTGCACATCTGCAAATACCGCCAGTCTTTGATTTCTGAATATCTGTTCCTGATTATCCTGATCTTCTGACCCCATGGAATTCACCTGTTTATTAAAATTTGAGTTGTTGTTATTATTGCTAATATTATTAGTATTGAAATTATTATAAAATATTGTATTTTATGCTTTCAGATATAGAAAGTAAGTTTTATGGCTATGTTAATAATGTTCTATTCTATTTAAGCACAACATGTCTTTTTTCTTCCCAGAAAATCCCCTGTTTAAAACTGAATGATCAGTAGTGTCACATACTTTTAATCATCCAGTCCTTTCCTGCCAAAAATATAATTAGCCACTCTGAGAGCATCCCTGTCCCCTGTTTCCTTATCACAAGAGTCACTTAGCTTCACTACAGGAATATCATTGATACTGTGCATTTTGATCACTATATTAAGAGGAGGGCTTTTCCGGAAGAAATCCTGATTATTGGTAAGGCTTGTACCGATACCAAAACTGCAATTGATCCTGCCGGCACAGTGTTCTTTAATCCTTATAACTTCTGCAGCATGCAGAGAATCGCTGAAGACCAGCATTTTTTTCATTGGGTCTATTCCCAGTGACCTGTAATGTTCGATCACCTTATCAGTGAAATCAAAAGGATTACCACTGTCATGCCTCACACCATCGTATAGCTTGGTAAGTTTAAGATCGAAGTCAGCAAAAAAAGCATTCGTACCAAAAGTATCCGATAAAGCTATCCCCAGGTTGCCTGCATAGACTTTTACCCAGTTATCAAATGCAAAATAATTAGCTCTGCGCAAACTCATCAGGGCAGAATGGCCCATGATCCATTCATGTCCAATAGTACCTACGGGCCTTACCCCATATTTGTGTGCAAGGTACACATTGCTTATCCCTGTGAAACAGGGCAGACCACACAATGCCTCTACTACTTTATCCTGCAGTTGGAAACTTCTTCTTCTTCTGGTCCCGAACTCTGTGAACAGACAGCCGTGTCCATCAAGCTCTTTACCTATAGAATGGATGTGCTCTACGTAATGCTTGAGCACAATATCTTCTCCTGAACCATCTGAGAATGGTTGCTCTTTCCAGCTTTTTTCCACTGTGCTGAAATACAGCTCCGAGACTGTGGACATAAGCGCCACTTCCCAGAGAATGGCACTATGCCAGGGACCTTTTATCCTCAGGTCAAGGTTATTGTCCTCAGTAAGTCTCACACTTACCTCGGAAGGGTCAAAACGATAGTTCTTCAGATATTCCAGGTACATGGGTTTGAAGAAAGAGCAGGCAGATCTCAGCCAGCTGTATTCCTCGTCGGTAAGCATAACATAAGGAAAGTGATCATCCAGGATCTTCCGTATATGCATTACAAAACTCTCATTAAAACGCTGCCTTCCCCTGTTGATGAAACGATATTCCACATGTGCATCAGGGAACAGTTCCAGTACAGCCATTTGCATGCTTAGCTTGTACAGGTCATTATCCAGTATAGATTGAATCACATCTGATCTTCCTGCATATTCTGTGAATATATGCCTGTACTTAATACCTTATGTGCCTGTCGATTATGTGCGGGCAGATATCGTATGGGGAATGCCTGTATTATCGATAAGTTCTAAGAATACTTCAAAAGAACAGATAATGAACAAACAGAAAATGATATGACAGTTTATTTGAAGCTGTCATAAAGTATCTCATAACAAAAAAGTGAGAGATAAGTTCAGTTTATAGGTCTTACAAGTATCTTTGAAGCCATACCTTTACCAAGCGCATATTTGCAGCCACTTATCTCGACTATCAGAGAACCCATATGATCCCGGGTCACTTTTAAGGGGCAGTTCTCAATAAAACCCATAGCTTTCAGGCGGTCTGCAAGTGATCTGCTTGCATTGATCCCTGCAACCTTGGTCTCAGTACCTTCAGAAACCATTGCAAGGGGGATAGGTGGGGCCATAATTCATACCTCTGCGACAATAGTTTTTAGTTTTTCTGTCAACTGCGGTCCATTCAGACATTCAGTATAATAAACTTAGATCCGAATGCTGTTTTGTCTATGCATATTAGACATGACTAATATGATTAGACGATTCTATCTAGGGTGTTTTAGTATATAAACTTGTCTATACTATAATTGTTAGGTTAAACTAATAATCTTAATAACTATTATATAAATTGTGTCAAAAATGAGCTCAAAATATGTGGGTTATGAAATGCTTTCTAATAATGCTGATGCTGGCAACTTTCTTGTTTTTGGAAAACCACGACTCCTAAATACAAATAAAGGATAAAAAACAAATAATCAGACAGGCATAGAAGAACATTCATACATTACTAATAAAGTGGGAGTAATACCAATGAACAATATACCAGATGACAAAGATCAGATTTCTGAGAACAGACCCAAAACACCCAATTTTCTCATAGATGAAAAAAGTCCTTACTTGCTTCAACATGCGTATAATCCTGTACAATGGTACCCCTGGAGTGAGAAGGCTTTTGAAAGGTCAAGAGCTGAAAATAAGCCTATATTTTTGTCCATTGGATACTCCACATGCCATTGGTGCCATGTCATGGAAAAAGAGTCCTTTGAAGATCCTGAGGTGGCCAGGCTCATGAATGCAACATTTGTATGTATCAAGGTAGATCGCGAAGAGAGACCGGATATAGACAGTGTCTATATGGCTGTCTGCCAGGCCATTACAGGAAGAGGAGGCTGGCCACTCACAATATTGATGACACCTGACAAGGAACCGTTTTTTGCAGCTACATATATACCGAAGAAAAGCAGGTTCGGAAACCCCGGAATGCTTGACCTCATCCCCCACATAGCGAACGTATGGAAGCAGCAGCATGAGGATGTATTGCAGACCGCCAGAGAACTAAAAGCTGTGTTTTCCCCTGAAATGAAACAGGTTTCTGCTAAAAGTACAGGTATCGAACTGAACGAAAAGATCCTGCACAGTGGATACTCTCAGCTGCTTTCCGCTTTTGACTGGCAGGCAGGAGGGTTTGGCAGGGCCCCAAAGTTCCCATCTCCACATAATCTCACTTTTCTCTTCAGATACTGGCATCGTACGGGAAAGCTGGAAGCATTGCAAATGGTCACAAAAACCCTGGATGGCATGCGCAGAGGGGGCATATATGACCATGTAGGATTTGGCTTTCATCGCTATTCCACAGATGGTCAGTGGCTGGTGCCACACTTTGAAAAAATGCTTTACGATCAGGCAATGCTAATCATGGCATATACCGAAGGTTTCCAGGTAACAGGCATTGCAGATCACAGGCAGGTAGCAGCAGAGATCATAGAGTATGTGCTGAGGGACATGTGCTCTGCTGAGGGAGCTTTCTACTGTGCAGAGGACGCAGATAGTGAAGGAGTGGAAGGTAAGTTTTATCTCTGGAAAAAAGAAGAAATATATAATATTCTTTCTCCAGGGGCAGCAGATCTTGTATACAAAGTATATGACGTGTCATCAGAAGGTAATTATAGAGAGGAAATATCCGGTATCCCCACCAGGCAGAACATACTGCATCTGGAAAGGCCAATGCAGGAAGTAGCACAGGAACTGGGCTTTTCCCTAGATGAATTGAAGGCAAAGCTTGAAACTTCAAGAAAAATGCTTTTTGCTGAAAGAGAAAAAAGGGTGCATCCTTCAAAGGATGACAAAGTGCTCACAGACTGGAACGGACTGATGATAGCTGCCCTTTGCAAAGCATCCCGGGCCTTTGAAAGACCGGATTATGCACAGGCAGCATCCAGAGCTGCAGACTTTATCCTTGAGCACATGTCGTCCCACGATGGCAGATTGCTGCATCGTTACAGGGATGGAGACGCCTCTATCCCTGGTTTTCTGGAAGACTATGCCTTCCTGGTCTGGGGCCTCATT
This sequence comes from uncultured Methanosarcinales archaeon, assembly GCA_964486435.1. Taxonomy (GTDB): domain Archaea; phylum Halobacteriota; class Methanosarcinia; order Methanosarcinales; family Methanosarcinaceae; genus Methanomethylovorans. The sequence goes on along the minus strand of CAZAMM010000069.1, from coordinate 4,400 downwards.
GAATTATATCAGGCGACCTTCAAAAAGAAGTATCTTGAACATGCTCTGAGGCTTAATACCCTGCAGATAAAAGATTTTATGGATAACGAAGGAGGATTCTTCCATACTGCAAATGATTCTGAGATCCTGTTGTTCAGAAACAAAGATCTATATGACGGTGCAATGCCCTCCGGTAACTCAGTGAGCGTGCTGAACCTTTTAAGATTATCCCGGCTAACAGGAGATACACATCTTGAGGAAAAAGCCTATGCATCAATGGAAGCATTCTCCGGCCAGATAGACTCAATGCCTATGGCATATTCCCAATTCCTGCACGCTCTGGACTTTGTTGTGGGAGCAGCTTATGAAGTGGTCATCGCAGGAGATCCAGATGATGCCAATACCAGAGAAATGATATCTATAGCAGGCAGATCTTTTCTTCCTAACATGGTATTGCTACTTCAAGGAAAGGATAATATTGAGGAACTTGCTCCTTACGCTAAAGACATGCCAGCAGCAGATGGAAGTGCTACAGTCTACATTTGCCAGGGTTACAGTTGCAGCAAGCCAATAACAAGTATAGCTTCATTCAAGGAATTTATATCATCGATTGGTGATAAGGGACATGCTGCCGATTGATTTTGATTATAACAGTGTGAGTGCAGCCCCGGTCTTTAAGAGTAGGTTAGGATACAGAAAACCGAATACAAAAAAGAACTAAGCTAAAGCATTGTTTAAGTATTGTAAGATGCTTGATAAAACTCCGACTGAAATAATCAATGACGCACTGGATGAGCAGGACAATATCAATATCAAAGAACGGCACAGAATGATGAGAGTGTATCTCGTGGATTTTCGTAAATTTCTTCATAAAGAAGATCTTGCTCCTTCAACACGTATCCAATACAAGAAATGTGTCAGAAACTTTTAAAAATATGATGACGTGGAGCTCAAGCCTGCACGCCTGAGCACTCCTGAAATGCTTAGTGTCAATTTTTACATATTGAAGTTTAAAAAGGTCTGAGAGGCTGTAATACACACAAAGTTAAGAAACAAGTGCATTATTCTGTTACAGTGCTCTTCTGGCATAGGAGCAGTGAAATTGTTTCTTTGACACAGCAAGATTTCATAGATGGCAATGATGAAGCAACTGAAGTGAGACTACATAGAATCCGGTAAGAGTCAAGACTGACAGACGTTACGTGACTGTCTGTAGTCCGGAATGTTCCAGAATGATCAAGCTCTGGCTTGAACAGTACGAATGCAACAATGACAAAACAGAATCTCTTTTTGGTTTGACGAATCATGGAATCCAGACCATTTATCAGAGACTGAGCGAGGAATCAGGCTTCCCTCATGTAAAGGGAAAGTTTCACAGATTTCGAAGCCATAACATGAGAAAGGTTTTCAACCAATATTTGAGAGACCACAAAATGAATGCTGATATGGTGGACTTTCTGAGCGGCAGAAAAGAAAAAGGGTCCATGTCATCGTATCACATATATGATGAAGCTGAGTTAAAGACTGCATATACTTAGAACATATAGGTGATGTCACATTCATTTATATAATTAAACATATGACAGATAAAGAGATCATTGAAAAGTTGAAGGAGTTGGAAGATATGACATGGACAACATCTGTTTCCAATATTCAAAGAGTAGTGGGCAAAATAACAATATATATATACTTCATTGAAAGACAGTAAAATTATGATATTTAAAACTTATACATAGGATGGTGGTTAGGATTTTCAATGAACTGGATAGTTATCTGAAAAATAGCCGGATATTATCTCTTTTTTACTAAACGATAAGAACACAGGCTATGCTGAATATTCTGATGCTGAGTGACATATAAAGGAGGATACAATGCCAAAACTCAATGCCGGTCAATCCAAAGCAGTATCTTATACTTCCGGTCCCCTGCTCATCCTTGCGGGTCCAGGTTCAGGGAAGACCCTGACGATCACAGAGAAAGTTATGCACCTTATTGGTCATGGCATATTTCCGGAGAGAATACTTGCTCTTACCTTCTCAGAGAAGGCTGCAGAGGAGATGCAGGAGAGAGTAGAGAAGAACATCGGCTATGGAAGCGGCATTACAGTTTCAACGTTCCATTCTTTTTGCAATAACATAATCAGAGAGTTTTCTTTTGACCTTGGCATTAACTCCGGCGCAAAACTGATCTCAAAGGAGCATTCCAACATATGGGGTATCAAGCATATAGATACATTTGGATTTGAGAATATCAGTATCCCTGCATCTCCTTATGACCTTATAGACAGCCTTCTTGAAGGGGTTTCCCAGTTCCAGGATCACCTGATTCTTCCTTCAGATATTCACTCTTATGTTGAAGCACAACTTTCCTCTGGGGCAGAATTGGCTGAAGATAAAATTGATACGTTGCTGAAAATACAGGATCTCGCCAGGTTTTACGGGCATTACCGGCGGTACAAGCATAATAACGGCTTCCTTGATTATGATGACATGATCTCTATGTGCTGCGGGCTTTTTGAGAGCAACAATGTTGTTCGGAACAAAGTTAAAAGCCGCTATGATTACATTCTTGTTGATGAGTTCCAGGATACGAATTATTCACAGCTGTACCTTGTAACTCTCCTGGCAAACGGCAACAGTCTGACCTGTGTGGCAGACGACGATCAGTGTATTTACAGATTCCGTGGTGCTTATCTTTCTAACATAAGACAATTGGGGGAATTCTACAAAGATCTCGAAAAGATAGACCTCGGCATCAATTATCGTTCCACTTCTCAGATCGTAGAACTATCCAGGCAGCTTATCGGATTTAATCCTGAAAGGGAAGATAAGAAAATAGTTTCTGCCAATGGTAACGGTTCAAAAGTAAAGATTGTGAAGGCATCTGACGATACAAGCGAAGCTGAGTGGGTGGCATCAGAGATCAATAGGCTGGTAACCAAGGAAGGCCTGCAGCCTAAGGATATCTATGTCCTTACCAGGAAGCGTGCAGATGGTAAGAAGTTCAGTGATGCTCTGTGCAAATACCTCTTACCCGTGGAGTACGTGGGCGCATTGCAACTGAACCAGTTCCCGATAGTGCAGGAAGCCATTGCCTATATGCGGGTTGTGGCAGATCCTTTTAACAATGGTGTGGCCTTTGCCAAGGTATTTGGAAGAGAGGGGCTGAGTGAGCATAACCTGCAGAGGATCAATGTGCTGGCACGTAGGTTGAGCAGGGACGATGCAGTTCAGGGTGATGGGATCTATTCGGTTCTGCTTCACCATCTTGAAGAGACCGGCATTACTCAGGAACCCCTGGTAAGGTCTTTTGTACAGAGACTGGAAGAACTTATCAGTTACAAGAAAAAATACCGGCCATCTGACACAGTCAAGCATCTGCTGACGGATGCAACGGACATCTATCGTTCCCAACTGCATGAGGATACTGTACAAGCCAGGAAAAATATCAGGATACTTAATTCACTTATCAGCATGGTGGAGGATCTGGAGCTTATTGACGGTGGCTCGGAGTTTGAGGCTGTTATTGAACATTTAGACCTTGTGTTCAACTTTGAGATCGAAGAAGGTGAGTCCACTGATGATAATACTGTGAAAGTGATGACCATCCATCAATCAAAAGGAAAAGAGGCAAAAGCTGTCTTTGTGTGCGATATTGCCGCAAGACACCTGCCTCTGCAGCTTACCCGCAAAAGGTTCACGGTGCCCATCGAACTTGCAAAAGGTGTGCAGCGGGATGCAGATGAGAAGACATTGCATCTTGAGGAAGAGAGAAGGCTTGCCTATGTGGCTATGACAAGGGCCAAGGAACATTTGTACCTTGTATTTCCAGAGAAGTATAAAGGTAATAAGCGCGGCGTAAAACCCAGCGAATTTCTGGAGCAGATATCTTATGAGAATAATCCTCTGGTGGAGGTCATTGAAGCTCCCCTGTGTGAGGAAAGATGTAATTTGGTGGAGAATTCCGCTCTCAAGAGGAAAAAGGATGAGTTTGCAAGGCTTGTCAGGATCTACACAAATCAGGGCCAGCTGAAACTGGCTGTGGAATCGCTGGTAGTGATCGCACAGATACAGGAGCTGGAAAGTAAGGGAAACCTGCAGGCTTTTGATGTTTCGGATTTTCTGCGTGTCAGTCCCATGCCGCCGGATGAACTGGAGGCACTGGTAGACGGCAGACTTCCACCACTTGTTAACAAGGACATGCATTTTTCCGCATCAGGTATCAAGATGTATGAAGATTGTCCTCTTAAATTCAAGTACAATTACATTTTGAAGATACCCACGCCACAGAAATCCTTTTTCCAGCTTGGAACAGATATGCATGCCGTGTTCGAGCAGATGTCAAGGCTCAAGATGCAGGGGGAAGTCCCTGACATCTCCAAGGCCAGAGAAATGCTGGATGTCACATGGAATCCACATGTA
>CAZAMM010000068.1:0-9061 GCA_964486435.1 uncultured Methanosarcinales archaeon | reverse complement strand
CGGTATATTTGTACACAGCATAAGTGATAATGTCAAGTGGATTGGTAACCGTGATTACTATGCTCTTTGGTGCATACTTTCTGATATTGCCGCATACATCTCTTGTGATCTTTGCGTTGATGTTAAGCAGATCATCTCTTGTCATACCAGGCTTGCGTGCTATACCCGCAGTTATGATCACGATATCGGAACCCTCTATGTCTGCGTAATCATTGGTTCCCTTTATGTTCACATCATAGCCCATCAAAGGCGCAGCCTGCATAAGATCAAGTGCTTTTCCCTGAGGGAGACCTGGTATCACATCCACCATAACAATATCGCCGAATTTGCCCTCTGCAAGCCTCTGCACAGTGGATGCACCCACATTACCTGCGCCTATCACTGAAAGTTTTTTCATGTCCATTCCTCTTTTAAGCTGTTTTTTTACATTCCAACACTAATATAAAAATATTTAATATATTATATTGGTTGTGATTCGCCGTTAATTTCAGCTTCTCCACAGAAGCATAACGTCATGATTATTAATCAATAGCCTATACTAAAGAAGAGGCCGGTTGAATGCTAGAAAGCACTTATATCCACATCCCCACAATAGGCGCCACTATAGAGAAACGCATATGGAGCAGTGGTGTTAGAACATGGGAAGAGTTCCTCTGTGAAAGGGACAGTGTGCATATTCCCGATAAAAAGAAAAGTGTCATCTGTGCAGGCATAGTGGATTCTCTGGACCGTCTCAAAGCCAGAGACCATGCATTCTTTTCCTGTTCTCTGCCTTCTTCAGAACATTGGAGGGCTTACAAGTATTTCTCGGATAAAGTGGCATGTGTGGATATCGAAACCACTGGTCTTGCCCCCTGCCACGATAATATTACCGTTGTGGGCATCTATAATGGAAAAGAAGCGAGAACATACGTCAAAGGCATTGATCTTGAAGAGATCGCTGAAGAGCTGCCCAGATACAAAACGCTTATTACTTTTAACGGTGCCCGCTTCGATCTGCCTTTCATTAAAAGGGAATTCCCCGAGATCGAGTTTGATCAGTTGCACATCGATCTGATGTATCCTTTGCGCCGCATTGGTTTTTCAGGTGGATTGAAAAAGGTTGAACAAATGCTTGGCATCCCCAGAAGTGAGGAAACTACGGGTCTTTCAGGTTTTGACGCGGTACGCCTCTGGCGGGAGTACGAACGCGGAAACAGCAGGTCCCTTGACCTTTTGCTCGAATACAACCGTGAGGATATAATGAACCTTAAAACCATTATCGATATGGTATATGACAGGTTAGTGGAAAATAAATTCGGGCAATCCGGAACCTTTTATGAAAAGTAAGTGGTGTAGATTTGTATTAGAAAAGCAGAAGAACCTTTTCCAATAATAGAATTATAACCCGATTTAATGGATCTGTACAGTAGTAATATGATCTGATCCAATGATCCAAAACTGTTGTTCAAATAAGTGATCAGAGAATAAAGCTGAGTAAATATTATATCATAATGAGGAATTCTAAGCGCCAGAAGTGGGAGGCAATATATCTGTGATGATATATGGAAATTTGAATCGGGCATGTGAAGTAAAAAGGGAGATCCAATGAACTCAGCTGTTGTGCTTAGTGTAATGGGCACTCTCCTGCGCTTTCAGGGAATTATAATGTTAATTCCTCTGTTAGTAGCAGTATATTACAATGAATCCACAATGCCTTTCACTGTTGGTATTATCCTGACCGAGATAGCTGGGCTGTTTCTGTGGTTACGCTATAAGTCTGATGATGAATGGAAGCACAGAGAAGCTTTTGCTACTGTAGCTTTGGGATGGTTAACAGTTACGGTCTTTGGGACCATACCTTTTATTATAAGCGGTATATCCCCTATTAATGCTTTATTTGAGTCCATGGCTGGATTTACAGCTACCGGTGCAACCATTCTCGATGATATCGGAAGCCATTCGAAAAGCATTCTGTTCTGGCGCAGCATGATTCAATGGATAGGAGGGATGGGCATAATTGTGCTGTTCATTGCCATCCTTCCTAAATTAAGCATTGCCGGCAGGCAGCTATTTCGTGCAGAAGTTCCCGGATTAAAAGAAGAAAAGATAAAACCCAGGATAAGAGAAACAGCAAAAATACTCTGGATGGTCTATTTATTGATATCATCTTTGCAGACCGCAATGTTATACTTGGCTGGTATGTCAATATATGATGCGATCGTGCATACGTTCACTACTATAGGAAGCGCAGGTTTCTCACCTTATGGAGAAAGCATAGTCGCTTTTAACAGTCCATTGATAGAGGCTATAATTACGCTATTCATGTTCATAGCAGGAGTTAATTTTGTATTATTGTATAGAACATTCTACATGGACCACAAAAGTATTTTCAGGGATGAAGAATTCAAGTTCTACACTGGAATAATTTTAACAGCCACTGCTGTGCTTACCCTTACATTGATATATGGCATAGCTACTGACCCATTCACAAGCTTACGTTATGCTATGTTCCAAGTTGTATCTATCATCACCACCACTGGCTTTGCAAGTGTGGATTTTAATCTGTGGCCTGATTCTTCCAGGATCGTTCTAGTGTTTATGATGTTTATCGGAGGATGTGCCGGGTCCACCTCTGGTGGACCAACAGTGGCAAGAGTGCTCTTGCTTTTGAAATACGCAAATAGTGAATTATTCAAGTTTATTCATCCCAGAGCCGTGAAACCGATCAAATTCAATGGAAAAGTTGTTCCGGATGACATAATACACCAGGTAATATCATTTATGGTCATCTATCTCCTCATATTCATTACCAGTACCTTCCTTATTTCCCTAATGAACGTTGATATTATTACTGCTTTTACAGCATCTATTGCAACCTTGGGTAACGTTGGTCCTGGCTTGAATCTTGTTGGACCTATGTCAAGCTACAACAGTATGCCATCCTTAGCTAAAATGATAATGATAATAAATATGTGGGTAGGAAGACTTGAAGTGTTTACAGTTATGGTGTTGTTCACACCAGAATTCTGGAAAAGGTAAAAGATTGACAATAAGATGGCATTGATGGATGAAATACAAATAATGACACATAATTTGGAATTTCAATCAATATGGATTATAACAGAACAGTGAATTCATGATGCTTCGGGTAGAAAATAATTATACAGAACACAAAGAGCACATATATATTTCCTGCTTGCACATAATGATATTTGGAGAACTTTTCCATGACCATTGATCTGTCTTCGCTTCCGGATTTACCGGGAGTGTACCTCATGAAGGATGATTCAGAAGAAGTGATATACGTAGGTAAGGCCCTTTCCCTGAAAAAAAGGGTCCGGCAGTACTTCCAGTCATCAAAGAACCTGTCTCCAAAAACTAAAACTCTTGTCAGACACATAGAGGATCTGGAATATATAATCACAGATACGGAAGTAGATGCTCTAGTTCTTGAAGCAAATCTTATCAAAAAATATAGGCCACGATACAATGTACGTTTGAAGGATGACAAGAGATATCCTTATGTCAAGGTCACAGTAAATTCCAGATATCCCAGGATCTTCCTTACACGCCGAAGACTGATGGATGATGAACTGTATTTTGGACCATATACGAATGCTGGTGCCATCAGGAAAACATTAGAGATCATTTCTCAGATATTCAGGATACGCAGGTGCAGGAAACCTCTTGATCGAACGAAGGAAAGACCGTGTCTGGACTACCATATTAAAAGATGCTTTGCACCCTGTGCTGGCAAGATAAGTGAAAAGGAATACATGAAAAATGTACAGGAAGCTATAAAGTTCCTCAAAGGGGAGACCTCTGAACTGGTAAAAGAACTGGAAGAAAGGATGCATAACCTAGCATCAAAACAGAAGTATGAAGCTGCTGCCCAGCTCAGGGACCAGCTGGAAGCTATAAAGGTGCTCTCACAACAACAGATAGCCACCTCAGGAACAGATGACAGGGATGTTATAGCAGCTGTCCAGGACGTTGATACGGCTTATATCCAGATATTCTATGTAAGGCATGGCAATATGGTAGGAAGAGCGGACCTTGTTATGAGCTCTGCTGAAGGAATCACACTTTCTGATGCTATCTCTCAATTCATAAAACAGTACTATATGGATTCACCCATCCCTACAGAAATATTGATACAGTACGACATACCTGACCATGACCTCATCACCTCATGGCTCAAACAAAGATCCGGAAGGGAAGTTCACATAAATGTGCCACAGAGAGGAGATAAGAAGAAGATGCTTGAGATGGCTTTGAAGAATGCAGAAATGACCATGCGGATGAACCAGTTAAAGGTTACTGCAGCCAGCGAGTCGCTGGAATCACTCAAAGAACTACAATCATTACTTTCACTGCCCTCTGTACCTTTATACATAGAAGGATTTGACATATCAAATATCTCTGGGACAGATGCAGTCGGCTCAATGGTAGTATTCGAGAATGGTAAGCCATCTAATAGCAAATACAGGCAACACAACATTAGAACTGTGAAAGGTATTGATGATTTCGCAATGATGGGAGAAGTAGTAGAACGTCGCTATTCTCGCCTCAAAGAAGAAAAAGTGCCTTTTCCTGACCTGATCCTTATAGATGGGGGACCTGGACAGTTATCTGCAGCAAAATCTTCGCTTGATGGACTGGGGCTTGATATCCCAATAATTGGCCTTGCCAAAAGGTTCGAGCATATAATCACTACTGAAAAAGGTCCTGGAGAAGTGATAGTTCTACCCCATAGCTCCCGGGCTTTGAAACTCCTTATGCACGTCAGAGATGAGGCACATAGGTTCGCAGTGTCCTCTCACAGACGCAGAAGATCGGCCAGGCTTACACATTCCATACTTGACGGTATAAACGGCATAGGAGAAACAAAGAAAAGAGCACTTATCAGCCATTTTGATTCTGTGGAAAAGATCGGGCAGGCCACAATAGAAGAGCTATGTCAGATCGAAGGCATAAACAAAAAATTGGCTCAGAGGATACTGGAAAAATTCCAGGAAAATGGACCCTGGAACCAGAATGATAAAATGTAAAACCTGCAAGGTTATATATATACAAATCAAGAATAATAGCGTAGTTAATAAGAATGCAATATTGAATAGTGGCTATTATGTTAGGTATTAAAGATACCGAGGGATATAAAAATGGGGAAAGAACTAAATTTTTTTGGACATATTAAGACTCCAGACATCCGAATGCTGCATGATATGGATGAGGTCCTTTATGATGTGGAGTGGGCCAGGACAGCAGAGAATACAGAGCTATATTACATGTATAGAGATCTCTACAGGAACGAAGTGGAACATGAAGCTATTAAGGCCCAGCAGCTTAGATATGATATCACTGTCATTCCACCCCAAATGCTTGGGAAAGAATATGTCAAAACAGCTGGACATTATCATCCCAATATACCTGGAGTTGCAGTATCCTATCCAGAGATATATCAAGTACTTGAAGGCGAAGGCAATTACCTGTTACAGAGAATGGGAGAAGAATCTATTGAGGACGTCGTGGTTGTAGAGGCAAAAGCTGGGGACATAATAATGGTTCCACCGGGGTATGGCCATATTACCATAAATTCTTCAAATAAGACCCTTAAAATGGCAAACTGGGTGTCCAGTGAGTTCTCATCCATGTACGAGCCCATCAAAGAGCATTCTGGAGCTGCATATTATCTTCTTGAGAATGGATATGTACCCAATCCGGAATATACAAAAACACCACCTATTCGCTATCTTAAACCCGCTGATCCTTCAATGCTGGGACTAGATAAGGAAGAAGATATGTATAATCTTGTAAGTGATCTCGATAAACTGGATTTCCTTAGAAATCCTCATTTGTACAGTGCAATGTTCACAAAGGTACTTGAAAAATGAATGGAAGACTTCTAATATATGCATCGATAGTGTATAATAAAAGGAAGAAAAATAGATTCTCTCGAGGTCTGTAGGTGCAGAAAAAATACTGTATCCAGTTCACGTCAGCAAAGATAGAAGATCTGATGTTCAGAACAACTTTTGACCCGGTAACACGGGAAGGTAAAGTAATAGTCAATCTGTCCATCATCGATAAGGAAGATCTGGAAGATGTGATGGGAATATTCGAAATGGCCATCAATAGTGGCCTTTCGGTAAGTCCTTATATAAGAGTGCTCCATGAAGGAGACAACATTGAAGGGATATCTGTGGGACCGGGGCAAGTTGGTTTTCTCACAGTATGCAGTATTACCATAGATGGAGTGTTGCTCAAGAGAGGAGTGCTTGTGAATCCACGATTTGGCGGATTGGTGGAGATCAAGAATGGAACACCTTTGAGGTTCACCAATGTGCTCACATATCACAGTACTACGATCGATCCTCTGGAAGTGCTCATGTCCCAGGAAGTCACATCTGTAACTGAAATGCTCAAAACAGGTTCCGGAAAAATATTGGCGAACCTCAGAGAAGCTCCCCTGGCTGCAAGAGATGATATCGACCATATTCTTTCAGATATGATGGATGCCGGTATCACAGGTATCCTGGAAGTGGGAGAGCCGAATACACGCATTCTGGATGTGCCTGTAGAAAGGGATCATCTGGGAATTGTAGTGATAGGAGGCACGAATCCTATGGCCATAGTTCAGGAACACGGTATAGGTATAAGATTGACTGCCATGTCCACAGTTGTCGATATAAAGGAACTGCGACATATCAATGAATATATCTGACAAATCATTTCTTAGAGATCTGAGTACCGATGATCGAATCAAGCTTGCGGATGAACTCATCCTTAGCATTTTGAGGAATGGTTGCTCCGGCTGCTATATCATGTCCTCCCCCGGCTCCTCCCACCTCTGCAGATACAAAGGCTAATGCTTCTGAAAGGTTGAGACCTTTTCTTACAAGATCCTGAGTGCCTCTGGCAGAGACTTTCACGCCCCCTTGAGCATCTGCAAATGCGACAATTGGATAATTCCTGTCAGCAATACCTGATGTGCTCATGCCGGCAACAATGCCTATTATTGTTTCCTTTATATTTGAGCCGGCATCGAAATATTGAAGATTATTAAGCTTTGTGATCCCATTTTCTCTTACAAAGGTAAGGCCATTAACAAGGTTGGACCTATGTTCAGTAAGCAATCTGCTTGCCTTCTGATAGGCTTCATCCCTATTACCCATACACACTTCCATCCCGATCTCTGCATTGTCATATCTTCCAGTTGCGTTCAGCAATGTCGAATACTCAGTTGCATCCCGCATTTCAGTGCCTTCCCGCTCATTCAACAGTATATAAACTTCTCCTATAAGCCTCTCCAGTTTGCAGGATTCCTGTCCTGAAGAAAGACCGTGTTGTAAAAGGGCAGAAACTATCCTTTGCTTTTCTCCCAGTTCCAGATCGATCCACCTTCGCCACCGGTCATCATCTCCAAAACGAAGCCCAATACGATGAAGGAAATCTATACAAGCATCTTCATCTCCTGTTAGACCTGGAAGATATGGATCTGACGCATATTGCAACAGTTTGTAAATCGGTCTTGTTTGCTTGCCAAAGAGCATGACATCTTTTTCAAAGGATAATACCCCTTTAGAAACACCCTCTTCAAGGATCTCCCTATTGAGATTTATAAGATGCCCATTACGTCTGTTCTGCATATCACCGATGGCACCAACTATTGCAAGATCTGCAAGGTCATGATTATCTCCAAGTTCACTGGCAAGCAAATATGTTGTTCCTGAGCCACTTATGTCTGTAGAACCATTGGCTGCGAAAAGATGGGGATTAAGGTGGTTCTTTACAAGGTTTTCCGGGTCACCACGTGGACGATGATGATCAGATATCACAACATTTAACCCGGATGTTGTGACAGATCCAAGCATTCCGCTTCCCAAGTCAGTGAATATGACAAGTTCCGGATTTTGATCCGCAAGACTTGATATAATATTTTCATCAAGTTGTTTTACAAAATTAACAGAATTTTCAATACCCGCACGCTCAAGTGCTTTGCAAATAATGGCAGCGGATGTGATCCCATCTGCATCTATATGCGATACGACTTGTACTTTGCTGATCTTCTGTATAGTTGCTGCACATTTTCTTGCACAAGCCCTCATTTGGTGTAAACTCTCTGACATTCCGACCACTTATCCGAGTACTCTTCCTGCTTTCCACTTTGCAGGATCTATAAGATACCTGTTTCCCTCTCTCTCTATCATGGAATACTCCTTTAGATCAGATATAGATAACTTATTTTCTCCCTCGGTGTTAAAAAGAGTATTCAGTTCTGTCCAGGGTACTATATAAGCTTCACGGGAATAACCAACACCCATCCTGAGTTCCACTGCAAGAAAACCTGTGCGTCCCGAAAGCCTGAGAAAGTCAGAGATGCGTGCTATCTGATGAGTGCCTTTTTTGTCCACAGTGAAGTGCTGAGAAAAATACAGAGCTTTTGCTCCTTTATCCACTGAAATACTTTTGCATTCTATTCCCATATAATAGTCCGGATCAAGCGAATCCACAAGTACATCCAGGAACTGGGGGGTAAAACGATGCTGTTTTACTCTATGTGCTATCCCTTTTATTCCATTCTCAGAAAAAAAAGAATTAAAAGATTGAACAAGCACCCTCTCAAATTCTGTCATATTTCACCTATTAATATACATATCTAACTGATAATCCGATGCGTTAAATTGATGTACATCAACCTCTAATTGAGTCGCATGAATAAAAAGACCCTTGAAATACTATCTTCCACTGGTTCAGTATTGGTCCTGATTGCCCTTATCATTATTAGTCATTCTGCATTTTATTCAAACACGAATCCATTGATGGAAAGTTATGGGTTCATAGCCTCTTTGGTTATTTTTATACTGCTTATTTCCGGAATAGGTATTAAGCTGATGGATGTGGAGTGAAAGTATTCTCCCTTCTTGACATTGCTCAGGGTGAGTGCTATACTGAAGGTTGAAGAGAGAAAGACAGATAAAAAGGAAAAATATACCGATCTCTTAGACCGGCCTGATATAAAGTAAAAATTGGTCTTGTTAATTAAACATCGCTAACTCTTTATTTCTATATTTCATTA
>CAZAMM010000067.1:0-9506 GCA_964486435.1 uncultured Methanosarcinales archaeon | reverse complement strand
AATGAAAAAACGAATAGGTTTTTAAACCGAAGTTCTAATTAGACAATCTCTTTATGAACCTCCTGTGCAAGCATTGAAAATGTAGCCATATGAAGCCTGTCATCTGCCCATACCCCATATTCAGGACACTTGCCTGTTTTAATGATCACCGGAACATGAGAGCCTTCAAGGCAGATCATGCCTGCAGGTATACCGGATACTTTCATTTTAGGTCCATGCAACACAGGCTCCAGTTCCATGCCGCAAAATGCCTTTACAAGTAGCATATTGTGCGTATCTCTGAGCAAACCTGTAATATTGCAGGAAACATCTTCAATGCAGGCCTGAACATTGTTAATAGCGTCGCTAATTGTAGAATCTGAAACACCCTCAAGTTCAGAGGCATATATAATGCTGAATTCAACACATGCCTCATTGAATATACTTTGGATTGTGTCTTTCATATCATCGGCTTTTGACGAAAAATGTTCCAGCAACTGCGGATACCTTAACCCAAACTCTTTAAGAAGAAGATGCTCAACATAAGAAACAGCATCATTTGACTCTTTTTTTTGAGATCGCTTAGAATAGTATACTTTTCGTGGGCATTTTAGATACAATGCTATATCAGAAACATTCATATTTTGTTCAACATTTTTTTGAGGCATACATTTCTAATATAAAGTTGTTTTAATATAAATAACTAAATATGTTTTTTCTGCTTTAAATAGTTTATTCGTCAATCAACGATTGGGCATTCGTTAAATATATATAATTAAGTCTCATTTAGAATATGAAATGGCTGACAATGCTTCTCGTGAGAATATACGCCAGCGTCTTGCCGAAAAGATGGCAGGCGAAATAACACTTTCAGAGAAACCGGGAGAAGCTCTGAAAAAATGGAGGCTTAACTTTGAGATACCTCAAACAGACCTATCGGGATATCTGGGAGTGTCACCCTCTGTTATAAGCGACTACGAGAGCGGAAGGAGGAAATCCCCGGGTACGCTCATAGTAAGCAGGATCGTAGAGGCACTTCTTGAAATAGATTCACAGAATGGCGGACAGAAGATACATTCCTATGAAAGTATACTTTTCTCAGACAACACTTCAAGAGCTGTCTATGCAACATACGAATATACGTTCCCCATGCAACTTGCAAAACTCGCAAGCCTTATAGAAGCTGATTTTGTCAATAGAGGCATAGAAAAGCCCCTTTACGGTTTCACTGTCGTAGACAGCAAGAAAGCTATTCTAGAACTTTCTTCCCATGAGTTCCAGAAACTTTATGGATGGAGTACCGAGAGAGCCATGATCTTTACAAAGGTGACCACCGGAAAATCACCCCTTGTAGCCATAAGAGTGACCAACCTCAAGCCCGGTGCTGTCGTGATACACGGACTTAGGGGCAATGAGGTTGACCCCATGGCAAAGAAGATGGCAGAGATAGACAGGCTGCCCCTTTTAGCCACTACTATGGACATTGACCAGTTGATAGATAACCTAAAGAAATACAGCCAGTATCACGTAATGGAATAATACTTACATAAAAACTATCGGTGAAAAGAAATGAGTGCAGGGATAGTCTCATATGGGGCCTATGTTCCTAGATATAGGATCAAAGTGGACGAGATCGCCAGGGTATGGGGCGACGACGCTAACAGTCTGAAATCGGGTCTTATGGTATATGAAAAATCCGTACCTGATTTTGACGAAGACACAGCCACAATTGCAGTAGAAGCTGCGAGATATGCTATAAAGAGGTCAGATATAAACTCCCAGCGAGTAGGCGCAGTTTATACCGGATCAGAAAGCCACCCCTATGCTGTCAAACCTACAAGTACCATAGTTGCAGAGGCAGTGGAGGCTACTCCTGTTCTGACAGCTGCAGATTTTGAATTTGCCTGCAAGGCCGGAACTGCCGCAATACAGGCATGCATGGGATTGGTACAGTCCGGAATGATAGACCTGGGAATAGCCATAGGAGCTGACGTTGCACAGGGTGCGCCGGGAGATGCACTGGAATACACTGCAGCTGCGGGAGGCGTAGCTTTTATAATAGGTAGCAAAGAATCCGAATTTGTAGCTGTCATTGAGGACACATATTCTTTTACCACTGATACACCTGACTTCTGGAGAAGAGAAGGCATGCCATACCCAGAGCATGGAGGGCGTTTCACAGGTGAGCCCGGATATTTCAAGCATGTAACACATGCGGCAAAAGGACTTATGGCCAAGATGGGAACTAAACCAGAAGATTATGATTATGCAGTCTTCCATCAGCCAAATGGCAAATTCCCTTCTCGTGCGGCATCCATCCTGGGTTTCACTAAAGAACAGATCAAGCCCGGCCTGGTAGTACCAAAGCTTGGAAATACCTACTCTGGATCATGTATGATGGGCATCGCAGCGACGCTGGATCAGGCAAAACCCGGAGACAGGATATTTGCCACTGCTTTTGGATCAGGTGCCGGCGGAGATGCGTTTAGTTTTACGGTCACAGATAAGATAGAAGAGATACGTAATAAAGCACCGACTGTTATGGAACTTCTGGCAGATCCCATATATGTGGATTATGCAACATATGCCAAACACAAAGGTAAGATCAGACTGGCATGAGGTGAAAAAATGAGAGATGTAGCGATCATTGGTGTAAAGACCACCAGGTTTGGAGAGAACTGGAATGTGTCTCTGAGAGATATAATAACAGAAGCCGGTGTTGGTGCTCTGGAAGACGCAAGGGTCATTGGGGAAGAAATAGATGCCATCATAGTAGGTAATATGAGCGGAGGGCAGTTCATTGAGCAGGAACATATAGGTGCTCTGATAGCGGACTATGCCGGACTGGCAAAGGAACTTCATGTACCGGCTACCCGAGTGGAAGCAGCCTGTGCATCCGGAGGATTGGCACTGAGGCAGGGCATCCATGCAGTAGCATCCGGACTTGAGGACATAGTAGTGGCAGCTGGCGTAGAAAAAATGACAGACATATCTTCTTCAAACGCATCCACTGCCCTTGCTGCTGCCGCTGACAGGGAATGGGAAGGTATAATGGGTGCAACTTTCCCTGGCCTCTATGCTATGATAGCAAGGTTGCACATGCACAAATACGGCACTACCAGCGAGCAACTGGCTCAGGTAGCAGTAAAGAACCATTCTAACGGTGTCCATAACCCGATAGCACAGTATCGTAACAAGATCAGTGTGGAAGATGTGCTCAGATCTATTATGGTAGCAGATCCGCTGCACATATTCGATTGTTCACCTATCACAGACGGTGCAGCAGCGGTCATACTGGCGCCTGCCGACATTGCCCACAAATACACAGACACACCCATTTATGTAAAGGCCACAAGCCAGGCCAGTGATACCATCGCACTCCATGACCGAAAGGACATAGCGACCCTCGCAGCATCAGTGGAAGCGGGGAAGAGAGCCTTCAAAATGGCAAAACTTACACCCAATGATATAGACCTGGTGGAAGTGCACGACTGCTTTACCATTGCAGAGATATGTGCTATCGAAGATCTTGGCTTTGTGAAGAAGGGCGAAGGAGGCAAGTTCACAGAAGAAGGGAACACAGCCATAGGCGGCAAGATACCGGTGAACACTTCAGGCGGACTTAAAGCATGTGGCCATCCAGTAGGCGCTACTGGCATCAAGCAGGCTGTGGAAATAGTAGAGCAGCTACGCGGTGATGCAGGAAAACGCCAGGTTGATGGTGCCGAGATAGGTATGACACACAACGTCGGAGGTTCTGGTGCCACTGCTGTAGTACACATATTTTCGAGGGACAGGTGATCACGATGTCAGTACCGAGATTCTGGAGAAAACAGGTAGCCAGGTATAACCTGATAGGCACTCACTGCACTAACTGCGAAACTTATTACTATCCACCCCGCAACATGTGTCCTAAATGCCGCCGTGATGGAAAGCTTGAGAACTTTAAATTCAGTGGAAAAGGAGAAGTGGTTACATATACTGTGATCCACACTGCCGCAGAAGGTTTTGAGAAACAGACCCCTTATGTGCTTGGTATCGTAAAACTTGAAGAAGGACCAAGTCTTACCAGCCAGATAGTAGCTGATCCCGAGGCCATGAAGATAGGTATGAAGGTAAGACCTGTATTCAGGAAGCTTGGAGAAAGCGGCGAGAAGGGTATGATATATTACGGCACCAAATTCGTACCTGAATAATATGATAGAGATAGAAGTAAAAGCGCGGGCTAGCCACATATTCCTCCGTGATAAGCTTGCAGCAATGGGCGCAAAACCAGAAGGTATTCAGGAACATCTGGATACCTACTATAATTCTCCAGTGAGGGATTTTTCTACCACGGATGAAGCATTGAGAATACGCTCTGTGAACGAAAAATCAGTGCTCACATACAAAGGAAAGAAACTTGATTCTGTTTCCAAGACACGCCCGGAATTCGAAACCGAAGTAGATGGAGACAGTACCCGAAGTATTCTTGTGGCTCTGGGTTTTTTTGAATCCGGCGTTGTCCGGAAGAAAAGGGAAGTATTCAGTTACCAGGATCTGATCATTGCCCTTGACTCTGTAGAGGGGCTTGGAGAATTTATTGAGGTCGAAAAACAGGCTGAAGGCAATATCGAAGAGCATTCTAATGAAATATTTTCATTCCTTGAAAAATTAGGTATACAGAAGGAGGATTCCATTAGAACCTCTTACCTCGAAATGGTGCTGGAAAAAGAGAAGTAAAAGAATTCATCACAGGTGCAATAACACCGGCACCTGTATAATTTCTCAAGCTTCTGGATCAAACTTACCACTCTTTTTCATGATTTTATCTAACAACGGATCCTGGCTTCATTTCCTTGTCAGGAGTCAGCAGAGACACAAGTTCTCCTGCATCAGCTGCCAATAACATGCCCTGGGATTCCACACCACATAGTTTTGCAGGCTGAAGATTGACAAGCACGTTGACGATCTTGCCAACAAGCTCTTCAGGCTGATAATAATCAGCAAGGCCTGCAACTACCTGTCTGGGTTTCGGTTCACCGACATCTACCATCAGCTTGAGCAGTTTCTTAGATTTTTTTATCTTCTCAGCACTGAGGATCTTACCCACGCGGACATCCACTTTAGCAAAGTCCTCGTATGTGATCTCATCTTTCAGAGGCACCACTTCAGGCTCTTCTTCGATTATGCCTGCTTCCTTTGCAAGAGCTTTGCGTACCCTCTCATTAGAAATGGCAGTCATCTCATCTATCTTGCCATCCTCTATCTTATCAAAGAGAATGCTTGGATTAGAGAGTATTGTACCTGCTACGACAGGCACCAGGGCCTCTTCATATCCTGCTGCATGCACATCTGAGTCCATACCTATCTGTTTCCAGGCAATTCCCATCTTTTCTGGAAGAGTGGGCTCGAAAAGCAGTATCAGTGCCTTTGAGATCTGTATACAGTTCGCCAGCACCTCAGCACATGCTTCCCTGTTCTCTTTGATGAGTTTCCAGGGTTCATTGGACTGGAAGTAGGAGTTACCGAAAGAAGCCAGAGCCATGGCGGTATCAATAGCCTTCTTGAACTCGAAATCCTCCATTGCAACTGTGACATCATCAATGGCGGTTTTTATCTTTTCCATGATCTCAGGTGAGATTCTGCCTGCCGGGATCTCACCGAAGTTCTTGAAATTGAACAGAAGACTGCGATAAAGGAAATTGCCCAGCACAGCCACAAGCTCGCTGTTGATTCTTTCCTGGAATACCTTCCATGAGAAGTTGACTTCTTTGGTATGGGATGTGTAACTTATAAGGTAATATCTGAGCAAATCAGCATGGAAACCATGGTCGAGATAATCCTCCTGTACCCATACCACATACCCCCGGCTTTTTGAGAATTTCTTGTCCTCTATCTTCACCATGCCTGAAGACACAACAGCCCAAGGCTGGCTGTAATCAGCACCTTTGAGCATGGCAGGCCAGAAGATACAATGATGGTAGATTATGTCCCCGCCGATGAAATGTACAATGGGACAATCACCCTTCCAGAACTTCTCCCAGCTTTCGTTATTAGCCTGGGCCCATTGCTCTGTAAAGGCGATGTAACCTATGGGTGCATCCACCCATACATACACAACAAGATCATCATGGCCGGGGAACTTCACACCCCATTCCAGTGTCCTTGTGATACACCAGTCAGTAAGTTCCTGTTTGACCCAGCCAAGAGCATAGTTCCTGGCATTGGAAGTACCTTCCAGGTGTTCCAGGTGTTCCAGAAGGAAGTCCTTGAATTCAGACAACTTGAAAAAAAAGTGTTCCTGTTCCTTATATTGTGCAGGACCACGACAAATAGTACATGCAGGGTCCTTCAGCTCTCCGGGTTCCAGGTGTTTACCGCAACCCTGGTCACATTCGTCCCCTCTTGCATTTTGGCCGCAGTGAGGACAGACGCCTGCTACATATCTGTCAGGAAGGAAACGGTCACATGCAGGACAATATGCTATCTCGATTACCTTTGGATAAACATATCCTTTTTCAATAAGCCTGTTAACGATATCAAGCGTGCGGTTATGATTTTCCGGATCGTCTGTTGTTCCAAAAGCATCAAACCTGATTCCCATGGACCTGAATATCTCATAGAAGTGCTTATGGTATATTCCTACCAGCTCTTTGGGGGTCATCTTCAATTCTTCTGCGTTCACAACTATAGGCGTTCCATGCGTATCTGAACCGCAAATAAAAGTTACTTCTCTGCCACGTTTTTTCAGGGATCTCACATAGATGTCCGCAGGAATGTACGTTCGCAGATGGCCTACATGGGCTTTGCCATTGGCATAAGGAAGGCCGCATGTAACAAGTACAGGTTTATCTTCAGGTAGTTTTGACATGTATGATCTCCGAAATGATATGAGCAGTATATTAGATCCTATATGGAATATATCCTATGTGGAATGGATGTACTTGATGAGGATAGAGTACTATTATAAAATATATTTCGCTTGGATTGTGTATAGATAAATCATGAATGCATTTGCATCAATAGATCAGCATCAACAACACCCACAAAGAACACATAATTCGCACATAAGAGTATTGAGTGTGCATAAGCACAGGAAATCTATGAGAAATCAAGAGTTGTATGATAGAACAAACACATATAAAGATTAAAACCCTTATATAATAATATTGAATTTTTATAATATGGAGAAGTGATTGAAAGATGATAGAAACAATATGGGGTCTTATTGTATTGATCTCTGTGATCTGGGTCGTATATGATGTATTAACCCAGAACAAGGGTCTGAGTACTGTAATGAAAATTGTGTGGATACTTGCAGCACTTATATTTGGTATCCTTGGGGCCATTGCTTATTATTTCCTTGGAAAGAAAGGATGAATATTAAAAAAGATGGTTTTTTTGCTCTGCAGATAACCTTATGATAATCAACGCAGGGGTTGATAGACGCAAAAACGTAAAAAAGCATGTCTGCGCCCTTACTTTTTTTGATATCTGAAAATAGATGACTTTGAAGTGGCGATTCACCGGATTTCTACAGAGCAAAAATATTGGATGTGGAAATCTTGTTTTCTTGAATAACTTGATCTTACGGAAGGCGACTGTTGATCGAGCAAATTAATATCTGAAAGTATAAAAAAATACAATTAACATAAAAAGTTTATAATT
Source organism: uncultured Methanosarcinales archaeon (assembly GCA_964486435.1). Classification (GTDB taxonomy): domain Archaea; phylum Halobacteriota; class Methanosarcinia; order Methanosarcinales; family Methanosarcinaceae; genus Methanomethylovorans. Next base: position 1,877 of record CAZAMM010000067.1, on the reverse strand, counting down.
ATATAGAGATAAAATTAAAGCAAATTGTGAATGATTCTACACTTCATTATTATTCTTATTGCATCGGCCTTATTAGGATACCTAGCTCATGACCTAATGAAAAGAATACATGTAGGCATTTTTGCTGGAATTGGATTTGTTTTAACAGAAAATTTTATTAAATCTTAAAGTTTTAACGGTCCTCTACACCCCCTTTACTCATGAATTAGCTAGGAAGAATTTCTAGTTTATAGTTGGATAATAGGGTCATAGATTCTTAATGATAAGTTTATAGAGATTTGCTTGCTGCATGAGAGAATATAGCCGAAATTCAGACACAATTGGTGATATAGGTTTGGGTTTTGAAAAGGTTCTTAGTGTATCAGAGACTGCCCAGACAGATCAAAATTCTAGAAGATCCGGGCTTAAATTGATCAAGATAACTATTTCAATGTTCATGCACATTCTCCTGCCAAGAAGGAATAATCCAGATGAAACCTGAAGATATGGCAAATAGCCCTGATACAGACCATGTAGAAGAAAAACCATCCGTGGAAAATGACCCCTATCTGTCAGAGAAAACAGAACGCAAGACGCCCATAAGTGGGCTTCCTGCCTACGAACGAAACACATCTGCGCCTATGACTCCCGGCAAAAGCAGATGGAAAATGTACCTGTTGCTGGCTGGATTACTTATCTTCCTTATTGGCGTAAGCTTTGCAGCCATTATGGGTAGTTTTAATGGCAATTTGTATGCCAGCAGTGACAAGATCGCAGTCATATACGTTGAAGGATCAATTGTTTCCGGCAGCATATACAATGGCTTGGGATATGCCACCCCTGACGGGATAAATGAGAATATCCGTAAGGCTGTGGAAGATGAAAGCGTAAAAGCAATCTTATTGAGAGTTGATAGCCCTGGCGGATCATCAACTGCTGGTGAGGAAATATATAAAGAAGTGAAAAGGGCTCATGAGAAAGGTATGCCTATAGTTGTCTCCATGGGTAACGTAGCAGCCAGTGCAGCATATCATATATCAGTACCTGCTGACGTAATAGTTGCAAGCCCTTCTACAATGACCGGTAGTATAGGCGTGATCTGGACCTTTGAGAATATGTCTGCCTACTACGATCAAGAAGGAATAGAGTACCACATAGCTAAATCCGGGGAATTCAAGGACATGGGTGGCCCCTGGAGAGGGCTGTCGGATGATGAAAAAGAATATGCTGACAGTGTAATAATGGAAATTTATGAAACATTCGTGATAAATGTTGCAGAAGGGCGTAATATGTCCGTGAGCGAAGTTAAGGACATTGCTGATGGCAGAATATATACTGGCAAAAAGGCAAAGGAACTGGGACTTGTGGACGAACTTGGCAATTTTTATGATGCAATAGACATTGCTACGGAACTGGCCGGCATAGAAGGAGAACCTACTATAGTTTATATGAACAAGCCTTCCCTCTCAAGTCTGTTATTCGGTTCGGAATCCGGAACTTCTAATGCAACTATTGAAGATGTGTTAAAGCTTTATGAAGAAAGACCATACGGATATTTGTCCTGAGATATCAGGAAAAATATCATTTACGTTTAATTTTTGCTATTGTTCGTCCCTTAAAACAATAAAAACAAGGGAGATTTATAATCTTCCCAGTTTCCTACACTGCTCATATCTGAAGTAATCCGCTACGTGATCATTGACCATGCCTACTGCCTGCATGAAAGCATAGACAATCACAGGTCCCACGAAACTGAAACCTTTTTTTCAGGTCTTTGCTGATAGGTCGTAATCATCTTTATAAACAAATAAAAAGGTCTTTATATAAGATCAAATGGGGTGTTAAATGTCTCGAATGAAATCATCACTCATTACAGATGCACAAGAATATGATGTCTG